>NZ_JAMQJY010000001.1:2436113-2740628 GCF_023703085.1 Alkalicoccobacillus plakortidis | reverse complement strand
AAGCTCCATGTGATTGAGTTTCTACGAGATATCCCTGTTTTTGTTTAATTGAACCGTTAGGAGTGAACAAATTTTGAGCACAGCAGACATTGTACAGGTACTCATACGAGGATTGCCAACGACTGTTTCACTTCTTTTAACGGCAACCGCTCTTGCTTTCACCATCGCCTTTATTGCTGGGATCTCAAGAGTATCAAAGTACAAATTTGTCCGAGTTGGGACAATGATCTATGTAGAGTTTTTTAGAGGTACCTCTTTGTTAATTCAGCTGTTTTGGCTGTTCTATGTATTACCGGAAGCCTTTGGTATTCGTTTAGATCCTTTCCTTGCAGGTGTTATTACATTAGGATTAAACTATGGAGCATACGGATCAGAGATTGTGAGAAGCTCTATCCTTTCTGTACCAAAAGGACAATCAGAAGCTGGCATTGCCTTAAATATGACAAGCAGACAGCAAATGTTTCGTGTTATTCTTCCACAAGCATTTAGAACAATGATTCCAGGCTTAACAAACAACTCAATTGAGCTTTTGAAAGGAACATCTCTTGTTGCCTTAATAACGTTGCAGGACATGATGTATTGGGGCCAAAACTTACGTGGAGCCGATTATAGCATCGCTCTACCCGTTTTTTCCATCTTATTAGTGATGTATTTCCTTGTTGCCCTACCCCTTATTCTTCTCTCTAAATATTTCGAGAAGCGAGCATCGAAGGGAGTGGCTAGCACATGATTGATTGGCAGGTAGTAGCAGACGCATTCCCAGTCATCTTTCGTGCCATGTTTGTTACACTCGGCATTACACTTGGAGCGTATCTTGTTTCAGTAACGTTTGGCTTAGTGCTAACTTTGTTAGGTCGCTCATCCTTTAAACCACTAGCGTGGACAGTTTTTGGATTTGTACAATTTGTCCGAAGTACACCACCACTTGTTCAACTGTTTTTTGTGTATTATGCATGGCCACAAATTCCAGTTGTTGGTGTTTCCATGAGTGCTGTTACAGCAGGAATAGCGACACTCGGCATTCACTATGCCACCTACTTATCAGAAATCTATCGATCAGGGATAAATTCTGTACCTAAAGGTCAATGGGAGGCAAGCCGCGCTCTTAACTTCGGCCGAACAAAAACATGGGTAAAAGTCATTTTACCTCAGGCCATCCCACCGGTTATCCCAATGATGGGCAATTATTTAATTGTTTTATTTAAAGAAACGCCACTACTAATGGCTATCTCTGTTTATGAAATGCTTGCAGCCGCACGTGAACTGGGTGCTTCAAACTTCCAGTATACTGAGGTCTATACGATTGTAGGTCTGTTATTCCTTCTACTCAGTTATCCATCCTCTCTGCTTGTTGGTTACGCAGAAAAACGAATGAATAACCGTATTAGCAGAAAAGCCAAAAAAGTTGAAAAGGAGCAGACATCAACATGACACAGCCAATTGTACAATTTAAAGGGATCAAAAAATCCTTTGATGAATTAGAAGTCATGAAGGATTTCACACTGGATGTAGATCCAGGTGAAATTGTATCCATTATCGGACCAAGTGGATCTGGTAAAACAACTATTATTCGCATGCTGATGACACTTGAGAAACCAACAGGTGGGGATATCATCGTTGAAGGCGAAAATTTGTGGAAAATGCAAGCAAAGGGTAAGTGGACGGATGCGGATGAAAAGCACCTAAGAAAAGTTCGTTCAAATGTCGGAATGGTTTTTCAACACTTTAACCTTTTCCCTCATATGACTATTTTAAGAAACTGTACAGAAGCTCCTATTCACGTCCTAGGTCTATCAAAGAAAGAAGCTGAAACTCGTGCAAGGGAAATGCTTGAGAAGGTTGGTCTTGGTGATAAGGTTGATAACTATCCCATTCAACTCTCTGGTGGTCAGCAACAACGTGTAGCCATTGCCCGTGCTTTGGTTATGCAGCCTAAGGTTATGCTGTTTGATGAACCTACCTCAGCTCTTGACCCTGAGCTTGTAGGTGAAGTACTTGCTGTTATCAAAGACCTTGCTCAGCAAGGCGACATGTCCATGATTCTTGTAACACATGAAATGGACTTCGCTTGGCAAGTCTCTGACCGCATTGTATTTATAGCAGACGGACAGTTAGTAGAACACGGTAAACCAAGCGACGTCCTAGATAATCCAAAAAGCGATCGACTACGGAATTTTCTAGAACGCTTCCGCACACAGGTATAAGACTTAAAAAGAGTTTAAGCCTTCTTACAGCATAAGGATGAACAAAAACCCCCGACCACTAGACTAGTGATGCGGGGGTTTTGTTTTAAGCAGTTATAATCATATCTAGGTCCACGCCCCGACTTGCGCGACGTGCCGCTAAAGCCAGAGCGCTACATAAAGGTCATATCACTATTTAACCGCTTTCTCCTTAGTAGCTTCAACATCCATCTCTAAGCGTTTGCTCTTTTGGATCTTTCTTTTAATCATAAGTCCTATAAAGAGTAAAACAGCAACTCCTAAAAAGATATACGTAAGATATGAATCAATCAAGTTCTCTGCGGCTCTCCCGTAGAAGTAAAACAAAAAACCAACTGCATAAAACTTAACCGCTCGGCCAATTGCAGCGTATCCAATCAGCTTCCATAACGAAAACTTCATTGCTCCTGCCATTATCGTAAACACTTTAAAAGGAATCGGAGTGAATGCACCAATTAGAATAGCTGCTTCTCCATTTTTAGTAAATAACGTTTGCGCCTTTTGCAGTGCATCTTTTTTAAGTAGTTTTTGAAGAACCGAATCTCCCAAATAATGCCCGATTAAGTACCCAAGAGGTGTACCTAACATACAGGCAACATAACCAACTGTTGCAAGCCACAATGCTTGAGAAGGATTAATCAGGCTGAGTGATACTTGTAGAAAGAATGCCGGGATCGGAAAAATAACAGCATCTGCAAAGGAATGAATAAACAAACCCCATGCTCCAAAATCCCTTAAGAAATCTATAACTGCCTCAAACAAACTTTCTCTCCCCTTTCATCTTTCCCCTGCTGTCGCTCGTTTTTTATCTCTTCTTATTATTACACATTATATCGTATGAATATATGATAAAAATCGTCCGCACATCAAACACGTCTATTGTAAAAATTTCCATGCGTTTCTTGCTTGTGGAATCTCGATTTGATATGATACGTTCGACCGGCTTTATCACCCGGTCACAAAAAAAAAGCCCGAATAGTAGGCTTTATCTTGTGCTTGCAGTTCTGTTTTTTCCTGGTGGTCCATCCATTAAAGACAGGAGGTGCTGTAAAATGGCACAACAAATTTTGTGTGAAGTCTCAAGCTGTTTGCATTGGGCTTGGAGACAATCACTGCGGAGCTTCAGAGATTTATGTGGTGAATCACCATGATAAATCAAAGGCAAAAGACTCTGCAGAAACCGATTGTAAGACATTTGAGGTACGATAAACCTCAAAAAGAGAGGAGACGTGGCAGCGTCTCTTCTTTTTTAATGTGTTCCTGCATGTACAAGCTTTTCATTTTTGAGCAATTCCTTATTCTTCTCTTTAAACCGCTCATTATGAGAGGATACATAAGCTTGTTCTGTAGCGTCTGGTTGGATAAATAATTTGGCCTGATTAATGGCTTTAGCTCCATCAACGTAGGCACCAGCAATGAGACGCAGTTTTCCGTCATTATTCACTAAGTCACCCGCTGCGAAAACTCCAGGTACACTTGTTTCCATCTTTTCATTTACAGCTAGAATTCCTTCGTTTGTTTTAAACTCTAAAGGGCTCTCTAACAGGAAATCAAGATCCATCTTATAACCATGATTCACAATAACTGCATCTACCTGATGTTCAACACATTCTTCTGTTTCAAGATCTTTTAGTGTCACCCGTTCGATTGCAGTGCCTGCCTCATCACCATGTAATTCTTCTACACAATAAGGTGTTAACACGTCAACAGAGGAGGCCCTCATCTGCTTAACATTGCTTTCATGTCCTCCGAATTCATCTCTGCGGTGTACCACTGCGACACTAGCTGCAATTGGCTCAAGTGCATTTGCCCAGTCAACAGCGGAGTTCCCTCCCCCAGAAATAATTACATGTTGATCCTTAAATTTATCAAGCTGCTGCACAGTATAATGCAAGTTAGTCACTTCATATCGGTCTGCTCCTTCAATTTCCAGCTTAGCTGTTTTGAAGATGCCGTGACCCACTGCCAGCACGATACTTTTTGAATAATGAGTCTCACCAGATGTACCTTTTAATATAAAGATTCCATCCTCTCGTCGTATTAGCTCCTGTATTTGTTCGTTTAAGCAGATAGTTGGTTCAAAGGTTCTTGCTTGCTCGTTTAGATTTGTCAGCACCTGTTGACCAGGAGTGGGTGGTAAACCACCAATATCCCAGATGATTTTCTCTGGATAAAGCAAAATCTTGCCGCCAAGCTGAGCTTGATATTCAACAATTTTTGTTTTCATATCACGCATTCCACTATAAAATGCACTATATAATCCAGCAGGTCCTCCGCCTATAATGGTCACATCGTAAACATCTTCGTGATTAGCCACAACTACCCCTCCTGATTCGTACCTTGTTACATCTATTTGACTAACTTTTCATTAAAAATGATTCTCATTCTTAATTATAACAAGGTTTTTCTCATCTGGAAAGAGATAATGGATAGACTAGTTCTTTTCACAAGTCACTGGCGACCAGAAGCTTTTCTTTTCTACCACCACAACGCTACCTTCTTGTTCAAACTTTTCAAAACACTGCTCAATAATAGCCATATTCTCTTGATGATTCCTGCTAATTTGTATGATCGTTACAACTGTAACAGCAATAATGATGACGCTCCCAATAAATGCAATCCAGATATTCCTTTTATGCTTATCCATGATCCTCCTCCTATTCTAATATCTAGGTTAGCATTTACTGAGAGGGTTTCCTATAAAAACAAAGCTGGAATTGAAGTTTATGTATATCCTATAAAGTCGAGCGAGGGGTAATCTGCAGACTCGCCACTACCGGGATGGGGGAGTGTATGTCTGTAGTGATACCTTTCTCTCTTATTTCTAACGGACAAAAACCGAACCATCATGATGATGATTCGGTTTTTTAATCTATTAATTTCCTGTACAAGCCATTCATCTTAAGCTGATTTTTCAACTGATTGATTAGATGTATCTTTTGTATAGGCAGCATACTGTTCCTGTACAAAGATCATCGCAGTTCCACCAATAAGTGCTGCTATTCCTAGTGCCATAAAGTTAAACTGTGGTTGTAGATTCATCGTTAACAGAATGCCTACAAAAGTCGGAGCTACAATCCCACCGATACGACCAAAGGCAATGGTACTTCCGAGTGCCGTGGAACGCATTGTGGAAGGATAATATTGAGAAACAAATGCATTTGAGAGATTTTGCACACCTAACGAAGAGGCTCCAATGATAGCCAGTAGGGCAAACACAATCACTGCATTTGTTGTCATGCCTACAAAGGATAATGCTACAGCTCCGGTGAAAAACAGTGGAACCATGACTTTTTTAAAGCCTACCTTATCCACCACACGTCCAAAAATAAGTGTTCCAACTATTGCACCCAACTGCAATACCGCAGTAAAGAGCAAACTCGAGCTTAAGTCATTTCCAACCTGCATCATCAGGGTTGGCAACCATGTATTTAATGCATAGATCAACACAAAAGCACAAAAACACGATGTCCAAAACATTAGAGTACTGAAGGAGCGTTTCTCTTTAAATAAATGAACAACCGGCGAACCTGATTTAGGAAGAACTGGCTTTTCCAGTTTCACATTGCTTAAGTCTTCGTCCGGAGCTAATTTTTGTAGAATTTGTTTTGCTTCCTGCTCACGATCTTTTAATAACAGAAACACAATCGATTCAGGAATATGCTTTAGTAGAAAAGGAAGAAACAAAATTGGAATCCCCGCAAGCCAAAACACAGGCTGCCAAGCCGAATTCAGGTAATACCGCTCGACTCGTTAGTGCAGCAATGATTGCACCTAAGGAATAGCCACAAAAAACAAATGAGATTAACGCAGCACGGATCCGTCTAGGTGCATACTCGGTTGTTAACGCAATGACGTTGGGCATCACTCCACCTAGTCCTAAACCGGCAATCACTCGAAAAACGATGAAAACATACTCGTTAGGAGCAAAGCCAGATAAAATTGTAAATAAGCTGAATAAGAGAGTTGTACCAATGATGACCTTTTTACGACCAAACTTATCTGCTAAAATGCCGCATAAGATTGTCCCGATAGCCATTCCGATAACGGTATAACTTCCAATCGAACCTGCTAACAAATCAGTAATGCCCCACTCTTCAATAAGAGATGGAACCACTGCTCCGTATACAACCACATCATATCCGTCAAATAAAATAATTAAAAAGAGCCAGAAAATAAACAGGATATGAAACGGCCTGATTTTACTTTGATCAATAATAGCTGTAGGATTTCTTGTCTCCACTTGTTTCCCTTCTCTCTACTTTTCTATGTATAAGTATTCATTATAAGCGATAGATCTTTTAGAAGAAAGAGAATTTAGCTTATTCCGATAATTGGGCTTTTACCAAAGAAAATGCTTGTTTCAAATGTAGAACACAAAGAAAAAACAGGTGAACTAGACCATGTCCAGTTCACCTGTCCTATTTTATTATAAGACTTATAACTTCTGATCGTTCACTCCGTCTAACCAAGCCTCAATTTCCCCAATCACGGACGAAACCGTGCCATCGGTAAATGGCGAACGTAAGCCTGCCACTTCAACAAGTTCAAGGAAGGATAAGCTGCCTCCCTTTTGACACAGATTGAGGTAATCACTCCATGCGGCTGGCTGATCGTCGTTCATACGTTTCCAGAACTGCAACGCGCAGATCTGAGCAAGGGTATAATCAATATAGTAGAACGGAACTTGGTAGATATGAGACTGTCTCTGCCAAAATCCTCCTGCTTCCAAATAGCTGTTTCCATCATAGTTACGATGAGGTAGATATCTCTCTTCAAGTTTACTCCAATAAAGCTTTCTTTCAGCAGGAGACGCTTCCGGGTTGGCATAAATAAAATGCTGGAATTCATCAACCGCGACGCCATATGGGATAAATAATATCGCACTGGCCAAATGCGCAAACTTATATTTTTCAGTATCCTCTTTAAAGAAATGCTCCATCCATGGCCACGCAAAAAACTCCATGCTCATCGAGTGAATCTCTGCTGCTTCCATGGTCGGGAAGCTGTATTCCGGTACACCTAAATGACGACTTTGGAAAACCTGAAAAGCATGTCCTGCCTCATGTGTGAGTACATCTATATCTCCAGAGGTTCCATTAAAGTTAGAGAAAATAAACGGGGACCCATACTCTGGTAAGAATGAACAGTACCCTCCACTCTCTTTACCTTTTTTACTTAACAAATCCATAAGCTCATTTTCAATCATATACGTAAAAAACTCATCTGTTTCTGGAGATAACTCCTTATACATTAGCTTTCCATTTTCAATAATCCAGTCGGCATCTCCTTTAGGGTTTGCATTCCCTGTTTGGAAAGTAAAATTCTCATCATAATAATTGAGGGTATCAACACCGATACGCTTTTGCTGCCGCTCTCGCAGTTTTGTAGCTACTGGTACTATATAATCCTGGACTTGCTGTCTGAAGTTCGCAACCATTTCTGCATCATAGTCAGTACGAGTCATACGTGCATAACCAAGTTCTACGTAATTGTCATAACCGAGCTTATGTGCCATACGTGTACGTACCTGTACCAGATCATCATAAATTCGATCTAGCTGCTCCTCATTCTCTGCCAGAAAACCAAATTTAGCTGTGGATGCTTGCTTACGTACTTGCCGATCTGTTGATTGTTCAAATGGTGTGAGCTGCGCTAATGTTCGCTCCTCCCCATCAAATTCAACCTTAGCTGAAGCAATTAATTGTCCGTATTCCGTTGTTAGCTTATTCTCCAAGCTGAAGCTCTGGAATAATGTCTGGGTTAAATGTTTTCAGCTTTAGCTCGGCCAATTTAAATAACTGGCTTCCCCATTTTTCTTCAAGTTCAGCTCGAAACGGTGAATCAACCAACGCTTGATAATAATCCGTCGTAAACTCCTGCATCACAGGCATCACTTCATCTATGTATTCCTTCTCTGCCTTATAAAATGCATCTTCGGTGTCAATCGAGTGGCGAATTGAAACAAGATTCGCTTGTGTATCAAGCCAATTCGAATAATCTTGGATCGCTTTTAACGCCTCAACCTGCTCTTCCACTGATGTTGATTCTTTAAATAATTGAATATGCTCCGTAAACGTTTTTTCTACTTCTTCTTTTTCTGGACGTTCATATTGCATCTTTGAAAATTTCATATTAAACACCCTTTCTGATTGTCTTATGTATTCTACAACGATACGAGTATTTCCTTTTAATCAAGGAGAAATAACCCGATATGGAACAGGAGAGGTAAGGACAGTGGATGTATTAATGTTCCCAAACGGGATCAGCCGATCAATTAACATGGTCATACTATTCATATCACTCACTGCTGCTTTTAAAAAGTAGCTGACTTCACCTGTTACTCGATGACACTCAATGATTGATTCTTCTTTTTGTATCATAGCCTCAAACTCATGAATTGACACCTTTAATGCTCCCACTTGAATAATCAGCATCATGTCTCTACCAATCGCAGTAAGGGAAATTCTAGCTGTAAACGCTTCAATAATTCCTTTCTCCTTTAGTCTAACCAAACGTTCTGCTGTACTTGGACGGCTTAGTGCCAATCGTTTGGAAAGCTCACTAACTGTCATTCGTGAGTCCTCTTGAATAGCCATGATAATTTTCCGATCTATAGTGTCCAATCTCTCTCCTCCTTCATTTTAGTATCATTATAGTTTAAATGACTTCAAAATACAGGGTTTTTGTTAGATATTCCTTCATAGTATTATGCGCGAATCCTTCTCTTTTCGATATTCTAATAATAGAAGAAAATGTTCGGAAGGAGCGACAATCATATGAAGCGTTGGACCTTGATTTTTATTGGCTGTTTATTAGCCGCTTTTGGTGTGGTAATTCTTAAACACTCAGATCTAGTAACTGGTGGAACTGCAGGCCTATCACTCAGTATTGCTTACCTCTCACATCTACCGTTTTCGTTCGTGTTTTTTCTCATTAACATCCCATTTTATCTGTTCTCAATGCTCAGAATGGGGCTGTCCTTTACTGTGACGACGATGTTATCTGTTACGATGTTGTCACTGCTAACAGGAATTGATACTTGGTTACCCGCATTCTCAATTCCATATTGGGCAGGCGCTATAGCCGGTGGATTTGTTATCGGAATTGGCCTGAGTTTATTGTTTAAAAATAGTGCATCCCTTGGTGGTTCAAACATTTTAGCTTTATTTCTGCAAAAGCGTTATGGTTTTGATCCAGGTAAAACAAACTTTGTCTTTGATTTAATGGTTGTACTCACAAGCCTATATACGATTGGATTCATCAAAGGATTCTTTTCCGTATTATCTATTGCCGTAACCTCGAGAGTAATAAGCTATTACAAAAACGGTTATGCCACAAAGAAACCTGCAGTGAAAAAGGAGTTTGTCCTGACACGTCAGGCCTCGCTTTCGAAATAATACATGAATGGACATCGTCTAAAATTAAAAAATCCGAGCAGTTCTGTCAATGCGATGACATTGACACGATTGCTCGGATTTTTTGTTTATCAGAAAAAGGGTTCCTGAATAATGTGGCGAATCATAAGGAAACCGAATAAAGGGAGGATAACAATGGGTCTATTGATTATCATCATGATTGCATATGCACCTATGTTTATTGCTGTACACAGGAGATTAGCTCGGCTGGAAAAACAAATGGAGAAATATATAAATGAATAGCGTACGCCGGACTCGTTTAGGAGAGGGGATAACTACCCGTTCCTACATTATGAGGAGTCGGCCAGACATCCAGAAAGCGACCTTAAAGATCCCAAACATCGATTTCTACTTCTCAAATAAGTACAACTTCCCGTTAGTTGGAACTTTAAAGTATGGACCTTTATACCCTCGTTTGCGTAAGTTTTTTCGCATAATATCCATTACACCACCATGGCTAACAATGAGACAATCTTTCCCTTCTGCTTCTGCTTGCGCAATCACATCATCTAATCGCTTTTTA
Source organism: Alkalicoccobacillus plakortidis (assembly GCF_023703085.1). NCBI lineage: Bacteria > Bacillati > Bacillota > Bacilli > Caryophanales > Bacillaceae > Shouchella > Shouchella oshimensis. The sequence continues at coordinate 2,730,465 of NZ_JAMQJY010000001.1, read as the reverse complement.
GTCTCATATTTGTTTTCAGGTTGAGAAGAGTGTTTAAAGAGCCACGCGAGTCGTATCATAATTAGGTGTAGAAAAAGTGGCAAACGGAATGATGCCTTAAAGGGCGGAACCAAGTTAATTTCCCTTAGCTTATTTGTTTCATTAATCTCACCTGAATAAATTGTTTCTGCTGTTGTACGAGCTCGCGGCAAATCACTTGAATAACAGCTCTTCCAATTCACGGAACCTAGATCAACAGAATTCTCCTCTACTTCGGATTCATCATATTCTTTGACCCATCTAATCAGATCGCTACTAGATATCAAACGATGCTCGGGATACCCTCTTGTTACTTTAAAATGCCTGACTAATCCTATTTTCACGAGGAGAACTCCTTTCATAATAATGGTCTAGGTCCAACCGTCGCTGTCATACCACATGTGGATGTCTTCTTTTTCGATTGCATCTTTTACATATTGAATTGTATTTTCTGGCATCTGATTTATAGGGAACCATTCAAGTGCTGAGCTTTTTTCAGGCTCTGCATTAAAAGGTGAGCCTTCCCATTTGGTTATTCTCACAAAGAAATCGACCCAATTTAATTCGCCTGATAATCGATGCAAAACGCCTGCAACCTCTATGTCTTGGCGCTGAATGTCTACACCTATTTCTTCTTTTGCTTCTCGCTGCACAGCTGTTAACATATCCTCATTTGGATCAATTTTGCCTGCAACTACACTCCAATTTCCATCTTCAAATCCTGTATTCTGCCTTTGTAGCAGTAGGACTTCATTGTCCTTGTAAAAAAGCAGGTGCACAGATCCAAATAGATGCGGCAACATATGCATACCTCCTCGGCTGTGCTTTTAATAATGATCTGGTTCGATCTCGTCTATTGAGTGAACAATTGTGTCCGCCTGCGCTAAATCCTGGCTACCTGCATCCGGTGCCAAATAACCGATACATGTCATGCCTGCAGCTTTTGCTGAGCGCACACCATTGTGTGAATCCTCGAGTACCACACAATCCTTTGGATCTACACCAAGTACCGACGCCGTTTCTAAGTAGATATGCGGTGCCTGGTTTACCTTGCTCCACTTCTTCTCCACTAATAATAGAAACAAACTGATCTAGAATGCCAAATTTAGTAAGGACTGCTTCTATATAAACACGTGGGGACGAAGAGGCTACAGCCATTGGAACGTCTCGCTCTGAGAGTTTCTTCATTAATGCTGGTATTCCTTTGATCGGTTCAAGATCAGATTCTTTTAAGCGTTTCAGCTTTTCTGTGATTTGGTGTTCAAGAATTTCTTCTAATTCACCATTCAAACCGTGCTCTTTCTTAACGCGACTCCACATCTCGGGACTGACCATCCCCATATACTTGGAGAGATCATCCTCCGTGATCGTTGCCCCGTAACGGGCTGCAGTCGCAATTTCGACCTCAATATGCTGAGGTTCACTATTCACGATGACACCGTCCATATCAAAAATAAAAGCCTTCATCATCCGTTCACCGGCTCTTCTTTTACGATTGTATACATGTTATCAGCGTCGTCCTTACGGCTGGTTTCTCTCACTTCATTAATGCTGACCGTGACTAGCTTCTGGCCAAAACGAACAACAAGCTCGTCCCCTGCTTTTACATCTGAACCTGCTTTCGCTTGGTTCCCGTTAATCGTAATTCTGCCTTGGTCACATACTTCTTTTGCAAGGGTCCTTCTTTTAATCAGTCTTGATACTTTTAGAAATTTATCTAGTCTCATAGTTATTCTCCTTTATTTATCGTATTTTTTACTTTCCTTCCAGATCGCTTCAAGCTCATCTATACGTAGGTCTTGCATCTGCTTTCCATTATTACTTATGCTATCTTCCATATACTCAAAGCGTCTCTGAAACTTAGTATTTGTTGAAGCAATAGCTTGCTCTGCATCAATTTTATAAAAACGAGCTACATTTGCAAGCGTAAACAGTACATCACCAAGCTCCTGCTCCATCTTCTGCCTATCACCATGAGTAAGCTCTGCTTTAAACTCCTCAAGCTCTTCATCTAGTTTACTCCAAATAGGCTCTGCTTCTGTCCAATCAAAACCTACCTTAGCTGCAGCTTTTTGCAAGGAGATAGCTTTCATTAAACCTGGAAGACCTTTTGGAATACCTGATAGTCGACCGGCATCCTTTTTCCCTTTTTCTTGCTGCTTAATCGCATCCCAGTTACTCACGACTTCTTCTGCGGTATCAGCAACTACCTCTCCAAAAACATGAGGATGTCTGCGCACCATTTTATTTGTCACGGATGCGAGTACGTCTTGAATTGAAAACCAACCCGCATCCTCACCAATTTGGGCATGTAACATCACTTGTAGCAGAACATCTCCTAGCTCTTCAACGAGATGATCGTCATCTTCATGATCGATTGCATCAAGCACCTCATAGGATTCCTCAATTAAATAAGGTTTTAACGACTCATGTGTTTGTTTTTTATCCCATGGGCAGCCATTTGGTCCTCGAAGTGTAGCAATAACCTGTCTTAAAGTCGAGAATTCTTCTCTTAATAACGTGTCGTCTTGTACAGGTGGCACGTATACTGCCGTTAGGTTGTTTAGTGTTGTCACTCGATCCAGCTCATGTAACGGAACACGTAGTAAACTTTCTTCAGAGGAGCCAAGCGCTGTCGCAACAACGACTTCATATTCATCAGGCAACCTCTCCATTAAGGTCAGCTTCACTTCTGAGGCAATCATTGCGTCATACACCTGAACAATAATGAGGTGCTGGGTTAGTTGGAATTCATCCCGTTTAAAACTTGTGCCGTCGAGAATTTGGCTGCCTTCAATCGGATCAATCTGAAGAGCCGTATACATAGAATCAAGAAAGCTAGTCCCACCAAGAAACTGAAGCTCTACGAGACGCGCTTCTGCTTGCTTTACTAATAGCTGGATCGTGCGTTCTGCTACAAAAGGATGCCCCGGAACAGCGTATGTAATGTCCGATTTTCCCGCTTGTTTAAATAAGATCTCTGCAATTTCTTCATACACAGCCTCGAATTGATCATGGCTTTCATACACATCATCAAATGACGTCCACGTAAGTCCCTCATTTGCTAATTCCTTTAAGACAGGATGATCTTCTGTACGTACGAAAAGGGATTTGGTTTCTTTAATATGCCGGTAAAGCCCTAATGGCATTTGATCTAAATCCCCCGCGCCAAGTCCTATTACATATATTTTTCCCATTTATTCATTCATTCCTTCCTACTTGTGAAGATCGCTCGTAGCTTCTTTAACTTTGGTACCTGCTCCCACTCTCTCGCAGTAAAGATCGGTAAGCGAATCAAACAAATAAGAACAACCAATCCACCAACTCCACTAATAGCTAGTGCCGTTCCTGTATCAACCAGTCGCCTTTGTCCAGTACCTATCCAGTCTGAAATGAACCAAGCGCATATAGTCGTCACTATCGTCAACAAAATAAGGGTAATTAGCAACGCTAGATACGGCATGGTATGTCTCCATAGCTTGCCAGATACTTGTTTAATAAAATAGAGACCAAGACACGCCATCACGGTGAAAGCTATGGTCGAAGCAGCGGCTGCACCTGTTGCTCCATACATTGGAATCAATACAACATTGGCAAGCAATTTTAAAACAAGACCGATCCCTATAATGATAGCCGGTACTCGAATGCTTCCATAGCCTTGTAATATGGCTGCAGCTGTTAAGTAAACAGAGCATGGCGCAATCGAGAGCACAAGTACTCGCAAGAACGTTGTACCTTGTTGATCCGTAAACAGCATATGGTTCAGTGGGTCCATAATAACCACAAGTCCAATTGTTGCGGCTCCACCTATTAACAGCGCCAGTCTAAGAGCCATATCCTGAAAACCGAGAACCGCTTTGCTATTTTTCTCAGCCCTCGCCTGTGCCATCGCAGGAACAATCGCCAAAGCAAGTGTTGTTGCCAAAATAGTGCCTAATTGAATGAGTGGTTGCCCTCGATCATAAATGCCTTTAAGCTGATAAGCTTCCATTTCGCTGACTCCAAAATTCTGCAGTAAATGAATCATTGAGAAGACATCAACAAACTGGAAAAAGATCAGTACAAGAGCGTTCATACAGATAAACACACTTTGTGCTAAAAGTGAGCCGATTCGATTTATCGCGTTCCTTAATGTGAATTTCTTTAATTCGTTAATCCCAAGTGAAATTTGCATCTTTTTCATATACGCAAATAAGATAATGACTCCTGTAAAGCTACCAAGTAACGAGCCATATATCGCTCCAGATCCTAATTGATAGGCATCTGCACTTGTTTTCATGAGTAGATATGTAATAAGCAAAATGGCCGTCACTCGCACTAGCTGTTCCCCTACATTCGAAACAGCAGTTGGTAGCATCTCTCTCTGGCCTTGGGTCGCACCTCTTGCCACACTTAAAAAGGGTAAGAATAAAAATGAAAATCCAGTCACTCGTAAGACATCTGTTAAAGCGGGATCACCCATCCACACAGCAAGCCATGGAGCCAAACCCACCATCAGCACAACGGCTACAATAGAGAATAATAATAATCCTACAAAGTACAGACCTGTTGTTGCTTTTACATCTTGATTGTTCTCTGCGAGCTGTCTCGACAGAACAATCGGAAATCCATATAGCGAAACAATGGCCATAAAACCATAAAACGGATAGATTTGCCTGGTATACATAAAACCCTAAGTCGCCTGCCATATTTTGATATGGAATACGATAACCGGCACTAATGATTTTTGTCAAAAGAGCTGCGGCAGATAATAAAACGGCGCCTCCAAGGAATGATTTCCCTCGATTCACTTCTGTATTCAAGCGCCTTCCTCCTAACAGTAGATACCTGTCTCTATCATACTCAATTTCACACGAAATCGCCATCTATGGCTAATCCTAAGGTTGAGCTGAACACGGAATTCAAGTAAAGTGAAGAGGTACAGCATCCATATGCTGTTCTTGATAACGCCTGCTCAGATGAGTGGCATAAGGAGAAATTCAAATGAAAAAAATCGTCTTTACTGGTGGCGGATCCGCTGGACACGTCACTCCTAATATCGCCATCATGGATCAACTTAATCAAAACGAATGGGACATTTCCTATATTGGTTCTCATACAGGTATTGAAAAAGAATTAATTAGCCGTACGTCCGTACCATATCATTCCATTTCGAGTGGAAAACTACGTCGTTACATTGACCTAAAAAACGCAACAGACGCTTTTCGTGTGTTAAAAGGGATTCTTGATGCACGAAAGGTACTAAAAAAACAAAAGCCTGATCTTGTGTTTTCAAAGGGTGGTTTTGTAACCGTACCCGTGGTTATTGCTGCCTCAAGCTTAAAGATTCCCGTCTTTTTACACGAAAGTGATTTAACGCCAGGACTTGCCAATAAGCTTGCTCAGCGATTTACAACAAGAATTTTTACATCCTTTGATGAAGCAGCTGCTCATTTTCCAAGCTGATAAAACAAAGGCAATTGGCTCTCCTATTCGTAAAGAACTATTTGAAGGCGATGCTGGGCGCGGTCTGGACTTTCTTGGCTTTCACTCAAGCATACCTGTCCTCACTATTATGGGCGGAAGCTTAGGTTCTAAGGCCGTAAATGAAGCGGTACGCGAGGCATTACCAGAACTTTTGACACGCTTTCAGATTGTTCACTTATGTGGAAAGGGTCACCTTGATCCTAGCCTTGAAGGCAAAAGTGGGTATAAGCAATTTGAGTATGTACATGATGAGCTATCTGACATTCTAGCTGCGACAAGCTATGTCGTCACACGTGGTGGATCAAATGCAATCTTTGAATTTCTAGCCTTAAAAAAACCAATGCTTATTATTCCATTGTCACGTGCCCAAAGCCGAGGCGATCAAATTTTAAATGCCAAATCCTTTGAGAAAAAAGGATATAGCTTAACATTGGAAGAAGAAGACCTTTCAAAAGAAGCCATTCTAAATCATCTTATTCAACTAAAAGATAACGAGGTAAGCTTTAAGCAAAAAATGGCCGACTCTCAGGAGACGGATGCGATTAGTGTGATTTTATCGGAAATGAATAAACATACCTCATCATAAAAAAAGACCGTTCTCTACTGGTATATCCAAGTAGAGAACGGTTCTTTTTTGCTATTCCATCTGTCTCGCTAAGAAGCTAGCAGCCGTTTCAGCCATTTTCTGTTCAAGTATTCCATTAAGTGTTTGTTCCTTACTAAAGATAATGACCGTACCAATTGGATCTCCGTTTGCAATAATTGGAGCAATGACATATCCCTTATAATCATCATGATGCTCACTGACTAGATTATATTCACCTGGATTGGATTCTACCTTGGTTTTTCTTTGTGTCATAGCGGTCTCAACTACTTCACCAATCGCTTTATTAGCAAATTCTTTTTTAGAGGCACCTGAAACAGCAATAAAGGTATCACGATCTGATATAAGGACATGGTGGTTCAAGCTTCCATACAATGCCTCTGCATATTCTTTAGCAAAATCACCCAGCTCAGAGATTGGTGAGTATTTCTTCAGAATGACTTCACCATCTCGATCAACAAAGATCTCTAATGGATCACCTTCGCGAATTCTTAAGGTTCTTCTGATCTCCTTTGGAATAACAACTCTGCCCAAATCATCAATACGTCTTACAATTCCAGTAGCTTTCATGTTGTTTGTTTCCTCACTTTCAATGGTGTAATCCCTGGACACTTTTGGCAACAAAATCAAGTTCGGGTTACAGGTAGTATTTGTCTATAAATAAGAACTATTCCCCAATTTATGAATTTGTTTCAGTGCCTTGAGTCACTCATCCATTTTTCGAAAGTTAAGATGCTGGAGAAGCTGCCTTTTTCTTCTTTTTGGAACGCGGAATGGCATCTACTGCTTTTTCTAATATATCTAACAGCTGTTCGCTTGAAAGCTGTCTTGTTTTGATCACAATCTTTATTTTCTTTCCTTCTGTACCGAGTGAAACCTCTCGACCTAATTTGTTCACGAGGTCAAATAGTTTACTCCCATCCATTCGTTCGGAGCTTTCCTCTGTAAGCAAGACGGTAACCTGATCTTTGCTCTCATTTATTTTCTCAATCCGTTCGGAATCACCAATTAATTTGATCTTAGTTAAGCGGATTAAGTCGCTTACCTCTCGTGGATATTCACCAAAACGGTCAAACATCTCGTCCTTCAGATCCTGTAGTTCCTTCACTGCCTCAATGCCTTTAAAGCGTTTATACATTTCAATCTTCTGTTTGGCATCTGTAATGTAGGACTCTGGAATATACGCATCAATATTCACATCCAGTTCCATCTGGAATGGTGGCTCTTTTGGTTTTTCTCCCTTACGCTCCTCAATAGCTTCTTTTAGCATTTGCGAGTATAAGTCAAATCCAACAGATTCAATAAATCCATGCTGCTGTGCACCGAGTAGATTCCCCGCTCCACGTATGGTTAAGTCTCTCATTGCAATTTTAAAACCAGATCCAAGCTCAGTAAATTCCTTAATGGCTTGCAGTCGTTTCTCAGCGACTTCTGTCAGGACCTTGTCACGCTGATAGGTAAAGTACGCATAGGCCACACGATTTGATCGGCCAACACGCCCGCGAATTTGATACAGCTGAGAAAGTCCCATTTTATCTGCATTATAGATAAACAGAGTATTTACATTTGGAATATCAACACCTGTTTCGATGATGGTTGTGGTCACCAAAACATCACTGTTTCCTTCAAGGAAATCAAGCATGATTGATTCTAACTCCCGCTCATTCATCTGCCCATGAGCAAAGCTGACCTTTGCATCTGGGACAAGCATCGAAATTTTTTCAGACATCCGTTCAATGTCCTCCACTCGGTTGTAAAGGAAATAAACCTGTCCGCCACGTGCCAGCTCACGTTCAATCGCCTCACGAACTAACGATTCATTAAATTCCACCACATAGGTCTGGACCGGAAAGCGGTTTTCTGGCGGCGTTTCAATAACAGATAAATCACGCACGCCAAGCATCGACATATGTAATGTACGTGGAATTGGCGTTGCTGTTAGAGTTAATACATCTATATTTGCTTTTAAGTGTTTGATTTTTTCCTTATGAGTTACACCAAATCGTTGTTCTTCATCCACGATTAATAAGGAAAGGTCCTTAAACACAACATCCTTGGACAATAACCGGTGAGTACCCACAACTAAATCAATGGAGCCTGCTTTTACACCTTTAAGCGTTTCATTTTGTTGTTTACGCGAGCGAAAACGGCTTAATACTCCAATATTAATTGGGAAATCAGAGAATCGTTCCATAATCGTTTCATAATGCTGCTGTGCAAGAATCGTTGTTGGCACAAGAATCGCCACTTGTTTTCCGTCCATAATCGCTTTAAAAGCAGCACGAATAGCCACTTCCGTTTTTCCATAACCAACATCACCACACAACAACCGATCCATCGGACGAATAAGTTCCATGTCCTTTTTAATCTCTTCGGCTGCGCGAAGTTGGTCTTCTGTTTCTGAATATTGGAAGGAGGTTTCGAATTCACGCTGTTCGTGACCATCCTTACTAAAAGCATGTCCCTTGCTTGCTTCACGTTCGGCATATAACTTAATCAAATCATCCGCAATATCTTCTACTGATGATTGAACTTTGCGTTTAACTTTTTTCCAGTCACTTCCACCAAGCGCATAAATTTTCGGATCTTTTTCCTCTGAACCGACATACTTCTGCACTTGGTCAATTTGGTCAACAGGAACATATAATTTATCATTTGCTGCATACCGAAGATGTAGATAATCTTTGTGAAGACCATTAATCTCAAGCGTTTCAATACCTAAGTACTTCCCAATCCCGTGATTGGTGTGCACGATTAAGTCTCCAACTTTAAGTTCCGAGTAGCTTTTAATTCGTTCGGCATTTGTCAGCTTTTGACGACGTTGAGGTCGTTTGGTCTGTTTAGCAAATACCTCTTCTTCTGTTAAAACCACTAGCTTTTGAAGCGGTAATTCAAAACCAGAGTGAAGCTGTCCTTGCATAATATGAACCGTGCCCTCCGTCAATTCCGTGTCACGGTCTACTACATGTACATCAATGCCCTCTTCCTCTAAATTTAGGGAAAGTCGATCTGCTCGCTCTTTTGTACCAAACAAATAGAACCGCATAGCCTGCTTTTTTCCAACGTTTTACCTCAGATTCAAGCAACTGCATTTGCCCATGAAAGTTTTGCATGGATTTACAAGAGAAACTAACCACATTCTGCGGAGATGTTGACGGAACATGCTTCAAAAATAAGGATAAATAAATGATTGGATGCTTTGACTTTTGTAGCTCTGGTAAAACATCTACAGACATCGTCACATCGTGAACTAAGTCACCGTTCTCCACCAACGATAAACTCCAGTTCGCTTCTTCTTTTTGTAAATTGTCTGCCATCTCTTTTACTCTACTCATCTCATCAATGATACAGATACTATCTTCTGGCATATAGCTTAACAATGATTCTGGTTGATCATAATACAAGGACATGTACTTATACATACCCTCAAAGCTAGTCCGTTGTTTTAGCTTGTCGATATCAGATGTAATCTTCTCATCCAACTGAGCTCTTGTTGTTTTTGAAGAGACCTTCTTTAAGGTACTGGCTAATTGTTCCTCAAGGCGACTCGCCGCGTGAGAGAAATGCTGATCATATAAAATAATCTCCTCAGCAGGGCCAACCTTTAGCTCTGCTACATTTTCAAGTGAGCGTTGAGTATCCAGTGAAAACGTGCGGATTGAGTCAATTTCAGTATCAAATAACTCAATTCGTACAGGATTTGCTTCTGTTAACGGATACAAATCGATAATTCCACCACGTACACTCATTTCTCCAGGAGCAGAAACCATGTCTACTCGACGATATCCCATGCGAATTAGTTTGTTAAGCAGGGTATCAATAGACGTAATATCCGTTCCCGTTTGAAAGGTATAAAAACTTTCCTGCCAAATTTCTTTAGGTGTTAGTAGTCTTCTCACTCCTGCAAGCGGCGCGATAACCACGCCAGAAAAGCCTTCAGCCAGTTTGTTCAACAGGTCAAGGCGTTGTGCTTTCATTTCAGGACTTGCTACCGCAATTTCAGCAGAGATCAATTCGTTTACTGGATACAAATAAACATGCTCGTCTCCCAAAAGATCCACTAGATCCTCATAGATTTTTTGAGCTTGGTATAAATTATGAGTAATAACTAATTGACTTCTTTTGGTCTCCCGATACAGGGATGCCATAGCTAAGGTTCTAGATGAACCTGTTAATCCAGAGATCAGCTGCTCCTTCATTGCGGCATCCATACTTGACGAAACTGTTTTAAGCTCCTGACTATTAATAAAATATGATTGCAATCCTAACATCTGGATCCCCCTGTTTCTTAAAACCTTATATAAATGGTTTGTGCACACTTCTATTTATTGCTACTCATACTTCTTCAATCTTATGACAATGATAACGCTATTTTGAATAGAAAAACGCTTTGGCACAACCCGCCAAAGCTTCATGTATGTTAATCATCATGCATTACTGAATAAAAGAATCTAATTCATATAGTGCCGGATTTCGGGTGAGTGCCTCGTGGCAATGCTCACATATTGCTCTCACATGTATATCACCGTTATCACCATATGTCAATACTTCCGCGCGGTGATCGGTGTCTAGTACATCAATTCCAAGGTCAACGGATTCAACGGTTTGTGAAAGAGTGCCCATCTCTGACTGGCAATGTTTGCACGTGTAATGAACAGCCATATATATATTCACCTCTTTTGCCATCATTCTGCTTACCGTTAGTATAAGCCGAGGCAAAAGGAGCTATACAGGTTGCTTAATTAAATGTATTCATGACCTCTAGAAACGGTTTATCAAACCACGCTTCTATTGCCTTTGACGACTGTTCAATCGAATCTTGAATGTCTTGCTTCTCTTCAGGACGATATCCGCCAAGTACATAGTCAATAATCTGATGACCTGGAGCAGGTCGATCGATGCCAACCCGAATTCGATTAAACTCATTTGTACCTAGATGTGAGATTAGTGACTTGATTCCGTTATGTCCACCAACGCTTCCTTTTTGACGCAAACGAATCTTACCCGCAGGCAAATCTAGATCATCATACACTACAAGCAAATTCTCTAGAGGAATATTGTAATAGTTTAATAAGGGAGCAACCGACTCTCCCGATAAATTCATGTATGTTAGTGGTTTTAAGAAAATTATTTTTTCACCTTTATGAAGGTATGTACCAAATACACCTTTAAACTTTGATTGATTAAGTTCAATGTCTAATTCCTTGGCTGTATAGTCAAGGATATCAAACCCAATATTATGTCGTGTTCCAGGATATTTTGATCCTGGATTACCAAGTCCTACTATAAGCTTCATATTCACCCTGCTCCCTAACAATAATACTCCCGAAAAAGGTATAACCATAATGGCTATACCTTTTGGGAGAGATCGAATTACTCTACTCGACCATCCTTATTTTCATCTTTACGTTCTTCCGTTGCTTCTACTTGATCAGCAGAAACATCTTCTTCTGTTTCTTCTTCTGGATCTGGCTCAACAGTTGGTGGTTGTACTGTTACGATTGTTTCTTCATCTTCACTTGATACATCAACCGAAATGGATGCTTTGATATCTGCTACCGTAATTCCATCACCGATATTAAGCTCAGATACGTCTACGACAACTTCTTCAGGAATGTCAGCTTGGAAGACACTTCACGCTGATTTCATGCTTCAGTTGAGCAAGTACTCCACCTTCTTTAACACCCGGAGCTTCACCTTCTAGACGAACTGGAACATCTGCATCCATCTCTGACTTCATATCTACTTCAAAAAAGTCGATGTGAACAAATGAATCTTTTAATGGATCTGTTTGTACTTCCTGCACCATGACCTGGTGTTTTTTACCGCCTTTAACTTCAAGTGAGAATAAACCGTTACGGCCAACCTCACGAATCGTTTTTAGAAAATCTACACTTTCAACGGAAACTGGTGTTGCATCTACTTTGTTACCGTATAATACTCCCGGTACAAATCCTGCGTTGCGAACCTTTCTAGTTCCTGATCCTCTCATATCTGTACGTTTTTCTGCTTTTAATACTGCCATCATTATCACCTCTGATTAGATTACACTCTATTGTATGTGTTCCCCTAAACATAACGTTTCAAACCGACTTTGCAAAAAAACGTTGAACTTTTACTTGAGTATCAATCAAACAGCGTACTAACAGAAGAGTTCTCGTGTACACGGATAATAGCTTCTGCAAGCAATGGAGCAACTGACAACGATGTAATCTTATCAATTTGTTGCTCTTCTTTTAACGCGATTGTGTTTGTTACAACTAGTTCTTTAATCTTTGAATTACGGATACGTTCAATAGCCGGACCAGAAAGAACAGGGTGCGTACAGCATGCATACACTTCCTTTGCACCGTACTCAACCAACGCATTTGCCGCAAGTGTGATTGTACCCGCTGTATCGATGATATCATCGATAATGATACATGTTTTTCCTTCAATGTTCCCTACAATATTCATGACTTCAGATACATTTGGTTTCGGTCTTCTTTTATCAATTATCGCAATTGGTGTTTTAAGACGATCTGCCATTTTTCTCGCTCGTACCACACCACCGTGATCTGGAGAAACAACAACCACGTCATCAAGCTGCTTATCATTAAAGTAATCAGATAAAATTGGTACACCCATTAATTGGTCAACTGGGATATCAAAGAATCCTTGGATTTGTGTAGCATGAAGATCCACTGTTAATACACGTGTTGCTCCAGCTGTCTCTAAAAGGTTCGCAACAAGCTTAGCCGTGATAGGTTCACGTGCACGTGCTTTGCGGTCCTGACGTCCATAACCGTAGTAAGGAAGCACAATGTTAATAGTTTTTGCCGAAGCACGCTTAAGGGCATCTATCATGATAAGAAGCTCCATAATATGTTCATTAGCAGGAGCAGATGTGGATTGGATTAAGTAAATATCACACCCACGAATACTTTCTTCAATATTAATCTGTACTTCTCCGTCACTAAAACGCATAACAGAGTTCTTCCCTAACGAGACGCCAATATTTTCTGTTATCTCTTGGGCCAGATCTTTATTTGAATTCAGTGTAAAAACCTTTAAGCTTGGATCACCATACTTCGCCATTTTTTTGTACCCTCCACACATTAGTTGAATCAGTTAGATTTTTTGTAGTTTTCTTTGTTTACCTGTCTTGCACGTGCAATCGATAACGCTTGATGCGGTACATCTTTTGTAATAGTAGAACCAGCTGCCACTAATGCATTTTCACCAATATGAACTGGTGCAACGAGATTAGAGTTACTGCCTATGAATGCACCATCGTCAATGGTTGTTTTATATTTATTTACCCCATCATAATTCACTGTAATCGTACCACAGCCCAAATTCACATTCTCTCCAACCTCTGCATCGCCAACATAACTAAGGTGCGCTGCTTTCGTTCCTTTTGCGAGAGTGGATTTTTTCACTTCAACAAAGTTACCAATCCGAACATCTTCCCCAAGCACTGAGCCTGGTCTAATATGAGCAAACGGCCCAATTGTGACATGTTCTGCAACTGTGCTGTCATGGATGACTGACTGCTTAACCTCTACGTAATCTGCTAGGGTACTATTAAGAATCTCACTATTTGCCCCAATGACACATTCAGAACCAATAATACTCGTCCCCTGAATAGAGACACCGGGATAGATGACTGTATCTTGACCAATACGTGCATCAGGTGAAATGTAGGTTTGTGTTGGATCAACAATCGTCACACCAGCACGCATCCACTTTTCATTTGTCCGCTCTTTCATAATCGCTTCTGCCTGAGATAATGCAACTCGATCATTTACACCAAGCGTTTCTGAAAAAGATGGTGACTGATAGGCTGCAATAATTTCCCCTTGCTTCTGCAGAATTTCAATAACATCAGGGAGATAATACTCACCCTGAGCATTGTCATTTCCGACTTTTTTTAATGCTTGAAACAATAGCTCATTATCAAAGCAATACGTACTTGTGTTAATCTCACATACTTTCTGTTCTTCAGCAGTAGCATCCTTATGTTCCACAACACGCTCAACAAGTCCATTGGCATCACGAATGACCCTGCCGTAACCTGTTGGATCCTCAGCAAGGGCTGTTAATACTGTAATCTTAGCCTGTTTAGCATGATGCTCCTCAATTAACGCATCAATGGTTTCACCAGTTAATAATGGTGTGTCTCCTGCGAGAACAACCGTGATCCCTTTTTTATCCTTCAAAAGTTCATCTGCCTGAAGTACAGCATGACCTGTACCAAGCTGCTCAGATTGCAACACATAATGCATGTCATCGCCTAATTGAGCTTGAACAGCTTCAGCTCCGTGTCCCACTACAATAACAGTCTCATCAAATCCAACTTGCCCAAGCGCATCTGATACATGTTGAACCATAGGCTTTCCACAAACTGGATGAAGTACTTTATAAAGCTTTGATTTCATTCGCGTTCCTTGGCCCGCTGCTAAAATCACCGCATAACGATTACTCATAGCTTCCTCCCCATCTTCTATATCCCTTACGAATATATCCTAAATATCAGGTCATTTCAAGGAAAGATCGACCTATTTCAACAGGGATATATTGTTACTGCCTTAGTCCCTGTTGATTTATAACACAAAAAAAGCTACTGCATAGAAGCAGTAGCTCACACTGAATGAATTAAGAAGCACCAGCCTCTTCAAGAGAGGCTTCCTCCGCTGCTCCAACTCTTTCAAACTCTTTCAGGACAGCATCCTGAATTTTATCCCTCGTTTTTGAAGAAATCGGATGAGCAATATCTCTAAATTCACCCTCCGGTGTCCGTTTACTAGGCATCGCTACAAACAAACCGTTATTCCCATCAATAACGCGGATATCATGAACCACAAATTCAAAATCCATCGTTATTGAAGCAATCGCCCTCATACGTCCGTCAGTTTGTACGCGGCGTAGTCTGACATCTGTGATCTCCATGTAGCCATCCCTCCGTTAAATCATTTCTTGCTACTCATTTATTTCGCTGTAAGTATGCGTTTTCCTTCTAAAAATATGAAAAATTTAAAAAAATACGTTTAAAATATCCATTTTTACCACGAAATTAGTCGAACCGCGTTTTTTTGGGGACTGACGAGTTAAGTTGGTGGGTTGTTTTTGCTTTGCTAGAAGGGATTGAGGAGGTTTTGCCAACAGATAGATTGCGTTATCGAGAACTTTGATTCTTTTTTAAAAGGAAGCTCCGTTTGGCAAGACCGACCCCCTTTGTAGCAAGAGCCACAGCTGATTACCAAGATCTTTAGTACTTTCTTCAAGAGGCAGCTCCGTTTAGCAAGAACTTATCTACTTTCATCAAGAGAACACTCTACTTAGCAAGAAACCCCGCCCCTCCCGCAGCACACCTCGGCACAAAATAAAAAAATGGCGAAACGAACAAAGATGTTCGTTTCGCCATTTTCACTTATTGTCTAACGCTTATTTGACTAGTGCAATGACTTCAATTTCAATTAAAACGTCTTTAGGCAGTCTTGCCACTTCCACACAAGATCTAGCTGTTTATGTGTATCAAAGTATGTCCCATATACTTCATTAATAAGAGGAAACTCGTCCATGTTTTTAATAAAAACCGTTGCTTTTACAACTGAGTCTAAAGAGGAACCTGCTTCTGCCAGGACAGCTTTGAGATTAGCAAAAACTTGATGGGTTTGCTCTTGCACATTTCCTTCAAGTAATTCACCATTCGGCTTCAAAGGAATTTGTCCTGAGCTATAAAACAAATTATTGACAATAACCCCTTGAGAGTAAGGTCCAATTGCTTCTGGTGCTTGGTTTGTATAAACAGTTTTCATCTTGTTTCCTCCTTAGGGTTGTTGATTTTCTACTTTGTCTAGAACGTTACCTGCTTCTATTTTAATCGTGCGATCACGAATATTCATTTCACTTAATCGCGTAATTGAGATATAGTCCTCAATGAGTCGCTCTTCAACTCCAACTGATTCTGTAAGGACTCCTACGGCTACGAGATCAGCATCAAACTCTTCTAACAGATCCACCATTCCTTTAAGTGTTCCGCCAACCTTCATAAAGTCATCAATGACAAATACTCTGGCCCCAGGTGTTAAGCTACGTCTAGCCAACGTCATCGTCTGCACACGCTTCGATGAACCTGACACATAATTAATACTTACCATGGAACCTTCCATTACACGAAGGTCTCTTCTCACAATACGAACTGGCACATCTAAATAATGCCCAACAGCATATGCAAGTGGAATTCCTTTTGTTGCGACTGTTAGAACAGCATCGATTTGTTTATCTGCCAAAACAGAAGCAAACAACCGGCCAATTTCGTGCATAAGCCGAGGATTTCCTAGCAAGTCCATCATATATAGATACCCACCAGGCAAAATACGTTCTGGATCCGATAATTGAGAGATGAGCTTATCTACCAATTCCGTTGCATCCTTGTTATTCATTCTGGGGATAAAAGTCACCCCACCACTAGCGCCAGGGATCGTTAATAAAGAGCCATAACCCTCTTCTTCAAAAATCTCTTTTACAATAACCAAATCTTCACTGATTGAAGATTTTGCCGAATGATATCGCAGAGAGAAGTGAGAGAGGGAAATGACTTCATGAGGGTGCTGTAATAAGAAATACGTCATATCTACCAGGCGACCACTTCGTTTAAGTTTTTTCATAGTACCTCCGCCAAAAACCGAATAATTAGTTATAACATACCATCTTTGTCCGGTTTTAAGCAAGTGTTGCCCGAACGAATTAAACGCACTGCATGTACATCGTCACAGAAGCCTCTTAAGCCGTTGTAAATCCTGTTTAATCTGGATTCCTTTGCAACCAGTCCAAAAACCGTAGGACCACTTCCGCTCATCAAGACTCCATCTGCCCCAAACTTCTGCATTTGTTTCTTAATTTTGTCTACTTCAGGATATAGATCAAGTGTGACTGATTCGAGCACATTATGCAGCAAGCCACAGATCTGCTCAAAATTCTGTGTACGAATCGCTTCTTCCATACCTTTTGTATCCGGATGTGTAATAGAGTCTGGCTTTAAGGCACGATAGATATCTGCAGTCGATACACCAGTAGGAGGTTTAGCCAAAATGACCCAGAATGGTGGTGGAGCATCAATATGACGGATAATTTCTCCTCTACCTGTTGCGATAGCTGTACCTCCATACACACAGAAAGGAACATCCGATCCAATTTCGCCACCAAGCTTAGCTAATTCATCTAATGAGAGTCCAAGACCCCATAATTCATTTAAGCCTCTTAAAGTAGCGGCAGCATCACTGCTCCCACCTGCCAAACCTGCAGCAACTGGGATTCGCTTTGTAATGTAGATATGTGCTCCTTTTTTGACCTTGTACCGCTTTTGCAGCAGATCTCCTGCCTGCCAAGCTAAGTTACGATGGTCACTCGGAATAAAGCCTTCTGATACTTCTAGAGTAATCCGCTGATCAGCCGTTTCTACTAAATCAATTCGATCTGCTAAATCAACCGTTGTCATAATCATTTCTACTTCATGATAACCGTCCGCTCTTTTTCCTAACACATCAAGAGAGAGATTAATTTTTGCCGGTGCTTTTACTGAACATTTCACGTCTTCACCTTCTATAGTTATGCTTACGCTATTTTATCACTAGTTCTCTGAACATACCACCTCATATCCATTTCTTGCTTTAGCACAAAATAAAAAACCCCTAAAATAAAAGAGGTTTCCTATGTAGAACGATGTATAAGTCTGGTTAAGTAACAAGTCTAAACGATTATTTAGAGCTGTCATTTACAGTTAGTTGCCCTTCTTCTTTTGCATTTTCGAGCATCTCATTAATGGACTCAATATACTCCTTTAAACTCATTGACTTAACCTCCTAATCTATTAGTAGTTTGTTAGACTTAGTATTCCCGAGACTTTGAGTTCTTAAACCTACAAAAAAAAGAGCAGTCCCAAAATACTTGAGACTGCTCTTGCTGCCGCTTTTGTTATCTAGAGTTTTGTTCGTTTGCCAATTGGTTTTCTGCGATTTCAATCGCTCGTTTCACCATATTCCCTGCATCTCTGGCACGGATGCCGCCCCAGCCTTCTTTCTCAACTGTTTCGTAAAAACCAAGCTCTTTTGCTAGTTCCACTTTCAATCGATCAGACATGACTCCGCGTCTTCTGCTCATCCGGAACATCTCCCTTAAGAAATTTTACGGCAGCGTTATTAGTTTGCTTTAAAAACAAAAAAATATGACTTCCTGTATCTTACAGAAAGTCACGTTATTAGGTCTTGTCATGATGTTAGGCGTTAAGTGCTACCTCACTGTCTCCTTCTTCTGTTTCGGATAAAAGAAGTTCAACAGTTTGAGTTAATACATCTGCATAGCTGTAAGATACTCGCTCAAACGCATTATCGTCTTCATCGAGCTTAACAATAAATACTGATGGATACGTTTCTTCTAAGAGTCCAGAACGTTCCATGGTTTTGCGACGACCGCCATTTGCCTTAATGGTAATACGCTTTCCAACATTTGCATCCAGTGTTCGCTTGATATCAATCAACGTTTTTGCCATCCTGACACCCACCTCACTATTTGCTCATCATAACACAATCGTCACAATTCGTCAAATAAATTTTTAATTATAACAATGTCATCTCTGACATGTCAACGTTTTTGCACAAAAAAAGAATCTTCCAACTATTAGATACGTTTAGAATGTCCCTTTTGTCGAATAATATGTATAAATCTTGGACAACCACAAAAACACCTCACGATTGCAGTCATAATCCACATGAGGTGCTTCGTATTATTCAGATTCCTTTAAAGGCATGCCCAAACGCATGATACCTTTTGTTTCAATGCCTCCAACACCACCCTCGCCAGTGATGGTATTACGTAATACCTCCCAGAGCTTAATCGCGTCCATATACGAGGTACGACTAACCTTTGCAGCGATATAAACTGGGTCCAATGCATGTATATTAATTCGGTCCGGAGAACTTGCGAAGTTTGCACCTGCTTTAATTAATGTTTCAAAATGAGACTGACAGGCTCCGGCAAAAATAATGAGTTCATCTCTGTGAGAACAATGTTTACGAGCAATTCGCACACATTCGGCAAAGTACTTTGTATGTCGATAGGCACGCAAATCATCCCGTTCACCTCTATCATGGAGGTACGCATCGTGTCCTGTGATCACTACAATATCTGGCTGAACCATATCAAGTAGTGATGCAATCTGATCTGGCATTTTTTTCTCATCCAGATGTACACCATATACCGGTACACCAAACCGCTCATAAAGCTCTGTGCATCGTTGAAGATAAAAAGCGTCTCCATCAAGATGAAGGACACGTCCTCTTAATTCAAAAAATGTCGCATCCGCTTCATACCCCGACGTAGCGGCATACTCATTTCGTTTCTTCATTAACTTTGCATCCTGGCGAAACAACCGGTATGAAACATCTTCTTTTTCTTTGCCTTGCTGCCTTCTTTTTCGTTTATCTGTATCAGAGACAACCTGCAGATCGTCAAGAGGAGCATCTGCCAGTAGCCTCATCTCTTCTCCTGCAAGCATTGCTGTTTGATTCGTAATTTCAAGAATACGAAACAGCATATCGTTCTGATAAGAGTTTCTCGTAACACATTCTCCCACCACAAGCTTCATCGCTCCGCCCCCTCCTGTTCAGCCTATGATAAAAGGAGGGAAACGGTGCACCAATCAGGCTTTTAACCGGGTATAAAGGGCATCACTTAACGTAGCAAATTCTTCGATAGACAAGGTCTCCCCACGTCGTTTTGGATCTATAGCTGCTTCTTGAAGTGCTTCTTCCATCTCAGGCTTACGCTCTTTAGGTCCTAAATTATGTGTCAGGTTATTTAGAATGGTTTTTCTTCGGTTTGCAAAGCTTGCGTGAAACACCTCAAAAAAGTACGATTCATCGATCACTTTCGCTGCAGGCTCTTCGCGAACTCGTAAATGCAATACAGCAGAATCAACTCGTGGTGGTGGCACAAAGACACTCGCCGGTACAGTCATCACTCGCTCTGCATGTGCATAATACTGCGCCGCAATGGATAATGCACCATACTCTTTTGTTCCGGGTTTTGCAGCGATACGTTGTGCGACCTCTGATTGAATCATAACGGTTATACTCGTCACATCTAATCTTCCTTCTAAAAACCTCATTAAAATTGGAGTGGTAACGTAATATGGCAGGTTCGCTACGACCTTAACTTGTTTCACATCGGAAAACTTATCAATAAGAAGCTGTTCAAGGTCAGCTTTCAGTACATCCGAATGAATCACCTCTGCATTTGGATAAGGAGATAGCGTATCCGCTAACACCGGCAGCAGTCGTTGATCAATTTCAATCGCAACCACTTTTTTAGCCTTCCTTGCCAAATACTCCGTTAAAGCCCCGATTCCAGGACCTACTTCAATGACACCCGTTTCTTCATCTATTTCTGCTGCCTCCACAATATTTGTGAGGATGTTGGTATCAATAAGAAAATTTTGACCAAGGCTTTTCTTTAAATGAAAGCCGTGCCTCGCGAGTATTTCTTTTGTACGCAACGGGGTTGCAATATCCTTAGTCATGCTGTTGTTCCTCCTTAAGAACTAAAATCAACGCCTCACGAAATTCTTCGGGCTGTATTTGAAAGATATGAAGCCGCTTCAGTAACTGTTTTCCGTTTGCATAGCCAATGGAGAGCTTCTCACCTAACTGCTCTCGTCTTCTTTTAGCATGCTCACCTGCAACAAGACCAGCCGCATGAAGATCCTCCCAAAGGATTTGAGCAGGTGCCTCCACCGCTTCCTCCTGAACAGAGCTTAATGCGAGACGAATCGCCTCGGGTGATGCATTCTCAACACCTAGATCATCACCTTTTTTAGAGATAGCCGCATGCTTTGGCAAAAAAGCGTGCTTGCACCCGGGCACATGTTGGCTAACGACGCGCCTAATTCTCTCACCTGGGTAATCGGGGTCCGTTAGAATGATAATTCCCCGCCTCTGTTTTGCAAGAGCAATTCGAGCAAGCACAGACTCACCAATGGCTGATCCATTTGTTTCAATTGTATCTGCATCCACTGCACGTTGGATCGCAGTCGTATCGTCTCGGCCTTCTACCACAATCACTTCTTTAATCTTCATCCCAATTCTCCGATCTCAAACTTTCTGCTCCTTATTGTATACCGATTTCACCCAAAACAAAAGAAGCCGATCATCACTAGAGGTGTACTCTGTGGATCGACTCAGTTGATTCATTTTTTTATTCGACTATCGTTACTTTTACTTGCTTACGCCCAAACCGTTCAGCTTCTGCTTGCGAAGGTACGTGTAGATCAATTTTATTTCCATTAATCGCGCCGCCAGTATCTCCGGCAATCGCTGTACCATAGCCTTCTACATGTACTTTTGAACCAAGTGGAATGACACTCGGATCAACGGCCACAACCTTCATATTCCGGTTGCTATTTAGATCAATACCAGTTGCTGTCACACCACTACACCCTGCACAACCAACCGTATAAGCCGTGGCTGTCATGGTAAAGGACTTCTCTGATTTTGGTTCTGATGCTGGTGCTTCCACCGTTTCACTGGCTATTTTTGTTTCTTGTTTCTTTTCACGAACTGGCTGTTCATCATTCGCTGCAACTGCAGGTGCTTCCTCACGTGTACCAACAGCTACAACACGATCAACACGGTCTTCAACCGTTTCTGTTTTGACCAACTCACGAGTTACTTCTTCCCCGTCTTCAAGGACAACTTCAAAGGTATTCTTAAGAACACCTTCTTTGCCTTCCTCTTCAACCTTCTCTGTACCTTTATTTAACTTATCATCATTTTTCGTAATTGTTTCATACGAGATTGATTCTTCCACCACATCGGTGACTTTTTCAACGCGTGTAACTTGAACTTCAGTTTCTTTATCTAAATGGTCATCTAAAATGGGTTCGACTCGATCCAGATCTCCTAGTTCAATCTCTTCTCTATCCAAAAAGTCAGCGACAGTCGTCGAAGTTGTCCAAATGTCCTGCTCTTCCCCATCGCTTAGTAATGTAACAAGAAAGGCCGGCTGATATTGAACGTTCATATTATTTGTAATCATTGTATCTGCATTAGGCTCTAGCTCATCTTGTTCTTTATACTCAATCGATAATTCGTCGAGTAATCCACTGACATTCTCTTGCGTTGTCCAAACATCTTCTGTCTCTCCGTCAATTGTAACGGCTACTTCTTTTGCTTGTTTCCAAAGAACCTGTTTATCTTCGTCAATTGGCGTATCCAACGACGGTTCTATCAAATCATGTTGGTTTGTATCCCAATCTTCCTCGGCAAATAAATCGGCTATGGTTTCAGCGTGGGTTGAAAGAATAACTTCTTCGTTCCCATCGATGCTAACTGTAACAGTATTTTTTGTCATTTCAAAAACCGCATAAAAAACAGCAGCTAATGCAATCACAAAGCCAATGATCGAAATGAGGTACTTATGATTAGAAACATTATCCAAAAGAAGCCTATATGTCTTTGTCGCTTCCATATGTATACATTCCTCCTCTTAACGCTATGAAGTATATCGATTGTCCCCCCTCTTGTCAAATAAACTTTAGAAAAAATTCATTTTTACCACCAAGAATGCCCTTATTATCTCTTGACATTTTCTAAAAGAAAAGATAATTCTCTCGACACTTAGCCATATGTCCGAGTTAGTTGCTGTAGAACAAAAACGAATCAACAAGAGTTGTCCAAAGCATTGTAAATTGGTGTCGAAATATTTTGTGCATAAATAGAAAAAAGCCTACTAAATTAGGCTCTTCTCAAGGTCTATTCTGTGTAAATATCTACGCTCGCTGATACTTGATCTGTTATTAAGCTAGCCTAAATAACACATCTGCGTTTTGAGTCGTTTGACGCGCAACATCCTCGTAGCTCATCTCACGTAGCGCTGCAATTTCTTCCGCAACTAATTTTACGTAACCTGGCTCATTCCTCTTCCCACGATTTGGATGAGGAGCAAGATAAGGACAATCCGTTTCAATTAGAAGCCTGTCCATAGGTACATGTTTTGCTACTTCTTTTGGCCGCTTTGCATTTTTAAACGTAACCGGACCACCTAATGAAATATAGAAATTCATTTTTAGACAACGATCAGCAATTTCTACACTGCCTCCAAAGCAATGCATAATTCCACCAACGTCTTTAGCGCCTTCAGCCTCCAGAATCTCAACAATATCTTTATCCGCATCACGATTATGAATGATTATAGGAAGATTTACCTTCTTAGCTAAGTGGATTTGCTTAATAAAAACTTCTTTTTGAATATCTTTAGGCGACTTATCCCAATGATAATCAAGACCCATTTCACCTAGTGCTACTACCTTTGGATGAGCTGCAAGCTCTTCCAAGCCACACTAAGTGTTCATCAGTCATATCAATAGCGTCAACTGGATGCCAAGCCA
Organism: Alkalicoccobacillus plakortidis; assembly: GCF_023703085.1. NCBI lineage: Bacteria > Bacillati > Bacillota > Bacilli > Caryophanales > Bacillaceae > Shouchella > Shouchella oshimensis. The sequence goes on along the minus strand of NZ_JAMQJY010000001.1, from coordinate 2,706,952 downwards.
ACAGCTGCATATAAAAAGTCATATGTCTCAACTAATTCAATCGCTTTATTTATCGTTTTTTCATCAAAACCAACTACAACCATACGCTCTACGCCAGCATCTTTAGCTCTAGCAATCACCTGCTCCAAGTCTTCTTCAAACTGGTCCGCATTCAAATGCACATGTGTATCAAATAACATCAAAAACCCTCCAATCCTTCCATCTATGCAAAGAATCTTACCGCTTATGTGAACGTAGATGCAAGTGATCGGGGTTTCTTTATATGTTCAAAAAGCACAAATACGTATTTAAAAAAACAAGGATAACCTGCAAATACAACCCACCACAACTTCTAGATAAGTGATAAAATGGAAGTCATAAACCAAATTATCAGGAGGTAATCATGAGCTATAAAAAGCCAACCGATTATTATGATGACAGAGCTGCAGGAATTGATGAGGAAATTTGTTCTTTGTTAGAGAAACGGAAGAATGTATCTAATGGCAATCCAGGATATCCTCCATTAGAGCTTATATCGAATTGGTCTGAAAAATATGGTTTAGTTGAAAGGTTTCTTCAGGCTCTTTTCAGCAATGCATATAACGAAGAGAGTTATTTACCAGAGATCGTTCCCGAAGGTTTTAGAAAACATGTTACGGTGATGCAAGTAGAAGATATCAACAATGTTTTGTTCTCTGTGACATATGTACGCCAATTTCAGAATGCAAGTGTCATTAATCTTAACCTTGATTGGGATTATAGCAACGATGATCCGGCTGATATACCGTTTAAGTTTTTCACCATGAACATGTCTTTTGGTCCTCATTATAAGGTACGTCAATCTGATGGTGGTGGGAATTCAGGACATAGATCCTACAAATTTATTGTCACCCCACCCCTTCCAGATAACATGTCTGAATATCGTATGAAAGTTGAAGAAAACGAAGGTCTAAAAATTGTTTGGGAAAAATCGGTCTAATCACTTCATATCACTTACTACCTAAATCCTTATCCGTTAAGTGCGATTTATCTGTCTGATCATGTTAAAATACGGGTATACAGGAACGTGTATTTTAATAGAGGAGATGAATGGCCTTGTCAACAGCACTATTCGCAACAAACGAATTCCAAAAAGTCTGGTTAGCTAAACTCGAACAACTCCGAACTCAAATTGAACAATCCGCCAGAAAAAATGACGAAAATGGTCAGTTCCCAATAAATAATATAGAAGCATTAGTAAAGTTAGGTTATACATCACTCGCATTACCAACATCGTATGGAGGCAGTGGTCTCTCTACCTCTGATTTAGTTCTTTTTCAAGAAACACTCGGAAGTATGGATGGAGCTACTGCCCTTTCTATCAGCTGGCACCAAGGGGTTGTGGGCGAAATCTATGAGAAGAGATTATGGACGGAAGAGCAGCTATCCTTTTTTGCTGAAGAAGTGAAAAAAGGTGCTCTAGTAAATCGCGCAGTCAGCGAAGCACAAACTGGTAGCCCTACTCGAGGCGGACGTCCAGGTACACAAGCGGTTCGTTCTGGTGATACTTGGGTTATTAATGGAGAAAAAACATTCACTACAATGTCTCCATATCTCACCTATTACCTTACAGGTGTATGGATTGAAGAGAAACAAGCTGTGGGGTTCTTTTTAATCCACCGTGATACAGAAGGCATCTCCATTCGGGAGAACTGGAATATGGTAGGCATGCGAAGTACCGAGAGTCATGATCTCATCTTAAAGGATGTAAAAGTAGATGATTTCTATTTAGTAGAAGTCAACAACGGTCCAAGAGGAAGTAACGTGAATGCATGGATGACGCACATTCCCGCTAATTACCTTGGCATCGCCCAAGCTGCACGCGACTATGCCGTTGCATACGCGACTAAGCATTCACCTAATAGTATCTCTGGCACGATTAGTGACCTTCCAAATGTGCAAACAGCAATTGGTGAAATCGATTTACTGATGATGCAGTCACGCCACATCATCTATTCGGTCACCAGAGCATACGATAACGAGTTAACCCGACCTTTGATCAACAACGAAATCGGTGTGGTTAAACACACCGTCGTAAATAATAGTATCCAAGTAGTAGATAAAGCGATGCGAATTGTTGGCTCTAAAAGTTTAGAGCTTGCCTGCCCACTGCAACGCCACTATCGCGATGTGCGCGCCGGTTTGCACAACCCACCAATGGATGACATGACCATTTCGAAGTTAGCGCAGAAGGCTATAGAGGATATTAAAGCGGCTGACACTCCTCAAAATAATGAATAGAATAGGGTACAGATAAAAGTAAAAAACGACGAATGGTCCTATTTAGGATTGTTCGTCGTTTTATTTCTTCTGTTATTTGACTAACACATCAGTAATTTCTTCTAACGATTTTTTGATAGCAAGCGACGTGTAGACAAACAATGGCTCATCGTTCACATAATATACTTGATCATTTTTGACGGCGTCTAAGTTCTGCCAAAGATAGACAAGTCAATGCCACTTTTAATTCAATGTAATAAGATTTCTAATAACAGGGTATAGTTTCTTATATCTAACTTTCGAAAGGAGCCATACCATGACAAACTCCATTCCCACTAGAACGTTAAATGATGGCTTAACAGTTCCGGCTATCGGATTTGGAACAGCCAATATTAAAGGAACAGCAGGTGTTCATATCATTTCAAGCGCCATTGATATCGGGTACCGACTGATTGATTCTGCCTTTAATTATGAAAATGAAGGGGCTGTTGGTGCAGCCATTAAAAGAAGTACGGTTCCACGAGAGCAATTGCGAATTACCTCTAAACTTCCCGGCAGACATCATAGCTATAAAAAAGCCGTGTCTACGATTCAAGAATCCCTATTACGAACAGACTTAGATTATTATGACCTTTACCTAATTCATTGGCCAAATCCATCGCAAGAACGATTTGTAGAAGCATGGCAAGCTTTGGTTGATGCCCAAAAATGGGGGTTAATTCGTTCAATTGGAGTATCAAACTTTCTACCCGAACATCTAGAAAAAATCATTCAAGAGACCGGCGTGACACCAAGTATTAATCAAGTGGAACTACATCCTCATTTTTCACAAGAAAAGCAACGTTCCTTTGATCAAGAGCACGGCATCATTACGGAATCATGGAGCCCTCTTGGCCGAGCAAGCAATGTGCTTGAGAATAAAGATATTCAGACCATTGCTGCGGCTCACGGAAAATCGATTCCGCAAATTATCTTGCGTTGGCATATCCAGCTAGGAGCACTGCCTCTCCCTAAAGCATCTTCAGCCGGCCGTCAGCTCGAAAATCTATCTGTATTTGACTTCTCTTTATCTGATGAAGACATGCAAATCATCAGTAAACTCACTCGACCAGATGGAAGGATTCACGACCAAGACCCAAGCTGTTTATGAAGAGTTTTAATTGTATAGTGTTGAACCCCCTATTTCTTCTTAATAGGGGGTTCTTTATGATTATAAAAGCTTGGAGCATCCACTTCCTTGACCTTGCCACATAGCAATTATATGATATGTTTAACTGTCTACTCATTTATTTGTGTAGACTAAACTGGAGGGAACACATTTGATCATTGCGATAGTACTTTGTTTTTTTGCTTCATTTTTCTTTTCAGGAAGCGAAACAGCTTTAACAGCTACGAATAAGGTTAGACTGCAAAGTAAAGCAGCCAATGGCGATAAAAAATCTGAACAGCTTTTAAAATTGGTCACAAATGCTGACGAATTTATTCCTGGAATTCTTGTTTCCAATAACATACCAAACATTATACTTCCTTCTCTCGTTACTATTGTTGCTTTAGACTATGGAGTAAATGTTGCGATTGCCACTGGTATACTAACTGTTTGTCTTATTATTTTTTCAGAGGTACTGCCTAAGTCTATAGCTGCAGCCTTCCCTGAACGAATAGCTTATTTGGTTTTTCCGATTATCCGTCTACAGCTAATTATATTAAAACCCATAACATTTTTTCTAAACGCTTTCACTCGAATGGTTATTACATTACTTGGTCAAAAAAATGCAGATCAAGTTTCTTTCTCAAAGGACGAAATGCGAGCAATGTTTGATATTGGAGAAACAGAAGGTACATTCGAGCAAGATGAGGTTTATCGTTTAAAAAGTATGCTTGATTTTCAACAATTGAACGTAGCGGATGTCTTACAAACGCCACGTATTGATATAAGAGGCATACCTGCAGAGATGACGTTTGAAGAAGCTCAAGAGATTCTATCTGATAATCAGTATTCAAGATATCCAATCTATGAAGAAAGCCTCGATCAGATTATCGGCGTTTTCCATACGAAATTTGTACTCAACTGGCTGAAAAGTCCTCAAAAGAAAATAAGAGACATCGCAGATCTAGATCCTTTATTTGTTTATGAGTTCCACCAGGTCAACGTGGTGTTTCAACGAATGATTCAGGAGAAAAAACATATTGCGATCGTTCTTGATGAGTACGGTGGTACTGAAGGAATCATCACTCACGAGGATCTAATTGAAGCCATTATCGGTCAAGACATTGAAGATGAGACAGATATAGATGATGTTCTTGTGGAAGAACATACAGATACCCAAATCATATGTGATGGAAAGATCTCAATTCGTCGACTAAACCTTATCTTTCACACCCATATCCCTGAGGACGAGGATAACCTTGCTGGCTTTTTAATTCATCATTCTGGTGATTTACCGAGTGTAGGAGAAAAAATATATCTTCAAGATCTTGAATTTGAAATTCTTGAAGCAGATACTAGAAAAGTCAATCGAGTCCGGATTACAAAAAAATACATTCAAGAGTAAAAAAGCAGTACTGCGCTACAATGACGCAGTACTGCTTTTCTTTATTTTACTTGAGCTCCATTTGGAAGTGCTCCATCAATAGTAGCTAACTGAAGCTTTTTACCTTTAGTGCCTGCTAGGATCATACCTTGTGACAATTCTCCACGCAGTTTCACTGGTTTTAGATTTGCGACACAGATGACCTTTTTACCAACTAGGTCTTCTGGTTTGTAAAATTTTGCGATACCGGATACAACTTGACGTTGCTCATAGCCTAAATCAAGCTGAATCTTAAGCAGACGATCGGCTCCTTCAACTGGCTCAGCAGATGTTACTTCCGCCACACGTAACTCTACTTTTGAGAAGTCTTCAATCGTAATTTGATTCTCATCTTCAATTTCTTCTGGCTCTTCTTCCTCTTTTACCTTCCCACCCATTAATTCAACAATGTGAGCAACCTCTTCTGCTACATCCAAACGAGGGAAGATCGGTTCACCTTTACCAACCTTTGTTCCGGCTGGAATTTGTCCAAATTCGGCTGTGGAATCCCATGTTGTAATAGTCTGTTCCACACCTAATTGCGACCAGATTTTATCCGGTGTTTTTGTCATAAACGGTTGGATTAACACAGAGATAATACGTAGTGACTCCGCTAAATGGTACATCACGGTGCCCAGGCGTTCTCTCTCCCCTTCATCCTTCGCCAAAGTCCACGGCTGTGTTTCATCAATGTATTTATTCGTACGGCTGACTAGCTGCCAGATTGCTGTTAACGCAATCGAGAATTCCATTTCTTCCATCGCATTCTCTACTTTTGTCACTGTAGCCCCAACAAGATCAAGCAGATCCTCATCAAATGGCGTACCGTTTTTCACATAAGCCGGAATCTCCCCATCAAAATACTTTTGAATCATTGCCACTGTTCGATTAAGGAGATTCCCTAAATCATTTGCAAGATCATAATTCACGCGCTCAACAAACGCTTCAGGTGTAAAGACACCATCCGAGCCAAATGGCACTTCACGCAGCAGATAGTAACGAATCGCATCTAAACCATAGCGATCAATTAATGGTACTGGATTTACAACATTACCTTTTGATTTGGACATCTTGCCGTCCTTAGTTAAAAACCAACCGTGTCCAAACACTTTTTTCGGTAGTGGTACATCCAGCGCCATCAACATAATTGGCCAATAGATCGTATGGAAGCGTAGAATATCCTTACCTACTAAATGAACACTCGCTGGCCAGTATTTTTGGTACAGGGAATCATCATCCGATCTATATCCAAGAGCGGTAATGTAGTTTGCTAATGCATCAATCCACACATAAACCACATGTTTTGGATTACTCGGAACCTTCACACCCCAACTAAAAGTTGTACGAGATACGGCTAAATCCTCAAGTCCTGGTTTGATAAAGTTATTCACCATTTCATTTTTGCGTGAAACCGGTTGGATAAAATCAGGGTTCGCCTCGTAATGAGCAAGCAGACGATCGGCATACTTACTCATCCGGAAAAAGTAGGATTGCTCGCGTACCTTTTCAACTGGATGACCTGAATCGGGACTTTTTCCACCTGTTACAATGCCTTGCTCATCTTTTGTTGCATCAACAAGGTCGCGCTCATTATAAAAAGTTTCATCTGAAACTGAGTACCAAGCCCTCATATTCACCAAGGTAAATATCATCCTGTTTAAGCAGTTGCTCAAATATTTTTTCAACAACGTCCTTATGTCGATCTTCTGTTGTCCGAATAAAATCATCATAAGAAATATCAAGCTTTTCCCAGAGTGCCTTAATCGGTTCAACCATTTTGTCTGTAAATTGCAGCGGTGTCAGGCCTTCCTCTGCCGCTTTCTTCTCGATCTTTTGTCCATGCTCATCTGTGCCTGTTAGATAGCGGACCTCGTAACCGCGCAGGCGTTTGTAACGAGCCATTGCATCTCCTGCTACTGTTGTATACGTGTGACCAATATGCAATTTGCCACTTGGGTAATAAATCGGGGTTGTGATATAAAAGCTGTTCTTTTCTTCAGGCATGGTGTGCCCTCCTTCAGTCATTTTTCCATATAAAAAAGCCCTCGTCCGTAATCGGGACGAGAGCTGTGCTCACGTGGTACCACCCAAGTTCCCCCTCGCTTCACAGCAGAAGGGCTCGTAAAGTCATCATGACTTATCTGTTATCGCCAGCTACGCTCTCCCCTTATGGCAGAATCACCACTCGAAGACAGAATCCTCCAGGACCATATTCCACTAACATCCTCAACTGGTTTTCAGCTCCCCCAAGCTCTCTGTGTGAATCTGTGTCGTGTACTTATCCGTTCATTGGAATGAATATATAAATCAGTATATCCTTGAATATACCGAAACAACCCTAACTGTGTCAAGCGCGGTCATAAAGCGTAGCAAACGGCGTCTTTTGCTTAACCAGCAACTCATCTCTACATAATCGCTCAAGCTCCTGTTTCCACGTTGATACATCCCAACTTTTTGCTGCATCACGATTTAACTGTGTCAATTCCTTCACTAAACTCATTTCAGACAACGGCAAGTGAGGATAAAGCGCCTCAAGCACAACCTCATCTCCCTGTGCATTCATCTGCTGAAGCTCATCAAATGGATTTAACGTATGCGGGCTTGTAGAGTGTGCCATCCGGATCCGTACAGCCATCGTCCGCCCGATTATAGCAGAAGAAACAAACACATCTCCAGACCGCAGGTACGGCAACCGTTTCCCTTCCTCATATGTTAAATCTGTTTCTTCTTTAATTGTTTGAATATCCGTTCCCCGTACCGTCCTGAATACAAATTTAGAGTTAAGCTGCGCCGTAATTGTCTCATCGAGTAGCGTAGGACGCTGCGTAGCAAATATCAAAAACACCCCATATTTTCTTCCCTCTTGCGCAATCTCTTTTAACACCGATTTGGCCGGAGCATCGTAACCTTTTGGCGCAAAGTTGTGGGCTTCATCTGTCACCACAACAAACGGCGGGAAAAATTGCCCCTGCTCCTGTTGAAGCTTTGCATCACGATAGGCACGCCTTTGACCGTATAATGAGCCAATCACATAGCTTGAAAATACCTGAAGCAGCCAAACTGCGCCTTGTATCACCACTAGTTTGCCTTGATGAATACTCGTTTCAATTGCACGAATGTTTTGCTGAAATAAACCCGCCTGATGAAGACGATTTGCCCGCCATTGAATACCTTTTATCGAGGATAGCGGTAAGCTTCCATATTGATCAAGCAACGATTTAAATGTGCTAAAACGACTGATTTCGTCTCTCGACATCCCCCCATCATGCAGCATGCCCTCGACTTTTTGCTTACCCATCTCAAGGGCCTCAGACAGATTAGCTACACGATCACTAAAAGACTGATAGCTGTCCCGCCTTTTATGTATGCTTTGAATGACATTAACCATGGACTCCGTTAGGGACCCGGATGCTGAGAGCAGTCGCTCCACATCTCTTGTCGAAAGGGCAGAGAAATCTACACCCACATCGCGTCCTATTTGCACAACATCGTATTGATCCGCGTAACCAGGAGCATCCTCCACACCCTCTGATTTAGCTGAAAAGTTCATTTCAAAGTGTGGATCGAATACCAGTGTCGGAATCTTAAGCTTCATCAGCTCTTCTAACATGACTCGTAACCCAAATGACTTACCAGATCCAGATCCACCAAACACACCAATGTGCGGATACTGCTGCATCGCACGAATATCAAAGATAAAAGGCACACCATTTTGTTTACGAAGTACACCTTGCTCCTGCATATGCAATAAGCCATCTAATTCCTGTGGCAGAGAAGGCGCAATAAAATCGGTTGACTTAATTTCTCCAAGTACCATGCCATCACGAGCAGTGGTCGTGACGAGTAGATCTTTTATTTCCTCAAATGCTGGATGTCGAACAGTAGCTCCTGTTTGAATTGGCTGCACGGCCTCTTCAAATAAACGGACCTTTGCTATATGAATATCATCTGCACCAATGTCATACCCAATTTGCTCTAATGTTTCGAGCACGCTTTGATCAGCTAGCCCTTTGTCAAAACCCATTGGAATGTAGCGATTGTAAGAGAAGGTTTCAACAACCTCTCCTTTAGGATCATGCAAGTCTTCATCTTCAAGTACAACCAAGCTCATTCATTCTAAACTTATGAGTTTTTGAAGCCACGTACACCTCATGCTGTGTCGTTACACCCACAATCTGCATCTAGATCATCTCCTATTATCTATTAATACGGTCTATCACTACGTTTTCGTGTAAAGAACCGATGCCTAGTTTCTGCATCAAGATACTGCTCTAATAATCCTTCAACCAGCTTGTCCGTTATCCGAATATCACGATCTACATAATCAAGCCAAAGCGGAATGCCTCTTCCATCTTTTGGTGTTAGGGTGAATAGAAGATCGGATATCTCTTCCCTACGATATGCTTGCTCCTCTAGCATATCAAATCCTGTAATCTGAGGCGCTGCTCCAAACCTTGTCCAGACTGATTGTAACCCTGCTTTATGTTGAATTTCTTCTATATAAATGCTTTCTCCTTTTTTCAGGACACCAAAAAGCAAATCTCGATCATAACAATACGGTTTGTTTGCGTAATCTGAGAACGCATCTAGCTTCACTAGATTCTCCGTTGTAATTTCCTCGGAAACGCCAACAAGAAGTACACCTTTATCCAATGCCATTTGTCTAAGTTTCTCCCAATCTTCCTCTGCATCAATCCGGTAATGATAGAGAGCACCATCCATTAATAAAAAAGAAAGCTCTCTTTCTTCTATTAATTGTTGAGCAGCCTGAAGCTCAAGCTTTGATAGCAAATGTGATCGCCATTTAAGAGGTTGGACAGCTTCCTCATCGTCTGTATCATCTAAGAGCGGCACATATACATCTGATTTTCTCACCCCGTGACCAGTAGTGGTTTTTGCGAGAGATTGAAAGAAGTAAATAACATGCGGTGGCTCACCTTTTGTCTGATTAACCGAGCCATCTACTCCAGCAATCTCTTTCTTATCAAGTAATTCTGCAAGATTCTCCTTAGTTAACGACTGCATTTGTCGAAAAACCGACTGACATTTTTCGAGTTTTTGTCGAATAATGTCGTTATTAGTATGACCCTGATCATAGCTACTACGAAGCTTTTCTCCTACATTTTTTAATTTCTCCACTAATTCGTGTTCGATATCCATTCTAAACACATCCTTTTTACTAGTTACCTATACATCCAACAAAAATGATTAATACCTATTGTATCAGGGTATAGAAGATTAATTCGATAATTACTAGAAAACACTAATATCCTTTTATTTACTATAAATAAATATACTATGTTTTTTCCCAATCATTAAGCAGAACAAATTCTAAACTTTTTCTAAAAAAACATTTGACTTGATTTGGAAACCTTGGTATTCTTAGTGTAGATGTAAAATGTCGAATTATGACACAAATAAATCATGAGTTCTTACCCTATTAGATTCATAATTTCCTAATATCGGTGAGGTCTCGTATACTCGAGAGGAGAATATATAGCATGAAATCTACAGGTATTGTACGTAAGGTTGACGAATTAGGACGGGTAGTTATTCCAATCGAGCTTCGTCGCACATTAGATATCGCTGAGAAGGACGCTCTTGAAATCTATGTTGATAACGAGCGCATCATCTTAAAGAAATATAAGCCAAACATGACTTGTCAAATTACTGGAGAGGTTTCTGATGATAACCTTTCTATTGCAAACGGTAAAATCATTCTTAGCCCTCAAGGTGCTGAAGATATCCTTAAATCTCTTCAAGATTACGTTGCTAATAACAAATAATTTATCTAGTAGACTCCTTTTCTATGGAGTCTATTTTTTATGCCTACTAATCATTCATCTTAACATAGAAAAAGCTGATTTCCCCTAGTTAGCATAATGGGAAAATCAGCTTATAAAATCAAATAATGCCCCTATTCATCCAGATGATACGATTGATAGACGTCTCGTTTTTGCACTTCACGCTCTGTTGCCACTTGTTTAATTGCTTCTTTAGATGAAAGTCCAAGCGAAACATAGTGCTCTACATGCTGATTAATGGCAAGTTCGGTCCACCACTTTTCTTCTTGTTGTTGTTCTGTTGTTCCATCAACAACTATTACAAACTCACCTTTAATGATGCCCGTTTCTACCCAGCTTAATGACTCTTCAACAGTTCCTCTTTGATATTCTTCAAATTTCTTCGTGAGCTCTCGACCAATACTTATTTGCCGATTGCCAAGTACCTCATATATCGCAGATAAGGTTTCTTTAATACGGTGAGGAGATTCGTAAAAGATCAGCGATGCATTAATTGACGAAATCTGCTTTAGTTCTTCTGCACGTGCCTTTTTTTGACGTGGTAAAAAGCCATAATAATAAAATTGATTCGTTGATAAACCAGAGGCAACAAGTGCAGTCAATGCTGCATTTGCACCAGGCAATACAATCACCGCTATTTCCTCGGAAATAGCCAATTTCACAATTTCTTGTCCAGGATCAGATATTGCAGGCATGCCTGCATCACTAACTAGAGCAAGTGATTTACCATCTTTGATTTGCTTAATGAGGTGAGCCCCAACCTTTTCTTTTGTATGTTCATCATATCTGGTAAGAGGGGTATGAATATCAAAGTGACTGCAAAGCTTTCGAGTTTGTCGTGTGTCTTCAGCTGCAATAACGTCGACTTCGTTTAATATACGAACAGCGCGAAAGGTCATATCCTCCAAATTTCCGATTGGGGTTGGTACTAAGTACAAGACTCCTTTATCAGGATTCGTTTGATAACTGATCTGTTGCTGCATCTGACTTCTCCTTTCTTTGCCTCACATATTCTTCTTTTTTTAATCGTGATTTTCTTTTTAGCGCGTATTCGAGTTGCATCGCTTCTTTTTTTGTTGCACACTCTTCTGACCACATTAACGTAAATGGGCCTCTTCCTCTTGTATATTTTGCCCCTTTTCCTTCTGTGTGCTTTTGAAGTCGTTTTTCTAGATTATTAGTGTAGCCCGTATACCAAGTGTTATCTCGGCACTTAAGAATATACACATAATGTAAATCGGTCATTTTTGTTCATAAACCTCCCGAAAGGCATCTGTATACACCCCATCTTGCCCGTATACACATAAAGAAGGCAGGCAGGTTAGCCCAGATTTTCCGTCTTTTATCCCCTCTAACAATACCATATTCGCATCCTTATGTTGATTAGGCTGGATTAGTTGTAACCGTTTTGGCTCAATGCGATATTGTCTCATTAAATCAATCATGTCCGTTAATCGTTCAGGTCTGTGCACAAGAGCTACTTTTCCCTTTTGTTTAACCAAAATGGATGCCGTGCGAATGATATCTTGAAGCGTGCAGTGAACTTCGTGCCTTGCAATAGTATAATGGGGATTATGATTCTGATCCGATTGTTCATTTGCTTTAAAGTACGGAGGGTTACATGTAACTACATCATAGGATCCTGCTTCAATTGAAGGCGGAAGGTTGTTTACATCTGCTTGCAAAGAGAGAATTTGCTTTTGTTTACTATTATACAAAACCGAGCGCGTCGCCATATCATGCAGTCGTTCCTGCAATTCGACGGACGTAATATCGGCTTTACTTCTTTCACTTAACACAAGTCCAATGATGCCATTACCACTACAAAGATCGATTATTCGACCTTTTTGGATAGGGACACGGACAAATCGTCCAAGCAGTACCGCGTCCATTGAAAAAGAGAATACCTCTCTACTTTGAATAATAGAGTACGGAGTTCCCGGTATATAATCAAGACGTTCATTTTCTAATAGATTCATCGTACAACCCCTTTTGCCATCATACTAAAAAAGAGGTCAACCCACCATACTCTGACGGGTTGACCTCACAATCGGGTGGAGGCATGTATTATTTCTTTTGATGCAGAAATGACAGACAAAATAAGCAATCTTCACCATCAGCTCGTAAGCTTCCATAATGAGTGTTACAGATATGAAAACCTTCCTGATAGAGACGAGCTAAATTGTCATGTCCTTCTCCAATCGTTGGCTTGCTTTTGTTCTCTGCAGGAACTTGTTTCTCATCCTGCTGCGTTTCCCAATCAAAACGCTCTCTTAAGTTCTTATTCTCGATCTGGAGGTAATGGTTCTCTTCCACTAGATAAGCCAACTGTTCTTTTAGTCCGCTTAATTCCTGGTGAAGTTGTCCAATACCCTCCTCCATCTGGCTAACCTTCTTAAAGATTGCCTTCTTATCCACGTTTCCACCCCATCATTCTGCGGATTCAGCCGATACAGCCCGTGTTCCGTTCAGTTCTTCTAGAGTAAATTCAAGTACCTGATCTCCTTCGTTCAATGAAACCTGTACAAGACGCTCTAACAAATTTAATCCGATAACCTTACCTTTTCCATCTGGTGTCATAATACTTCTTCCAACATCAGGAAGTTCCTTCTTAGCTTCTTCATATGTGTCATTTTCATACTTCAAGCAACACATCAATCGTCCACAAAGGCCTGATATCTTCGCCGGATTTAAGGAAAGGTTCTGATCTTTCGCCATTTTAATGGAAACTGGCTCAAAATCACCAAGGAATGAAGAGCAGCAAAGCACACGTCCACAAGGACCAATTCCACCAAGCATTTTGGCTTCATCACGCACGCCAATTTGTCTTAACTCAATTCTTGTCCGGAAAACAGCAGCTAAGTCTTTTACTAATTCACGGAAATCAATCCGTCCATCCGCTGTAAAATAGAACAGAACTTTATTTCGATCAAATGTATATTCGACATCAACCAACTTCATATCAAGCTGATGTTCTGCGATCTTTTCCGAGCATACCTCAAAAGCCTGAAGCGCTTCCTCTTCATTCTCCGTTACGGTCAGTTTATCCTTAGCCGTCGCCAGTCGAATGACTTGTTTTAATGGGAGGACAACGTCATTTTCATTCACTTGCTTCTCAGCAATCACAACTTTTCCAAACTCTATTCCTCGTGACGTTTCAACGATTACTGCTTCACCCAAATCTAACTTAAATTCCCCTGGGGAGAAGTAATAGATTTTGCCCGCTTTTTTGAAGCGAACGCCTACAACTTGATGCAACGTCTATACCCCCTGTATGCTGAGCAACAGCTTCTCCATGACAAGCTGATAATTCATGTTAGCCTTCAGATGACGTTTTGCTTCCAACACGCCAGACAGATGCTCAACATTCTGTTGCTGTGAGATGGAGAGCGCGAGTTGTTCATATTGATCTTGTTGATCTGGAAAAACGAGTGTATCTGATTTACCCGTTTGTATATATAAAAGGTCTCTTAACCATAAGAGAATCATATCAAGACCAGCTTCCTGGTGAACTTTCTCTTTACTTAATGGAAGCCACTTATCCTGCAACGTAAGCAGAACCTGATTCGGTCTAAGATAAAGCTCTCCCATCAATTGTATCACTACGCTTCGGGCTTGTGCAATCCATTCTGCTTCATTTAAAAGGTTAGCATGGTCTAAGTTTGTCGTAATTTCTGCAAGCACCAAAGAATGCATTCGAGAGACCCCTAATTCTTGAAGCTTCTCGGCAAATACAGATTTTGACAACGGCTGAAACGAGATTTGTTGACTTCTTGAACGAACGGTTGGCAATAAGGAAGACTCTCTTTCCGTTAATAAAATCGCAAGTGTTGGTGATTCCGGTTCCTCTAAAAACTTAAGCAAACTATTTGCAGCACTTGCCGTCATCTTATCTGCTTCTGTAATCATATATATTTTATGGGAAGATTCCATGCCTCGATAGGTGAATTCCTTCTGCAGAAATTCCACCTGATGCTTTTTAATTGAGGCTCCATCGGGCTCAACTATATGCACATCTGGATGATTGCCTTTTTCAATTCGTTTGCAATCCACACAGTGACCACAAGGCTCCGCTCCATTACGCTCTCTACAAAAATAGCTCTTCGTCAGCTGAAGAGCTATTTCTCTTTTCCCAGTACCAGACTCTCCTGCAAAAATATAAGCATGAGAAAGTCGATCCTTTTCAAGGCTTTTTATCATAAATGGAACGACTCTTGGCTGTGTTTGTTGTAGATCATTCCAAGTTGTCATGTTCACACGTCCTTACCATTATCCATTAGAACTGTTCAAATTCTTCAACAGGTAGAGTAAAGACCGTTGCTCCACCAACCTGTACTTCTACTGGGTAAGGTACATAAGAATCGGCGTTCCCACCCATAGGCGATATAGGGGCTACAAGCTGGTCACGGCTCTTACAATTTTCCTTTATAATTTCCATTAGTTCCTTGACCTTATCATCTTCTATACCTATTAAAAACGTTGTATTTCCCGCTTTTAAAAATCCACCAGTACTAGAAAGCTTCGTAGCTCGAAAATCTGCTTTAACAAGAGCGTCTGATAGCCGTGCGCTGTCCTTATCTTGTACGACCGCAATGATTAGTTTCACTCTCATCCACTCCTTCTTTTACTTATCTTTAT
Source organism: Alkalicoccobacillus plakortidis (assembly GCF_023703085.1). Lineage (NCBI taxonomy): Bacteria > Bacillati > Bacillota > Bacilli > Caryophanales > Bacillaceae > Shouchella > Shouchella oshimensis. Next base: position 2,691,702 of record NZ_JAMQJY010000001.1, on the reverse strand, counting down.
TATAACGTATTTGTGATTGAATCACACGAATCACTTCTTCAGTGACGGTTTCAATTGATTGATTAGCATCCACTGTTCGAATGCGATTTGGATAACGATTCTTCACACGGGCGTACCCTTCTTTTACAAGATGATGAAACTCGAGTTTTTCTTGGTCAAGCCTGTTTAATTCTCTGTCTTGATCACGTTGAATTCTCGAGAGCCCAACTTCTGGATCCACATCAAAATAAATTGTTAGGTCTGGCATGTGTCCTTCTATCGCAAATTCATTGATTGAGAGAACCTCGTCAATGCCTAAACCTCTTGCATACCCTTGATACGCTAAGCTACTATCAATGAATCGATCACACAAAACGACCTTATTTGCCTCAATTGCCGGAATGACCTTTTCAACTAAATGCTGTCTTCTCGCAGCTGCATAAAGGAGCGCTTCCGTACGGCCGTCCATCTCAGTATGTTCTACATCTAAAATCACGGTCCGGATTTTCTCAGCAATCTTAATTCCGCCTGGCTCTCTTGTTCTCAATGTATCAAGCCCTATTTGATTTAACCTTTGTTCTACATTCGAGATTACAGTGGTTTTTCCTGCACCTTCTCCACCCTCAAATGTAATAAACCATCCTTTATTCATATTCTATCCTCCAGCTCTGCCACACAAATCCCATTTTCCATAACATCTATTCCTTGAAATCTCGCACCTGCTTGTTGCAGCTGGTCAATCTGCTGCAACACTGCTTTATCAATTTGTTGCCCTGGATAAAGCAGAGGGATGCCAGGAGGATATGGAATGACAGCCTCTGCTGCTATCCAACCTTCTGCTTCCCAAAATCGAATTCGTTTCGTTTTATAGGTATGTATATGCTTGATATATTCTTCGGACGACACGTGTCTGAATGATTCTTTTTGTTGCTGATTTTCATTCACTTGATATGTTGCTAATAGTCCAGAAAGCTTACTGAGCATAGCTCCCCTTTTTCCATTGGCTCAAGACCCATAACAAGCAAAATATGCTGCTCATCTGCCATTTCTACGTCTATTCCCCCATGGTGCAATAGCTCTTGAAGCTGATACCCGGATAACGATGATATTGATTTAATTGTAACCTTTAGTGGGTCATATGAATACCCGCTTTTTTCCCACTGCACGACCTCAAGTTGAGGAATCAGACTGATACCTTCTTTAATTGCTTGAATAGAAGCTATAGTGCTAGTTAATTGCTCGTTTGTATAAGACTGCAAGTATGCTCTTGCTGCATCCAAAGAAGCCATAATTAAATACGAAGGACTACTCGATTGGAATATCGATAAAGCACGCTTAATTTTTGTTATTTGATTCGCATGCAGTCGCTCACCCACATGTAAATAAGAACCCATAGTTAACGCCGGAAGAGTCTTATGAGCCGAATGCACAACCACATCGGCACCCACTGAAAGGGCTGAAACTGGGAACGGCTCCCCTATGGCAAAGTGTGCGCCATGCGCCTCATCCACCATTACCAGTAAACCAGCTTGCTGCGCCCGCTGAATAAGCTTTTCAGGGGAGCGGCATACCCCATAGTACGTAGGATATGTCATAATGAGGGCCGTTGCCTCCGGGTAATTTTGTAGTGCTTCCTGCAGAATTTCTTCTGTCACACCCATTGCAATGCCTGTTGACTCATCAACCTCCGACGCTAAATAAACCGGCGTCACCCCAGCAAGCTCAACTGCATGAAGAATAGACTTATGACTATTTCTCTGAACGAATACCACATCCCCTGGCTCACATAAAGCATACACCATTGCCAGATTACCAACCGTGGTTCCCCCAACTAAAAAGAAACTCTCTGACGCTTGATAATATTTCGCCAGCAATTGCTGTGCTTCTTTTATTGGGCCTGTCGGATCATGTAAATCGTCCATGCCTTCAATCTCCGTTAGATCATAATGTAGAATATTCTTAAAATCCTCAAGGCCTGTAGGAATGATGGATCCGTTTTTATGACCAGGCACATGAAACGAATGTGGCTTGGTTTGGCTATGCCTTTGAATAGCCTGAACAAGAGGCATGTTCAATGTAGGTTCTGTCATTTTTCTCTCCTCTTTGTACTCACTAGTCTCTCCTATTCTAGCGTAAGATAAGCCAATTCTAAACAAAAAAAACAAGCCGTTTATCATCAGCTTGTCTCTTCTATTTATTTACTAGTGTCCTGTCATCATCCCGCGCATTTTATGGACATATTCTGTGTACTCCTCTGTCCCTGCCTCTGTTGTTACAATTTTTTGCTCGCAAGTCTCACAAACAAAAGAGTTAAAAAGGTTAAAACCTTGCAGTTTCCTTGTTTCACAGATTAAACAGGTTTGACCCATCTGAACGCGTATAACACCCGTTTTCTTCATTAGAGACCAACTCCTTTGTAACAGTATCGCCCAAGCCCACTTTTTCCAAACCTCTAAAATGACTCTCCCTTACATATATTCACAGAAGCCGGTCTATGTGCCTATGAAATAGAAAGAATCATTTATTCATACCTTAATGCATCAATTGGATTAAGCTTTGCAGCCTTGTTAGCCGGCATAATGCCAAAGATAATACCGATTAGCATCGAGAATAGTAAACCACCAATGACAACCGGGATGGAAACTAAGGTAGGTAAGCCAAATATAGCCGATACAATTGTTACCAATAAGGCACCGCCAGCAATACCAATACCGCCACCTATTAACGTTAAAATAATCGATTCGATTAGGAACTGTTGCAAGATCTGACCTCTAGTTGCACCAAGTGATTTTCGGATACCGATCTCCCTTGTCCGCTCTGTCACAGAAACCAGCATAATGTTCATCACACCAATTCCTCCAACTAATAGAGAGATGCCGGCAATGCCGCCAATAATCAATGTCATAATTCGTGTGACCTGGCCAAGTCCCTCCGCCATTTGTTCCATATTCAAAACTTGATACGCTTCGTCTGTCCCGTACTTGTTATTCAAATAATCTGCTGCAGACTCTCCTGTTGCTTGGAGGTCATCCAGATTTTCTGCCTGAATGGTTAATTGGCTATATTCTGTTTTTCCATAAATGGTCCGCCAAGTTTCAGACGGAAGATAAATTTCACTTCCACTCATGAATGCTAACAGTCCTGTTGGTGGTTCCAGGCACTCCGATTACCTCAACTGGCTGCTGACCAATTCGTATGATCTCACCAATAGACGATTCCTCACCAAATAATTCTTCATTCAGAGTTTCTGATATTAACACCTTTCTTTGACCGCTAACAAAATCCTGATCACTTAACGTACTCCCTTTAGAAACGGTGAAGCCTTGAACATCCATATAAGCCTGATTCACACCAAAGATATTTGTATCTGTCTCTTCATTTTGAAAAAAAGCTGAACCATATTCCATGCTATATGCCACAACATTAGAAACGCCATCTAATAGTTCAAGTTCGCGAACATCCTCCGTACTAAATGCAGATTCCCAAGCAGAAGGGTTGCTCTGCAATTCCTCCTCTGATGGTGCATAATACAGTTCACTCGTATTGCCCTCACCAACAATTTGCTCTTTGAGCATCGCTTCTCCACCTTGTCCAATCGCTACAACAATAATGACAGAAGCAACTCCGATAATGATACCCAGCATCGTTAAGAGAGAACGCATTTTATGTGATCGTATAGAGGCGACAGCCATTCTAATATTCTCTACAAAACCCATCTCTTCATTCCTTTCCCGAGTACTTAGAGTGACTCAACTAAGCGTCCATCTCTTACAAAAATAGTTCTCTCCGTATATTCAGCTATTTCAGGTTCATGTGTAACAATGGCAATCGTTGTGCCTTCTTTATTCAAGTCGGTCAATAACTCCATAATCGCAGCACTGGTTTTAGTATCAAGTGCCCCTGTTGGTTCATCAGCCAATATAATGGTTGGATCATTCACTAGAGAACGCGCAATAGCCACTCGCTGCTTTTGACCACCTGATAATGAATTAGGTAAGTAGTTTACACGTTCAGCAAGACCAACCCGTTCCAGTGCATGTCGTGCACGTTCTTCACGCTCTTTTTTACTAACTCCTGCATACACCATTGGTAGCTCAACGTTTTTTAAAGCTGTTAATCGTGGCAATAAGTGAAACTGCTGAAAAATAAAACCGATGTATTTATTCCGAAGCTTTGCAAGCTGAATATCGTCTAAGTTCGTAACATTCTCGCCATTTAAAAAATAACTCCCAGTAGTTGGCTGATCCAGACACCCAATGACATTCATTAAAGTTGATTTACCGGATCCAGACGGGCCCATAATCGCTGAAAAAGATCCTTCTGTAATTTCTAAATGAATGTCTGTTAAAACCGGCGTTTCTTCCATGGCCACTTTAAAGGACTTGTTTACCTTCTCTAACTTAATCATTAATACTCACTTCATTTCCTTCGTTAACCCCTGAAGGATTAACAACCACATCTACCTCTTCAGATAGACCATTTACAATTTCTGAATTTGACCCTGACTGTATACCGACCGTGACCTCTCTTTTTATCGCTTTCCCTTCTTCAATAATCAGAACATAACTCGTGCCTTCTTCAGATAAAACAGCAGAATTTGGAACAGTAAGCGCTTGTTTTTCTTCTGTTGCAATTCTTAAGATCAAATTATATCCTGGCTTTAATTTAGTTATATCTCCATCGTCTAGTTTAATGGTTACAGGATATTCCGTTCGCTCACCATCACCACCCGTTAGTTCGTTTTCAATAGGCATAAACCCAATGGAGCTTACAGTACCTGTCCACTCTTCACCCGGCTGAGCATCTGAGGTTATAGCGACCGTCTGATCTTCTTCAACAACTAAAGAATCATATTCACTTAATGTACCTTCAACAATTAATTGATCCGCGGCTATAATTTCAATAATAGGTTTCTGCTCAATAGGATTCTCTTCTGCAGATAAAACCGTACCAGCCAATTCACTTTTTATCGTAAGTTTCTGTTTCTGCTCCTCTAACTCTTCCTTTTGCAGTAACAACTGTCGTAAATCTAGATTGGCATTTTTTCGTTCAAATTCAAGTTGATCCTTTTCGGCTTGAACTGTTTCTTTTGCCTCTTTTTCTCCTACTTCTTTTTTTAAATCTTTTTCACGTTTCTTTACCTCTTCTTCTTGTTTTTCAAGGTAGTTTATATGTAAGTAACCGGCTTCAATCTGTAGAGCTACTTTCTCTTGCTCTGATTTTGATTGAGTTCCATCATATTGAATTAGGTCCGCACCCTCATTAATATCATCCCCCTCTTCTACAAGAAGTTGATACGTCTCTCCTAAGTCAGGCGAAAAACTAATGGATTGTCGATGCTCCGACTTCACCGTCCCAGGAAGCATTACCTCTGTTTTAAGAGGTTCAATTACTGGATTCACAACATCTACAATCGAACCACTTACATTTTGAGACTGTGATTGCACAATGGCAATTGAAGCAAACGATAGCACAGCAACGATGATACCAGAGGCGATAAAAAATTTCTTTTTACTCATCTACTCACTCCTTAATAAAGTTTAGATAGCTGCTAATGTGCTAAGATAACCTATTAATGCTGATCCCACACTATAAAGAATCGGTAAGGACCAAGCGAGCCCATTATTAAAACCTGCCACATAACGCAAACCAAGAGCTGTCAAAATCACATACCAAATAGTAAATATATCTATTAGACTATAAAAACTATACATAGGTTCCATAGAATCAAAAAACTGCCCAATACCTGTTACGATAACTGTTGGCTCAAGATTAAATAGAGCGACTACTACCGCATTAAATAAATAACCGATTGCTGCAATCAAGCTAATATAAAGCATAAGTGAGACTAATTGTTTATACGTAACCATACTCCCAGTAATTTTAGCAACCAACCAAAAAATAAAAGCAGGTAGAATTGCCAGCAAAACCGGAGTAAAAATACCCGCTATTAACACAATGACTCTACTCATCACTTCTAATACTTCAATCATTTCTTCAGTAGCCGAACCTTGTTGAATCATTAACTCAGTCATGCTTGAGTAATCGGGAATAAACGCTAAAATCGCAGATCCAATGATACTGATAGCTAAAACAACTAATAATGGAATCAAAACTAACGGTCTTTCCTTAATTCTTTCAAGTTGAACAATTGGACTAGAAAAAATGCCTACCATTGATGGTTTTTTACTTTCGTTTTCTACTAAACTCATATGTAAATATCCCCTCCAAAAAGATTGTCATCTACCTATACGTGTTAACTCACAAATAGATTCATACTTTTTCCAAATTTATTAAATTAATTGGAATATGATTATGGAGTTCTTTAGGTTTGCTCTTGAATTAGAGGGGTGGGACTTGGAATGAGGTTGTGAGATTTAAGAGATCTAAACCTGAATAGGTTTATTCCTTTTATGAGTCGTGCAGGACTTGGTGTTGGGAGGGCGCTCTTGATAAATACGTTTCTTTCTTGGTGTAGTGTGCCATGTCTTAGTAGTGTTGGGTTCTCTCTTGCTGATGAGGTGAGGCTCTTGGTTTTCTTGGGGTTCTTCTGGTTGTCTGGAGCTCTAGCTTAGTAAGAAGAGGATTGGTCTTGGTTTTTCATTTGTTTCTCTTGGAGGTGCAGCTCGTTTCTTGGTGAATGGGTGCTCTAGCTTGGTTAAGGGTTGATGGTTCTTGGTATTGCCCTTGGTTTTCGGGTTAAGAGGTTTGCAGGGTTTATTTAATCGATTTAAACCTTGATAGGTTTATTCCTTTTGAGATGGTTGGGCAGAGCTCTTACTGTTGGGCTTTCTCTCTTGGTGCGGAGAGTTCGGGCTTGGTGTGGGGAGGTGGTTCTTGGTGTGAAGAGAAGTCTCTTGGTGGTATGAAAAAGGTTCTTGCTAACGTTGTTCTTTCTCTTGCTAGTGTGGGGTGCCTCTTGGTTAGCTAGCTGTTTTTCTTAGTGTCGGGGCTTGATGCTGGGTAAAAGATGATTTGTTCTTGCTTTATCTCCGGTTCCTCTTGTTAATGAAGCTTGTTTCTTGGTGAATAGGTGCTCTAGCTTGGTTACGTTCGCCTGTTTCTTGGTATTGCCTTTGTTCCTTCTCTTTACTGCTTTTAATCGGTCTATATCCGAATCGATTTCTTCCTCTGACTCCAATTCCGATATCTCTTGCTTCTCCAATCCATATCCACACAAAAAACCCCTTCATCCAATGGGTTAACCATCAGATGAAGGGGTTCTTTTTTAGTGCCCGGCAACGTTCTACTCTCGCAGGGGGAAGCCCCCAACTACCATTGACGCAGAAGAGCTTAACGGCCGTGTTCGGCATGGGAACGGGTGTGACCTCTTCGCTATTGCTACCGGACTATGCTGGACGGCCAATCATCGGCGCGCTTCTTTGTCCACTTCGTCTTGTCACTCCGTCACGTATGAAGATACGCTCCTTCGTTCCAATCCTTGTGTCCTCGAATCACTTGATGCTTGTTGTCCATCTTGAGAAAGATTCTCTCAAAACCAAATCGTGCCCACAGGAGGAGGAATTCACCGAAGTGACTTCTTCTTCCTGTTTCTATGCTACTCACACTGTCTTTCACCATGTTGGATAAGTCCTCGACCGATTAGTATCTGTCCGCTCCACGTGTTGCCACGCTTCCACTCCAGACCTATCAACCTCATCATCTCTAAGGGGTCTTACTGGCTTACGCCATGGGAAATCTCATCTTGAGGGGGGCTTCATGCTTAGATGCTTTCAGCACTTATCCCGTCCACACGTAGCTACCCAGCGATGCTCCTGGCGGAACAACTGGTACACCAGCGGTGTGTCCATCCCGGTCCTCTCGTACTAAGGACAGCTCCTCTCAAATTTCCTGCGCCCGCGACGGATAGGGACCGAACTGTCTCACGACGTTCTGAACCCAGCTCGCGTGCCGCTTTAATGGGCGAACAGCCCAACCCTTGGGACCTACTTCAGCCCCAGGATGCGACGAGCCGACATCGAGGTGCCAAACCTCCCCGTCGATATGGACTCTTGGGGGAGATAAGCCTGTTATCCCCAGGGTAGCTTTTATCCGTTGAGCGACGGCCCTTCCATTCGGCACCGCCGGATCACTAAGCCCGACTTTCGTCCCTGCTCGACTTGTAGGTCTCGCAGTCAAGCTCCCTTATGCCTTTGCACTCTTCGAATGATTTCCAACCATTCTGAGGGAACCTTTGGGCGCCTCCGTTACTGTTTAGGAGGCGACCGCCCCAGTCAAACTGCCCACCTGACAATGTCCCTGACCCGGATCACGGGTCGAGGTTAGAATGTCAGCACCGTCAGGGTAGTATCCCACCAATGCCTCCACCGAAGCTGGCGCTCCGGTTTCAAAGGCTCCTACCTATCCTGTACAAACGATACCAACATCCACTATCAGGCTACAGTAAAGCTCCATGGGGTCTTTCCGTCCTGTCGCGGGTAACCTGCATCTTCACAGGTACTATAATTTCACCGGGTCTCTCGTTGAGACAGTATCCAAATCGTTACACCATTCGTGCGGGTCGGAACTTACCCGACAAGGAATTTCGCTACCTTAGGACCGTTATAGTTACGGCCGCCGTTTACTGGGGCTTCAATTCAGAGCTTCTCCCGAAGGATAACCCCTCCTCTTAACCTTCCAGCACCGGGCAGGTGTCAGCCCCTATACTTCGCCTTGCGGCTTCGCAGAGACCTGTGTTTTTGCTAAACAGTCGCTTGGATCTTTTCACTGCGGCTCTCTCGGGCTTGCACCCTAATAGAGCACCCCTTCTCCCGAAGTTACGGGGTCATTTTGCCGAGTTCCTTAACGAGAGTTCTCCCGCGCGTCTTAGAATTCTCTTCTCGCCTACCTGTGTCGGTTTGCGGTACGGGCACCTTCCACCTCGCTAGAGGCTTTTCTAGGCAGCGGAGGATCAGGGACTTCGGTACTAAATTTCCCTCGCTATCACTGCTCAGCCGAACGGAAAGCGGATTTGCCTACTTTCCAGCCTAACAGCTTAGACGCGCATATCCATCAGCGCGCTCACCCTACCTTTCTGCGTCCCCCCATTACTCAAACGGTGGAGAGGTGGTACAGGAATATCAACCTGTTGTCCATCGCCTACGCTTTTCAGCCTCGGCTTAGGTCCCGACTGACCCTGAGCGGACGAGCCTTCCTCAGGAAACCTTGGGCTTTCGACGGAGGGGATTCTCACCCCTCTTTTCGCTACTCATACCGGCATTCTCACTTCCAAGCACTCCACTAGTCCTCACGATCTAGCTTCGCTGTCCTTGGAACGCTCCCCTACCACGAACACCTAAGGTGTTCATCCATAGCTTCGGTGATACGTTTAGCCCCGTTACATTTTCGGCGCAGAGTCACTCGACCAGTGAGCTATTACGCACTCTTTAAATGGTGGCTGCTTCTAAGCCAACATCCTGGTTGTCTGGGCAACTCCACATCCTTTGCCACTTAACGTATACTTTGGGACCTTAGCTGATGGTCTGGGCTGTTTCCCTCTTGACTACGGATCTTAGCACTCGCAGTCTGACTCCCGAGGATAAGTACTTGGCATTCGGAGTTTGACTGAATTCGGTAATCCTGTGGGGACCCCTCGTCCAATCAGTGCTCTACCTCCAAGACTCTTCCCTCGAGGCTAGCCCTAAAGCTATTTCGGGGAGAACAGCTATTTCCGAGTTCGATTGGCATTTCACCCCTACCCACACCTCATCCCCGCATTTTTCAACATGCGTGGGTTCGGGCCTCCATTCAGTGTTACCTGAACTTCACCCTGGACATGGGTAGATCACTCGGTTTCGGGTCTACGACGGCGTACTCAAATCGCCCTATTCAGACTCGCTTTCGCTACGGCTCCGCCTCATCAGCTTAACCTTGCACGACATCGTAACTCGCCGGTTCATTCTACAAAAGGCACGCCATCACCCGTTAATGGGCTCTGACTAGTTGTAGGCACACGGTTTCAGGATCTCTTTCACTCCCCTTCCGGGGTGCTTTTCACCTTTCCCTCACGGTACTGGTTCACTATCGGTCACTAGGTAGTATTTAGCCTTGGGAGATGGTCCTCCCGGATTCCGACGGGGTTTCACGTGTCCCGCCGTACTCAGGATACACTCCGGAGGAAACGAAGTTTCGGCTACGGGGTTGTTACCCTCTTTGACGCATCTTTCCAGATGCTTCACCTACTCCGTTTCTTTATGACTCCAATGGAATGTCCTACAACCCCTGAAGGCAAGCCTTCAGGTTTGGGCTCTTTCCGTTTCGCTCGCCGCTACTCAGGAAATCGATTTTTCTTTCTCTTCCTCCGGGTACTTAGATGTTTCAGTTCCCCGGGTCTGCCTCCTCGTATCCTATGTATTCAGATACGGGTACCATTCGATTAAAAATGGTGGGTTCCCCCATTCGGATATCCTCGGATCAAAGCTCACTTACAGCTCCCCGAGGCGTTTCGCCGTTCGTCGCGTCCTTCTTCGGCTCCTAGTGCCAAGGCATTCACCGTGCGCCCTTTCTAACTTAACCAATTTGATTTCAGGTCATCTGACGATGCCATTCATCAAGTATGGTGTATATAAAGACTCGCTCACATCTATAGAGATGATTGCGTTGTGTGTGTTTTGCATTGCACGATTTAGTTTTCAAAGAACCATTGCCCACAAAAAAAGTGGGTTCAGAATGAACGAAGTTCATTCAAAACCGAACAAAAGCCAAAGCGTATTCACATCAGGCGAACCTGTGTGATCGACTAGAAGTATTACTCCCTAGAAAGGAGGTGATCCAGCCGCACCTTCCGATACGGCTACCTTGTTACGACTTCACCCCAATCATCTGTCCCACCTTCGGCGGCTGGCTCCAAAAGGTTACCTCACCGACTTCGGGTGTTACAAACTCTCGTGGTGTGACGGGCGGTGTGTACAAGGCCCGGGAACGTATTCACCGCGGCATGCTGATCCGCGATTACTAGCAATTCCAGCTTCATGCAGGCGAGTTGCAGCCTACAATCCGAACTGAGAATGGCTTTATGGGATTGGCTTCACCTCGCGGCTTCGCAACCCTTTGTACCATCCATTGTAGCACGTGTGTAGCCCAGGTCATAAGGGGCATGATGATTTGACGTCATCCCCACCTTCCTCCGGTTTGTCACCGGCAGTCACCTTAGAGTGCCCAACTAAATGCTGGCAACTAAGGTCAAGGGTTGCGCTCGTTGCGGGACTTAACCCAACATCTCACGACACGAGCTGACGACAACCATGCACCACCTGTCACTTTGCCCCCGAAGGGGAAGCTCTGTCTCCAGAGTGGTCAAAGGATGTCAAGACCTGGTAAGGTTCTTCGCGTTGCTTCGAATTAAACCACATGCTCCACTGCTTGTGCGGGCCCCCGTCAATTCCTTTGAGTTTCAGCCTTGCGGCCGTACTCCCCAGGCGGAGTGCTTAATGTGTTAACTTCGGCACTACGGGCATCGAAACCCCTAACACCTAGCACTCATCGTTTACGGCGTGGACTACCAGGGTATCTAATCCTGTTTGCTCCCCACGCTTTCGCGCCTCAGCGTCAGTTACAGACCAGAGAGTCGCCTTCGCCACTGGTGTTCCTCCACATATCTACGCATTTCACCGCTACACGTGGAATTCCACTCTCCTCTTCTGTACTCAAGCCTCCCAGTTTCCAATGACCGCTTGCGGTTGAGCCGCAAGATTTCACATCAGACTTAAAAGGCCGCCTGCGCGCGCTTTACGCCCAATAATTCCGGACAACGCTTGCCACCTACGTATTACCGCGGCTGCTGGCACGTAGTTAGCCGTGGCTTTCTGATGAGGTACCGTCAAGGTACCGTCCTATTCGAACGGTACGTGTTCTTCCCTCATAACAGAGCTTTACGAGCCGAAACCCTTCATCACTCACGCGGCGTTGCTCCGTCAGACTTTCGTCCATTGCGGAAGATTCCCTACTGCTGCCTCCCGTAGGAGTCTGGGCCGTGTCTCAGTCCCAGTGTGGCCGATCACCCTCTCAGGTCGGCTACGCATCGTCGCCTTGGGGAGCCATTACCTCTCCAACTAGCTAATGCGCCGCGGGCCCATCTCACCGTGAGAGCCCGAAGGCCCTCTTTTAATCTTGCACCAGGAGGTGCTAGATATTATCCGGTATTAGCCCCGGTTTCCCGGAGTTATCCCAGTCGATAAGGCAGGTTGCCCACGTGTTACTCACCCGTCCGCCGCTAACGTTTTTGAAGCAAGCTTCAAAAACGTCCGCTCGACTTGCATGTATTAGGCACGCCGCAAGCGTTCGTCCTGAGCCAGGATCAAACTCTCCATAAAAGTGGTGAGTTGATTGCTCAACTGCTGACTAACTTTGATGACAGACACGAATGTGTCTAAAATCAAACAAAGTTTAATTTGCACAAATCCTTACTCGAAAACGAGATCATTTTTTGCGACTTTTTATTACTATGAGATATCGTGTATCTCTTCGTACGCTTGGCTTTTGTTCAGTTTTCAAAGAACTCGGTGTCGCTGTTGGCGACTTAACTAATATACCATGAGGTTAACTAGAAAGTAAAGAACTTTTTTAAAAAGATTTTTTTAAGTTGTTTACTTGCTCACCTGACAGCAAGATATAATTTACCATGCCCACAATTAAAAAGCAATAACTTTTTAAAATAAATTTGAGCTTTACTCTATCAACAATAAAAAACCTACTCCGTATTAGCTACGAAGTAGGTCTTCGAATGACATTCAGCTTCCTTCTCTCTATAGAACAAATTGCTTCACAACAACTAGTAGAACTAATCCTGGTACGCCTAACAGCCCCGTCACAGATGCAGTCACTGGATTGATAGGGACATGAAGCCCTGTCCAACTTCCTGACGCATTAACAAGAAACAATAGCAGCAAGCCAATCACTAATTTAACAGCAATATTACCTACAAGACGAATGGGTCTCATTGGCGCTCCCACGGTCAACAAAAGAATAACAGCACCACCCAACAACGCAAAAAGAATAATCGGATCCATTGTCTCTCCTCCCATACAGCTTGCCCTTTCCTCAATGTATGTCCTTATATAAGAAAAAAGAACAACCTGTCTTCACAGGCTGTTCTTTCTCGCGCGACGAATTCTCGCTTCTCTTATTAAAAACGAATACTTCGCCTCTGTTAGCTTCATTCGTGAAATCACATCTTCTGACGGATCCACACTATGTTCAATAAGTTGCCTTTGATTATCATAGCGCTCTTTTGTGACTTCTATATGGTTCAGCAGTCGTTCATTTTCTTCCATTCTAAGCTTACCCTTTTTCCGAAAAAACAATGACATCGCCTGCCTTACAATTCTCGTCTACCTTCAATTGCTCTTGATAACGTCACTTCATCTGCGTATTCTAAGTCCCCACCAACAGGAAGTCCGTGAGCAATTCTCGTCACTTTAATACCGGTTGGTTTAACTAAACGGGAAATATACATAGCAGTCGCTTCTCCTTCAATTGTAGGATTGGTTGCGATAATAACCTCTTGTATCGTATCGTCCTGCAATCGTTTAAGTAGTTCTGGGACTTTAATATCTTCTGGACCGATTCCTTCCATAGGAGAAATCGCTCCGTGTAATACGTGGTACTGACCAGGGTATTCCCTCATCTTCTCCATCGCCATAACATCCCGTGACTCTTGCACAACACAGACCATAGACTGATCGCGCGCTTTATCTTCACATATATGGCATGGATCTTGGTCCGTAATATTATGACACACAGAGCAATACGTTAAGTTTCGCTTCGCATTAACCAATGCCTTCGCAAAATCAAGAACGTCATCTTCTTTCATATCTAATACATAAAACGCCAAACGGCTCGCTGTTTTGGGACCAATTCCCGGTAATCTCATAAAGCCATCAATTAGTTTGGCTATCGGTTCAGGATATTGCAATGGCTAACCTCCCTAGAACATTCCAGGAATATTCATTCCTTTAGTGAATTTACCCATATCTTGCTCAACAAGTTCATCAACAAGCTTAAGAGCTTCATTTGTTGCTGCTAGTACAAGATCTTGAAGCATCTCGATATCATCCGGATCAACAACATCCTCAGAGATCGTAATATCCAAAATACGTTTGTCACCACTTGCTGTTACCGTAACCATACCGCCACCAGCTGTTGCTTCTACCGTTTTTTCCTTTAACTCTTCCTGAGCCTGTGCCATTTGCTTCTGCATTTTCTGCATTTGTTTCATCATATTACCCATGTTCTTCATTTTATGATTCCTCCAGTCAATTTTGGTCTGCCCATTCAATCAAATCCTCACCAACAAGCTTAACGGCTTCATCAATAAGGGGATCAGTTACAGGTTGATCCTCTGAACTTCCTTCAGTTTCTCCTGTTTTCTGTTCCTTTACAAACTCATCCTTTAACTTAGTCCATTGAGATTGAAGTAAGGTTAAAAACGACATGCCTTCTCCAAAAACTTCCCCAAGAACCTCGAGCAAGATTTCTCTAAACTTCGTATCCATCATATCACGATGCATCTCATTTTGAAATGCTAATAGAATCCCATCAGGAGCTGCCGCAACCGGACGACTATCATTTAGCCACGCTGAACCAGGGACGCTTTTCACTTTCATTCGAGCTGTTACATCTGGCCACTGAGACGTCACTTGTTGTAGCTTCTGCTTTTCTGCTTTGCCAAGCAACTCCTTAACCTGACCAGTTGCAAGCCTTGTTTGTTGTGGTGCTTTTCTTGTGCGCTTCGGTTGAGTCGCTGCTTTCTCTTCAGGTCTAGCTTGCACACCTTGCTTTTGCAGCTCGTTTAGCATCTGCTCCAAGCTTCTTCATTTTTTCTTCAAGCTGTGGAGACTGAACAGCTTCTGCTTGTGCAACAGGAGCCGTCACTTGTGGTTTGTTCATTAATTGAATGACCGCTAGCTCGATTAAAATTTTCGGGTGTGTGGCCCATTTCATTTCCTGTTGTGTCGCATTAACGGTATCGATTGCGTGATAAAGCCACTCATAACTCAGTTCCTCTGAAAGACGTTTAAACCCGTCATCAACAACAGCTCGTTCCATTAAGTCCGCCGCATCCGATGATGTTTTATAAAGAAGGACATCTCGAAAATAATAAAGCAGGTCTTCAACAAATCGCTTCGGATCCTTACCGTCTTTTAATACTTGATCTATTAAATGTAGGAGCTCAGCTGTTTGTCCATCATGCAATCCGATCGCAACACGCGCTAGAGACTCTCGTGATATTGCCCCAGTAATTAGCCTGACCGCCTCTGCACTCACAGTTTCATCTGAAAACGAGATCGCTTGATCTAGCAAGCTTAAGGCATCCCGCATTCCCCCATCTGCTGCTTGCACAATAAGTTGAAGGGCTTCATCTTCTACATGTACGTGATCCGCTTCAAGAATCTCCTTCATGCGATACATCATCGCTTCAGAGGAAATCGGTTTAAAATCAAAACGCTGGCAGCGAGAAATGATCGTTAGCGGAATCTTATGCGGTTCAGTTGTTGCTAGGATAAATATCGCGTGGGGCGGCGGTTCCTCAAGAGTCTTTAACAATGCATTAAAGGCTCCAGTTGAGAGCATATGCACCTCATCTATAATGTAAACCTTGTAGTGCACCTCACTAGGAGCAAACTTTACCTTGTCCCGAATATCTCTAATTTCATCTACACCGTTATTAGAAGCAGCATCAATTTCCATCACATCAACAATTGATCCATTGGAAATTCCCCTGCAAGCTGCACACTCATTACACGGTTCAGCTACCGGAGCCTTCTCACAGTTAATGGCCTTTGCAATAATTTTGGCAGCACTTGTTTTCCCGGTACCCCTTGGTCCCGAGAACAAATACGCATGCGAAAATTTATTCTGAACAAGCGCATTTTGCAAGGTTTTTGTCAAATGTGTCTGTCCAACAACATCCTTCAGCAGCTGCGGGCGCCATACTCGATACAATGCCTGGTAACCCATGCTGATATCCCGTCCCTTCTTTTTCTCTCTTCCTTCTATTATAGACATTTCCATACGCAATTCATAGTTCAGTGTACAAACAAGAAAAAAAGCAATTGCGGCCAGCGCAATTGCTTGAGTTCTATGTATATATACCGTGCACCTTTCTTCGATCATACCATCCCAAGCGTTACCTAAGCAGTTAGCTCAATCCAGGCAACTCTGCGGCACACGAAAGGATTCACTTACTGCTGCTTCCTTCCGGACCTGACAGGATTCATGAGTTTTCGTTGCGCAGAACCCAAATGTCAACACTACTTACTTAGGGCAGACCAAACGACGGCATGACCTAGAAAAGGGATTCAGTCTCGCTCTAGCGGATTGCGAGTGACAGGGCACCGCTACCTCCCCACCTAGCACGGCAAAGTTGATAATATAGTTAGGCATCAATTGCTGATGCATTCATCAGTATACGGTAAAAATTCATTTTATGCAAGGTGGCTGTCCGATTCCAATTTCCTCTGCTTTTTTAATGCACGTAAGTTACGGAAAAAGGCTGTTAATTGAGCACCACATTCATCCTCTAAGCATCCACCTATCACTTCACTTCTATGATTAAAGCGTGTCTCATCTAGAAGATTCATTAGAGTTCCTGCACAACCAGCCTTTGGATCAGTTGCACCAAATACTACTAATGGAATCCGAGATTGGACAATCGCACCAGCACACATCGGACATGGCTCAAGCGTCACATAAAGAGTACAGCCTTCCAGACGCCATGCATCAAGAGCTTCGCAAGCCTTTTGAATGGCTAATAACTCTGCGTGTGCGCAAGCATTGTGCGTTGTCTCTCGTAGGTTATGTGCACTAGCAATAAGCTCTCCTTCCCTAACGATGACAGCACCAATTGGAACCTCTCCAATACTCTCTGCTTCTTCCGCTTGTTTCATTGCCTGCCGCATCCAGTAGATGTGGTCTTGTTCGCGTTCTACCAGATTAGACATCTCATCCGCCTCCACGTTGTTCTCCATCGTATCGTAGCAGATCCACTAGTATTGCCGCAAGACAGAGTAAAAGCCCAGGAGCACCCGGGCTTTTATTTTACTCTTCAATATAAACATCATGCAGCTTAAAATCACCGCTTTGATGACGCCATAAATTTTTGACAGAATCACGAATCGCATTAACCTCTTGCTTATGGTGCGTATAGATAAGAGGTGCTTCATCTATTAAAATATCCTGCACTTCTTTATACATACCCATACGTGTCGCTTCATCCATCTCATGTTGAGCTTCTTCTAGAAGTTGATCTACTTCTTCGTTATCAAGGAATGACTTATTTCCAAGCTGCTCCATGGTTCGATGAGTGAAATAGTGGAGAAAGGGCATAATCCGCATCTCCTGTTGAAGCACTCCAACCTAGAACAAACATATCATGATCTCCAGAGTTTGTTCGATCTAGATACGAACCCCACTCCATTGTTTCTGTTTCAACTTCAATGCCAATCTTACCTAACTCTTGTTGTAAATAGGTCACTAGATCCACACGTTCACGCTTGTCATTTGTCCAAATAGACGTTTTAAATCCGTCTGGATAACCCGCTTCAGCTAAAAGTTCTTTTGCTTTTTCTGGATCATATCCAAGGGGTTCTACTGTATCATCAAAACCGATAATCTGAGGAGACATAGGACCAATTGCTGGCACTCCGTATCCATTTAATAGATTCTCAATGATTGCTTCATTATCAACTGCCATTGAAATCGCCTGACGAACACGCTTATCATCAAATGGCGCTTTTTGTGTATTAAAGCCAATGTACTCTATTCCCATACTATTGGACTCTATGATATCTAATCCATCTGTCCCTTTTACTCGTTCAACATCTGAAGGGCTAAATGGATCAGAAACGTGTGCACTACCCGTCTCTAAGTCAGCCAAACGTGTTCCATCCTCAGGAACGGTTTTGAATGTCACCGAATCAAGCTTAGCAGGCTCACCCCAATAGTCTTCATTATTAACTAGTTTAATCTGTTGACCTGTATCCCAAGATTCAAATTCAAAGTAACTAGAACCAACCGGATGATTATTAATGACACTACCAGGCTCTTTCCCTTCTTCCATTGCTGCATAATCTTCCTCAATTGACTTTGGACTAATCATGCCCCCGCCATTATGAGCAAAGCTATAGATTAACGGAGCAAAAGGCTCGTCTGTTTTCACCTCAACCGTGTAGTCATCAATGACTTCAACCTCAGATATGTTTGTAAATAAATAACCACGTGGTGAGGCGATGTCAGGGTCAGTTACTCGATCAATATTTGCTTTAACTGCCTCTGCATTAAACGGCTCTCCATCATGGAAGGTGACTCCTTCTTCAAGTTCAAATCGAAGCGTCAAATCGTCAACCTGCTCCCAATCTTTTGCTAGGCTTTTTTCAATATTCATTTCCTCATCAAATGTAACAAGTCGATCAAAGATATTAGAAGCAACGTTACCGGAAGGAACATCATTCGCTAAATGCGGATCGAGTGATACAGCTTCTGCCCCCATATCAATAACCAAATCGCCACCTTGACCATCTGAAGTTGCCTCATCTGAACCGGAGGCTTGTGGCTCACTTGCACAAGCCGTTAACCCCGCTGTTAGTAATACAAGTAGTAAATAAGACTTTTTCATGATATGCATCCTTTCAAACTCTTGTTAGTATTTAAAAAATTCTAATTTCTAGTGTCACATTAATATACCGTATTTTCAGATAATAAACGAGTGATTGTTCACAATGTCACACAAAACACGACATTATTCTTATTTAATCGACATTTTTTTCAAATCAAAAGGCAGCCACTCAAAATGAGTGCTGCCTTTTAATGTAGCTATTAGTCGATGTAAACATCCTGCAACCAGAAGTTACCTGTCGGATGACGGTATAGGTTGTGAACAGTGTTTGCAACTGCATTCAACTCTACTTTGTGGTGAGTATAAAGCAATGGTGCTTCATCAATTAGAATTTGTTGAACTTCGCTATATAGCTCATTACGTTTAGTTGAATCCAGTTCATTTTTTGCTTCATCTAACAATGCATCTACTTCATCATTCTCATAGAATGCACGGTTACCAGCATTACCTTGGTTTTTAGAGTGGAATAACGGCTCAAGTGCATAATCTGCATCACCTGTAGCAGAACTCCAACCAAGAACGAACATATCAGTATCACCTTGAGCTGTTTGCTCTAAATAAGCACCCCACTCAACAATTTCGATACTAACATCGATACCGACTTTACCTAATTCAGCTTGTACAAATGTAGCTAAATCTTGACGCTCTGTTGTATCGTTTGTAGAAATAGTTAGTTCAATTCCATCGCCATAACCAGATTCCTCTAGAAGTGTCTTAGCACCTTCTGGATCATAACCGATTGGCTCTAAGCTATCATCATATCCGATTACACCTGGAGCAATTGGTCCTTTAGCAGGAATTCCGTAACCATCATATAGATTGTTAACAATATCTTCGTTATTAATAGCCATTGTAATCGCACGACGTACGTTTACATCATCAAATGGTTCTTGTTGCGTATTAAAACCAATATACGAAACATTTAAGCTATCTGATTCCATGATATCCATTACATCTGATCCTGTTACTCGACTTACATCACTAGGTGCAGTTGGATCAGAGACATGTGCACTGCCTGTCTCGATATTAGCAAGACGTGTGTTATCCTCAGATACAACACGGAATGTAACAGAATCTAGCTTAGCTGGCTCTCCCCAGTAATCATCATTTTTCACTAGACGAATGTAGTTACCAGATTCCCATGCATCAAATGTGAAATATCCAGTTCCTACTGGATTTGAACCAATAACAGATCCAGGATTTTCTCCTTCTTCCATTGCTGCATAATCTTCTTCGATTGACTTAGGACTAATCATGCTTCCACCGCTATGAGCGAAGCTAAAGATTAATGTTGCAGATGGTTCTTCAGTAATAAATTGAATTGTTTGGTCGTCTACTACGTTAATGTCAGTAATATCTTCAAACAAAAATGCACGTTGAGAAGCAATTGCTTCATCTTTAACTCGATCAATATTTGCTTTTACAGCCTCTGCATTAAATGCTTCACCGTCTGTAAAAGTAATACCTTCACGAAGTTTAAATTCAAGTACATTTTCATCCACTTTCCAGTCTTCAGCAAGACCATCTTGGATATCCATGTTCTCATCAAAATAAACAAGTGTTTCATAAAGGTTTGTTTGTACGTTACCAGAAGGAACGTCATTCACACTGTGTGGATCAAGTGAAACAGCTTCAGACTTCATATCGATAACTAGATCGCCACCTGAACCTTCTTCACCGTCAGCAGACTCACTATCACCTGAATTACTATCAGGTTCGCTTGCACATGCTGCTAAACCAAAGCTTAACATTAGAATCAGCATCCACATTGAAAGATGTTTTTTTCCCAACTTCATTGTATTTCCCCCTTGAATATTATATTGATGTATTAATATTTATACACTATACACGATTTTAAAAAGTTCGACAATAATTTTAGACATATTTCTACGTTAGCACATATTCTTATTGTTTGATTTATCAATTAATACAAGCAATTTAAACTTATCTCGGAATAATATATTCAGTTTAATCAATATTTTTTATATTATCTGAAAATAATGAATGTATCTTAATAATGAGAAAACATATGAAAGAAATTAGAATCTGAAGTCAAGCCGCTACCGAGTTGGGGGCACACGTCTCGTCGGGAGGGCGCCCGCCTAATTTGGCTTTGTCAAATCAATTCAACCTTGCCCTTAAGCCCTGTTGGAGTCGGCCTCTCATCTCGTCCGTTTTGTCAGAGCGTCTGAATTTTAATTAATTTCTAATGGATGTAGTAATAGGTAGTAAGATAGAAACGAATCTACTTGGAATGAGTTTGGGAAATATCGGGGCGAATGAATTCATAACTAGCTACACTAGAACATCGCTGATCTGTATGTAACTCCACGCTACTTACAAATGAGCACAAAACCAACGTAGAACATACAAAACATACACGTAGACTCCAAAGTAGTATCCCTACTCTCTTATTTTTAATCAACAAAAAACCGAACCATTATGTTAAGCAACATAATGGTTCGGTTTATGTGAAAGCTAGAACAACATCTGTACCAGCCACTTCTTGTACTTCGTTTAGTTAAGTGTTACATCTTGAAGCATTAATCTTCTTGTAGGATGCTGCCATAAACCTTCAACACTATCACTAACACCTAATAGATAGTCTTCGTGGAATAGTGGCAAGACGATTGCTTCGTCTGCGATGATATTTTGAACTTCTAGATATTGATCAAGGCGTTCTTCTTGGTTCTCATTTTGACGAGCTGCCATTAATAATTCATTCAGATCTGCATTATCTGTAAATGTACGGTTACCTGCAGATCCTTTTTGTGATTCGTGGAATAGTGGGAACAATCCATAATCCCCATCACCTGTTACAGTAGACCAGCTAAGAACAAACATTTCTTGCTCCCCGTTAGCCGTTGAATCTAAGAATGAACCCCACTCTTGCATATTAATGTTCACATTTACGCCAATTTCATTTAACGCTTGTTGCACATTTTCAGCAATGCTTTGACGTTCACGGTGATCACTTGTATTAAATGTAATCGAAAGTTCTCCTTCATCATAACCAGCTTCAGCTAAAAGACTTTTTGCTTCTTCTGGATCATACTCAATCACATCAATGTCTTCACTGTATCCGTAAACTTTTGGAGCCAATGGACTTTTTGCTTCAAGACCATGTCCATCATAAATTCCATCAATAATACTTTGTTTATTAATCGCCATTGAAAGAGCTTTACGTACGTTTGCATCATCAAATGGCTCTTTTTCAGAGTTAAAACCGATATACATCATCGCAACACTTTCTGTTGATTCATAATGCATATTATCAGTAGCTTCAATTTGAGCAACATCACTTGGGCTAAGTGGGTCAGCGATGTGCGCTGCACCAGTACTTAGATCAGCGATTCTTGTACCATCCTCTGGAACAACACGGAAGGTAACAGAATCAACCTTCGCTGGATCTCCCCAATAATCGTCATTTTTCACAAGCTTCAGTTCACTACCTGGAGACCAGGTATCAAATTTAAAGAATCCTGTTCCGATTGCTTTATTGTTGATGACAGATCCTGGCTCTTCGCCATTTTCCATTGCTTCATAATCTTCCGCAATCATTTCTCCACTCATCATTCCTCCACCATTATGAGCTAAGTGAGCAGGAAGTGGTGCAAATGGGTACTCTGTTTTAATGTGAACCGTATAATCATCAATAACTTCGACTTCTTCAATCATATCGTATAAAAATGCACGTTGAGATGCGATCGCAGGATCTAGAATACGATCAAGGTTTGCTTTTACTACGTCTGCATTAAACTCCGATCCATCATGGAACTTTACACCTTGCTCAAGCTTAAACTCCCATGTATTTGCATCTAGTTGCTCATGACTTTCTGCTAGACCATCTTTTAGTTCTAACTCTTTGTCATGATAGACAAGAGTTTCATAGATATTTGAAGCAACATTACTAGAATACGTATCATTTGAACCGTGAAGATCAAGTGATACAGCATCAGAAGCTAACGAGATAATTAGATCTCCGCCTCCTTCCGTTCCTCCATTATCTGATGTTCCTTCATCATCAGATCCAGAATCTCCTTCGTTACCTGTTGGTTCACTTGCGCAAGCTGCTAGAAAAATAGCAAACGCTAGTACCAAACTAAATAAATAAGTCTTTTTTAAATTTTTCAAGTTTTTGAACCCCTCTCACTTTTGTATGTATTCAGAAAATTACATAATTCACTATACCCCAAAACTACTTTGTGATTCAATACCTTTCTTGACAAACTTTGCTTTACAGGACTTTCTACCTATATATTCTCGTTAGCACCGACACAAAGCCAATCTTGTGTTGTCTCACACGACATAATATGTCATTTTTCATAAATTAAACTGTAAGATTATTTTTCATTAATAGTTTTTTTGTTTTAATATTCTCTGAACATGGTATAATCTATCAACGTGAGCACAGGCTGGATAAGGCTTTTACACGTCAAAACGATTCTCCTAAAGAAAGGAAGTTAGAAGCTATGCAAGAACATCAACATCCATCCAATCAATATACGCCGGCTCCTGTCGAAAATCCGCGAATTAAAAGCATGAAGAGCTTTTTTAAGCGTTTAGCCCGTAACAAACCGGCTATGGTAGGAGCTTTTTTAATTATCTTTTTAATTATCGTAGCATTGATTGGCCCGTATTTTACAACCCTAGAACCAGATGCACAGGACTATTCTGTCAAACTAGAAGGACCTTCTGCTGACCATTGGTTAGGGACTGATCATCACGGTCGAGATATTTTTACCCGTATTATTCACGGAATGAGCCTTACATTTTATGTAGGTTTTTCATCAGTTGCTCTTGGAGCGATTGTAGGGACATTTTTTGGCGTTATCTCAGGGTATTATGGTGGTCGAATTGATAACATCATCATGAGAATCACAGACATTCTCTTAGCTTTCCCGGGAATTTTGTTAGCACTTGCGATTGTTTCGGTGCTTGGACCATCCATGAATAATGTTATTATCGCCGTTGCTCTGTTTTCTGTACCAGTTTTCGCACGTATTGCACGTGGATCTGCCTTAACCGTTCGGAAACTTGAATATGTGGATGCTGTAAAAGCACTTGGTGCTAGTGATTTCCGCATCATTTTTAAACACATTCTTCCGAATATTACTTCGCCACTAATTGTTCAAGCGACATTAAGTATTGCCTCAGCGATATTAACCGCTGCCGGTTTATCTTTCCTTGGACTTGGTGCTCAACCGCCAATTCCTGAATGGGGTGCGATGCTTGCAGATGGTCGAAACTATATGTACGACGCTGGCCACGTAGCTTTATTTCCTGGACTAGCTATTGTTCTTGTTGTTCTAGCATTTAATATTTTTGGTGATGGATTACGTGACGCGCTTGATCCAAAGCTTAGAGATTAGAAAGGAGAGCCGATTACATGTTAACCTTCATCATCAGACGTCTAGTTCAGACGATTCCGGTCCTTTTAGGCGTAACCATTATTACATTTAGTCTTGTTCATTTAATTCCTGGTGATCCTGCACAGATTCTTGCCGGAGAGGCAGCTTCTGGCGACCAAGTTGAGCAAATGAGAGAACGACTAGGGCTTAATGATCCATTGCCTACACAATATTTTAATTATTTAAAAGATGTTGTTACGTTAGACTTCGGTAATTCCATTCGAAATGGTAGAGCTGTTGGAGACGAAATTGGAGCTCGCTTTTGGGTAACCGTTGAGCTTGCCTTGTATAGTACGATTTTCAGTATCTTTCTAGGAATGATTGCAGGGATTATCTCCGCAACCAAACGTTATAGCTTTGCTGATACAGCAATTATGATTGTAGCTTTGTTTGGCTTGTCTATGCCGAACTTCTGGATGGGATTAATGCTTATTCAATACTTCTCTATTAATTTAGGTTGGTTTGCTTCATCTGGTTGGGGATCATTTAGTCAAATGGTGTTACCAGTACTTACACTTGGAACAACTGGAGCTGCGATCATTGCTCGTATGACTCGTTCAAGTATGCTCGAAGTTATTGGACAGGATTATATCCGTACAGCACGAGCAAAAGGGGTAAAAGAACGTTATGTGGTTTATCAGCATGCCCTTAAAAATGCAATGATTCCTGTTGTAACAGTTGTAGGACTGCAATTTGGTTCACTACTTGGAGGAACCGTTTTAGCCGAATCTGTCTTTGCCATCAACGGAATGGGACGCTTAATTATTGATTCGATTCGAGCTCGTGACTTCCCAATTGTTCAAGGAACTGTGCTTGTTGTTTCTCTCTTATTTGTAGTTGTAAACTTACTTGTTGATGTAGCATACAAGCTATTAAACAAACGAGTGGACGTAGACTGATCCTGTTCTAAACTAGGACAATTATTTTATGAAAGGTGTGTGACCCTTCATGGGCAATGATTCGATTATAAAAATCCGTGATCTTCGCACCTCATTTTTCACTCAAGGTATGGAGGTTCGTGCCGTAGATGGAGTAACCTTTGATGTACCTAAAGGCAAAACCCTTGGAATCGTTGGTGAATCTGGATCTGGTAAAAGTATCTCAGCTATGTCGATTCTAAAATTAATCCAAAATCCAGGGAAAATTGTTGGAGGAGAAATTGAGTTTAAAGGCGAGGATCTAACAAATAAAAGTGAAAGTGCAATGCGAAAAATCCGTGGGAATGAGATCTCAATGATTTTCCAGGAACCAATGACGTCCCTGAACCCTGTTTATACAGTGGGTCAGCAAATTGGCGAGTCGTTCCGCATCCACGAAAATGTTGGCAAAAAAGAAGCCATTAAAAAGTCAATTGATATGTTAAAACTGGTTGGTATTCCTTCACCAGAAAAACGCGTGCATCAATACCCATATGAATTGTCTGGTGGAATGCGTCAACGTGTCATGATTGCTATGGCCTTAGCCTGTAATCCTGAGCTTTTAATTGCTGATGAACCAACAACAGCACTAGATGTTACGATTCAAGCGCAAATTCTAGAACTAATGAAAGATCTTCAGAATCGTTTAGGTATGTCGATTATCATGATTACTCATGATCTTGGAGTTGTAGCTGAAACCTGTGACTATGTAGCCGTTATGTACTGCGGAAAAGTCGTTGAGTACGCAACTGTTGAAGAGCTTTTTGCTAATCCTCGTCACCCATATACTGTTGGTTTACTTGAATCACTTCCACGCCACGACGTTGACGTAGAAGGAGAAGATCTGTCTGTAATTAGAGGATCTGTTCCAAGTCCCGCTAATATGCCAACTGGCTGTCGTTTCGCACCACGTTGCCCGCATGCTAGTGAGATATGCAATCGTCTGCCGGATTTAGAAGAAGACGAGCACGGAAATCAAATACGCTGCTGGATTTACTCTGATGAGTGGGACGGCGATCCGGAGGTGAAGGTTCATGGCACAAGAACTACTCAAGGTTAATGACCTAAAACAGCATTTCCCAATTAAAGGTGGAATGCTTGGTCGGACCGTTAACCATGTTAAAGCAGTAGATGGCGTATCCTTCGCCATTAAAGAAGGAGAAACGGTTAGTATTGTTGGAGAATCAGGTTGTGGAAAGTCTACTACTGGACGTGCCATTTTAAGACTTGATGAACCAACAAGTGGTGAAATTGAATTTCAAGGAAAAGACCTACTTTCCATTAGCAAGTCAGAGATGCGAAAAATGCGCAAGGATCTTCAGATTATTTTCCAAGATCCATATGCATCGATTAACCCGCGTCAAACAGTTAGACAGATTCTTTACGAAGCAATGGAAATTCAAAATGCTGTACCTAAAAAAGACCGTGAAAACCGTATTAAAGAATTGATGGATACAGTTGGTCTTGGACCACACCAAATTGATCGCTACCCACATGAATTTAGTGGCGGGCAGAGACAACGTATCGGAATTGCCCGTGCATTGTCTGTTGATCCAAAACTAATTGTATGTGACGAAGCTGTATCAGCATTGGATGTATCCATTCAAGCACAGGTAATTAACCTTCTTAAAAAACTTCAGCGTGAACTGAAGCTAACCTATCTCTTTATTTCGCATGATTTAGGTGTGGTTCGCCACATTTCAGATCGAGTGATTGTTATGTATCTTGGACGTATCGTTGAGATTGGTGATAAGAAATCTGTATTTGATCAATCGCAGCATCCTTACACCAAAGCATTACTATCTGCGATCCCAGTACCAGATCCAAGCAAATAAAGCTGATCGCATTATCTTAAAAGGAGATGTTCCATCTCCTATTGATCCACCTGAAGGATGTCGTTTCCATACACGTTGTCCATTTGCCACTGATAAATGTCGTACGGAGACACCTGAGCTTCGCACAACTGATTATCTTAAAGAAGGTCATATGGCTGCATGTCACTACATGGAAGAGATTGAACAAGGCAAGCGTGAGCCTGCCTATACGTAACAAAAAAAAGGATGCCACTGCGGCATCCTTTTTTTACCTTCTCCATAAATCTGCTATTCCACCTAGGGAGATGTAACCTGCAACTATTGTAACAAGCACAGCTATAATTCCAAAAATAATGATCCAAGTAGGATGATGATAATCCCCCACAATTGACTTTTTTCTTGATGCAATTAATATAGTGGTTAATACAATTGGCAAGATTAGAGCATTTAGTGAACCGGCAATAATCAGTAATGCTACTGGTCGTCCAACCAAAACAAAAATAATCGTAGAGATTGCGATGAACCCAGCTATGATCCAATTATTATATGTTGCGAAAAATGGGTGGAATGATCGTAAAAATGAGATACTTGTATACGCACACCCGATAACAGAGCTAATTGCAGCTGCAAATAAAACAACTCCAAACATTTTATAGCCGACATCACCCAAGCGCTACTTGGAACACCGTTGCTGCTGGATTATCAGCATCTAATGTATAACCCATGGCTACAACACCTAATACAGCAAGAAACAGAAATACCCGAACAGTACTAGTTGTTAGAATACCTAAGTTTGCCGCTCTACTAACGAATCTCACGTTCTCTTTCCCCGTAATACCGGCATCGATTAATCGATGACCACCAGCAAATGATATATAGCCACCTACAGTCCCTCCAACGAGTGTGACAATTGGAAGAAGAAGACTCTTAAAATTATCAGGTAAAACAGCTTTAACCAAAGCTTCCTGAACCGGAGGACTAGTGCTTAACATGACATAACCTACCATTAAAATCATGATAATTCCTAATACTTGAATAACCCGATCGACTACCTTCATCGCATCTTTAATTAGAAAAATAATGATTGCGATAGCTGCAGTAATGACGGCACCCCATAACACAGGAATCCCAAATAATACATTTAAACCCAACCCTGCACCTGCCACGTTACCGATATTAAATGCAAAGCCTCCAAATACCATAAGGATTGCAACAAATAAACCAAGACCAGGTAACACTTTCCAAGCGATATCCTGGCCTCGCATACCGGATACGGAAATGATTCTCCATATGTTTAATTGTGCTCCTATATCAATGATTACAGAAGCAACAATGGCAAAAGCAAAGCTTGCCAAAAATTGTTGAGTGAAAACAGCAGTTTGAGTTAAAAAAGCTGGCCCTATAGACGACGTTGCCATAAGAAAAATAGCTCCGCGAATAAAAGAGCTTCGCTGCTTGTCACTCATCTGTGTTTGTGATAATGGTGATTTGCTCAATCAATATCCCTCTTTTCTAAAATAGATTATAATCTTCATGTTTACCCTTATTTCTGAAAATTATGTCGAATGGTTAGGGATATTGTAATATTTATTGTTTTCGATTGTCACTGTTTTTTTAATTACTTTAGTAGAGATCTGATCGTCGGCTTTTAAAAACTGGTACATCTTGCCTCACTTGTGGTACCTGATCTAGCTTTAAGGAGATAGTGATGGATTCTTCGATATCTTGAGATGCCATGGCAAGAGTGTTCCCCCAAGGATCAACCACCATTGAACGACCTGCAAATTCAACTCCATCGTGCGTTCCAATTACATTACTTGATACAACATAAAATTGATTTTCAATAGCACGTGCTACCTGTAAAGCCTGCCAGTGTAGTGTTCTTGCTTCAGGCCATTCTGCTACAATATGGAGCACCTGTACCCCTTCAAGGGCAAGTGACCTGGCTAGCTCAGGGAAACGTAAATCATAACATATGATGACACCCATTTTTACGCCATCTAGCTCAAATACTTGCGAAAGCGACTCTCCCTCTTGGAGAAAAGCTGGCTCATTTAGCATAGGAACTAAATGAGCCTTATCATATTCATACACAAGCTTTCCCTGTCTGCTGACAACAAGAGCTGTATTATAAATTCCTCCATCCTTTTTATTGGCAACCGATCCTCCAATAAAATGAACATCGTACTGCGTTGCAAGTCGCTGAAGAAACGGAAGAGTGATCTCAAGACGATGTTCTGCTTTCTGCTCTAGATCAGGCAGTGTATAGGCTGTCGTCCACATCTCCGGAAGGACCAAGATATCAGGCCTCTGCTCTGCAGACATCACTGCATGTGTCCATTGCTCAATAATCTGATAGTTTGCCTCTGGTTGACCAGGAACAAGCTTCGTTTGGCAAATCGCATATTTCATCTTGTGATCCCCCTTTTCTTATTGAATGGTTGTTTTACCGCCCATATATGGCTGTAGGACTTCTGGAATCTTAATGGTTCCATCCTCTTGCTGATAGTTCTCAAGAATCGCTGCTACTGTACGGCCAACAGCAAGACCAGAGCCATTTAACGTATGAACATGCTCCGCTTTGCCTTTTGCTTCACGACGGAAACGAATGTTTGCACGTCTCGCCTGGAAACCCTCTACATTACTACAAGAAGAGATTTCACGGTACTCTCCATAGCTTGGTAGCCATACTTCAAGGTCATATGTCTTAGCCGCTGTAAAGCCCATATCTGCTGTACATAATGTTAGCACACGATATGGCAGATCAAGAAGCTGAAGAACTCGTTCTGCATGCTCTGTCATCTTCTCAAGCTCTGCATAAGAATCTTCTGGTTTACAGAAATGAAGCATCTCTACTTTATTAAATTGGTGCTGACGAATCAATCCTCGTGTATCACGACCTGCAGATCCTGCTTCAGAACGGAAGCATGCACTATATGCTGCATAACGCAGTGGAAGTTTATCCCCTTCAATAATTTCATCACGATACAGATTGGTAACTGGAACCTCCGCCGTAGGAATTAAGAAATAATCCTCTTCACGAATTTTAAATGCATCCTCCTCAAACTTAGGAAGTTGCCCCGTTCCAAGCATACTATCACGGTTCACCATGTAAGGCGGTAATACTTCTTCGTAACCATGCTCATCTGCATGCAAATCCATCATAAAGTTAATCAGTGCACGCTCTAGCCGAGCACCCATCCCACGGTAAAAGACAAAGCGGCTACCTGTTACTTTTGCTGCACGCTCAAAATCAACAATACCAAGATCACTTGCTAAGTCCCAATGAGGTTTAGGTTCAAAAGAATACTCTTTAGTCTCGCCCCAAGCTTCGTAACTCCTCATTATCTTCCTCAGATTCGCCAACAGGTACACTCTCATGAGGCAGGTTTGGCAATGTATATAAGATGGTATCTAATTGCTCATCAACCTGGTGTAGCTTTTCATCTAATGCCTTAATGTTTTCAGATACCTGCTTCATTTCTTTAATGAGAGCATCCGCATCCCCTTTTTCTCGCTTGATCTTTGCTACCTCTTGAGATACTTGGTTTCGGCGACTTTTCAGTTCTTCCGTCTCAACGATTAACGCGCGACGCTCGCTATCCAACTGCTCAAATTGATTTAACCCTTTTTGTTCGCCACCTCGAGTAGCTAATAATTCTTTTACTGTCTCTAATTCTTTTCGTAATTGCTTCACATCTAACATCTTTTTTCCTCCTCAGATTCTTCAATTCAAACAAAAAACTCCCGCCACTCCTATACATGTGTATAGAAGGGACGAGAGTTTACCCGCGTTGCCACCCTTATAGCCCTCACAAAATGAAGACCACTCGAAACCTGTAACGAAGGCAAAACGGAACAGTTTACTATTATTTCGACCATTCACTCAAGGGTGGATTCAAGCTAGTCTGTTCCGGTTTGCACCAACCACCGGCTCTCTGAATCAAACGTATAAGCCTTACTAATCCCTATCAACATATTTTCTTATTTAGTTCTTTGTTTATTTGCTTCTTTCACCATTGTAACAAAAAAACGATGCAAACGGAAATCATCTGTTAATTCAGGGTGAAATGAGCACGTTAAGTAATGACCTTCTCGTGCAGCTACAATTTCTCCATTGTATGTAGAGAGTACCTCTACGTGTTCGCCCACCTCTTCAATTAGAGGTGCTCGAATAAAAACAGCGCGCAGATCCTCTGCAACACCCTGAACTTCAAGTCTTGTTTCAAAGCTTTCCCTTTGACGACCAAATGCATTCCTTTGAACCTTCATATCCATTAGTCCAAGATGCGCTTGGTCTTGACCAGCGATTTCACTTGCCATAAGAATAAGCCCTGCACATGTACCAAAAATTGGTTTTCCACTTTTACCGAATGCCTTTAAAGGTTCAAAAAAATTGTATTGATTAATCAGGCGGCGCATCGTTGTACTTTCGCCACCAGGAAAAACTAAGCCATCTATTTCTTGAAGCTGCTCAGCCTTTTTAATAATAATAATCTCAGTATCCTCTGCTTGAAGACTGCGCACATGTTCCCGCACAGCTCCCTGCAGAGCAAGTACACCAATTTTGATCATACTTACCAGCCGCGCTCCTGCATACGATCAGATGGAGCAAGTGTAGAGATCTCCAATCCTTTCATTGCTGAACCAAGGCCTTTAGAAACATTTGCGATCAACTCATAATCTGTAAAATGAGTTGTAGCTTCAACAATAGCACGAGCAAACTTCTCAGGGTTGTCCGATTTGAAGACACCAGAGCCAACAAATACACCATCTGCACCAAGCTGCATCATCAATGCCGCATCAGCAGGAGTGGCCACACCGCCAGCTGCAAAATTCACAACAGGAAATTTCCCTGTTTCTTTGATTTCTAGAAGAAGCTCATAAGATGCCCCAAGGTTTTTCGCTTCTGTCATCAGCTCATCTTTAGACATATTTGCTACTGTTTTAATCTGTGCTTGCATCATACGCATATGACGAACAGCTTCTACAATATTACCCGTTCCTGGTTCACCCTTTGTACGGATCATAGATGCTCCTTCGCCAATACGACGAGCTGCTTCACCTAGATCACGTGCGCCACAAACAAATGGTACTGTATAATCACGTTTGTATAAGTGAAAGACTTCATCGGCAGGTGTTAAAACTTCACTTTCATCAATGTAATCAACACCCATTGATTCTAAAACACGCGCCTCTACAATATGCCCAATACGCGCTTTTGCCATAACAGGTATGGAAACAGCCTTCATAACATCCTCAACAATTTGAAGATCAGCCATTCTTGCTACTCCACCAGCGGCACGAATATCTGAAGGAACACGCTCAAGTGCCATAACGGCTACAGCTCCAGCTTCTTCCGCAATTTTTGCTTGCTCGGCGTTCACCACATCCATGATGACACCGCCTTTTTGCATTTCCGCCATACCACGTTTCACAAGATCTGTACCAGTTTGACTCATTTTAAAATCCCCCACTCTAATAGTCTGAAATATAGTATATTGTTTAATTACACATACTCAAAAAGGAGTTGGTGCTTACCTTTAAAACCAGCCTGTAACAGTATCAGAAACGGATGTCCAAATACCTGAGAAAAAGCTTCCAATGCCTCGCATACTCATCGTAAACCAGCTTGCTTTTTCCACAGCTTGATCCGCTACAAGTGGAGTTGAATTTGATCGATTATCATATAAGTATTGGACGTCTTCTTCACCATTATACGCTAATTGAACTTCTCCAACCTCTTGTCCTTCTTCAAGTGGAGCCACAAACTCTCCATCTTCATTTAATAACTCTTCAGATAATGTAACCTCTGGTGAATAAAGCTCTTCTTCATCGTTTTTCACAACTACTGAAAGAGCCTCAGATGTAGAAATGGAAACCTCATTCTCTTTCCCGCCTGTTACAGGAATCACATCTTCACCATCAGGCTTATACCCTTCAGGTAATAATTCGACTTCATGGAAATTATCAAATCCATAATCAAACAACTTTGCCGTTTCATCAAAACGATCATCACGAGTAACGGCACCCATTACAACTGTAATTAAACGCATGTCGTCTCGACTAGCTGTTCCAGTAAATGAATTGCCTGCACCTGATGTAAACCCTGTTTTTAGTCCATCCGCACCATCATATTCATGTTGTGCATTTACACCAGGAATCATCCAGTTCCAGTTTTGCATCTGAATAACTTCTTCTTCTCCTGCCTGGAACTCAAGTTCCGGAATGCTTGCTGTTTCTAAAACTTCAGGATGATCATTTATCAAATGATACGCAAGCTGTGCAACTGATTTAGCCGTTAATTCATTTTCTGCATCTGCTTCCGTGCCTTCTGGATGATTACCAGCAAGATCACTATTATTTAATCCACTTGAATTAACAAAGCTATAACTTTCAAGTCCAAGCTCTCCTGCCTTGTCATTCATCATTTGCACAAAATCAGTTTCAGAACCAGCTACATGCTCAGCCAAAGCAATGGTTGACGCATTTGCTGAATAAATGGCCATGGATTGATATAACTCTTCTACAGTATAGGTGTAATCTTGT
The DNA here is from genome assembly GCF_023703085.1 of Alkalicoccobacillus plakortidis. NCBI lineage: Bacteria > Bacillati > Bacillota > Bacilli > Caryophanales > Bacillaceae > Shouchella > Shouchella oshimensis. The sequence goes on along the minus strand of NZ_JAMQJY010000001.1, from coordinate 2,658,419 downwards.
CTAAGTGGTACATTAGATAAATCTATTTTTAAGGAAAGAGCACGGACTGGATCACTAATACTAACCTCGTCATCCCAGTTAATCGTTCCTTGATCAATCGCTTCTAAAATTAAATACTCACTCATCATTTTAGTCATACTTGCTATCGGTAGTTGATCATCTATGTTATCTGCAAATAGAATTTTTCCTGAATCTGCGTCTACTAAAATCGATGCTGATGCATTCACATCAACAGCCGCTTCCGCTGTATGCGGGTTTAATCCAATTGTTAATGCCAGCGATGCTGCCATCATTCCAAGTAGTGCCTTTTGTTTTGCCTGGCTTACTCAAACCTTCCACCTCCGCTATTTTTAACACAGAGGTAATTTTATCATATGCAAGTATAAAAAAATAGATAGAGTTAGACTCTATCTACTTGAAAAACGTTACAATTTCGCGTCACTCATTAAACAGAGTAGTTCGGCGCTTCTTTTGTAATATGAACATCATGCGGATGACTCTCTCTTAAGCCAGCTCCACTGATTTTTATAAACTCTCCTGTTTCACGTAAATCTGCAATAGTTGGTGTACCCGTATAGCCCATACCAGCACGAATACCACCAACTAGCTGATGAATCGTGTCACTTAAAGGTCCTTTATATGGTGTTCTTCCTTCAATACCTTCAGGAACAAGCTTCTGATTATTTTCCTGGAAATAACGATCCTTACTGCCTTTTTCCATTGCTCCTAAAGAACCCATTCCACGATAGACTTTAAATTGACGTCCTTGATAGATTTCACGTTCTCCAGGGCTTTCAGAAGTACCAGCAAGCAAACTTCCAAGCATAACAGCATGTCCACCGGCAGCAAGTGCTTTTACGATATCTCCCGAGTATTTGATTCCACCATCTGCAATAATAGGTGTGCCGTGCTTACGTGCCTCTGTTGCACAATCATAGATTGCTGTCACTTGAGGAACACCTATGCCTGCCACAACACGAGTCGTACAGATAGAACCAGGTCCAATTCCTACTTTCACAACATCTACCCCAGCCTTAATGAGATCACGTGTACCTTCCGCTGTAGCCACGTTACCTGCAATAATGGTTAAGTTAGGGTATTGCTCGCGAATTTGCGCAATTCTATCAAGAACCCCTTTAGAATGTCCATGAGCCGTATCAATAACAATGGCATCTACCCCAGCTTCAACAACAGCAGCGATCCGCATTTCAGCATCCGCTGAGACCCCAATCGCCGCTCCAACTACTAAACGACCTTGTGTGTCTTTTGCTGAGTTCGGAAACTCAATTACTTTCTCAATATCTTTAATCGTAATTAGACCCTTAAGAATGCCCTCATCATCAACAAGTGGAAGCTTCTCAATTTTGTATTGCTGTAACGTTTTTTCTGCTTCCTGAAGCGTTGTACCTACAGGAGCAGTAACTAGATTCGTTTTTGTCATCACGTCATCAATCGTAATCGAATAGTCCTCAATAAAACGTAGATCACGGTTCGTTAAAATCCCTACAAGTTTGCGATTTTCATCAACAATTGGAACTCCAGAAATCCGATATTTCCCCATTAAATGTTCCGCGTCAAATACTTGACGATCTGGAGTCAAATAGAATGGGTTTGTAATAACACCACTCTCCGAACGTTTAACCTTATCAATCTGCTCCGCTTGCTCTTCAATCGACATGTTCTTGTGGATAATACCAAGACCGCCTTCACGAGCAATCGCAATAGCCATTTGATATTCCGTTACCGTGTCCATCCCTGCACTGATAACAGGAATATTAAGCTTCAGATTTTCCGAAAGCTCTGTCTTCACCGAGACATCACGCGGTAAAATGTCTGATTTGGCAGGTATAAGTAATACATCATCAAAAGTTAAGCCTTCTTTTTGAAATTTAGTTTCCCACATGATGTGAATCATCCTCCCAAATATAATATAGATAAGTACCTCAGAATATTATTAGTAGCGTATCAATTGGGTAAACTACTGTCAAGAAAAGGCGTTAAGTACAACTTTTCTGAATATACTAACGATATTTGTTGAAAGAGTGATTCCATTGAAAGATGCCTTGGTACCATTTGAATCAATCAGCTACACAAAGCGTTTTTTAACCAATTGTTACGAACAACAATCATTCCCTAACGCCAAAACTTTAAGTTATCATACCAGCTATTCATTTATTTACCACCTACAGCAGGGACGATTATACTTTAAACAAGCAGCTCAATCACCAATTGAAATACAACCTATGCTGCTCTTCTACGGAATTGTTCAGATGCTCAAAGCATGCGTCTTAACAGCGGACCCTTTTTATCCAGAAAACTCCGCCATCCTCGCCCATGGTGTCACCACCAGAAAGCGAAAAAAACAAGGCTATCGATTTCTTGATGACGAAATAAAAATCCAAAAGAACGGCCTTTTTCTGCACTCTCTCTCTAAAATGTTTCATGTGAAACAGATGCCATCCGAAAAATATAAAATGAATGCACTAATGAAACAAATCGCTGACATGCACTCCTTATATTCCACAATGCAAAACCAGAAAATCAGTCTGCCCGTTACGTACCGTTATCAATCCTTTAGCATAGCCTCCGACCTATTAGATGATCTCCACATGACAGCTAATCGATTTGGACTATTCTTAGAACAACAGAATCAAAACAACTGGTTTAATCGACAAATGGGTATTCAATCAAACAACCATAGCATCACAATACCTTTACACTTCAAACCAACTTCATATCAAAGCCCACCTTGGCTCACAGCAATCGATGGAAAACACTACATCCTGCGCAAACGAGAAGACTTTTGCCCCCTACCAGAACTATCTATTCACTATCTTCTTCTCTACAACCTTAGCATGATTTGCCGCTACGAAGCAGAGTGGTGGGGAGAACTTCACCATAACTTTGAAGGAGAAGACCTTCCCTTTATCAAACAGTTCCTCTCCATCTCCAACATGAAACTACCTATGCTTTTTGAACATTATTTATGTTCGCTTGAATGACGTGGGATGGATTGGTGTGGGGAAGTTCTTGGTGTTTGGCGCTTGGGGCTTGGTATGGGGAGGTGTCTCTTGGTGTGAGCAGATGGTTCTTGGTAAGGAGAGTTACTTCTTGCTTGGGAGTGATCGCTCTTGTTTTTTGAAGGAGGCTCTTGCTAATATTCCCCTTCCTCTTGCTAGTGAGGCGAGGTTCTTAGTGCGCTAGCTATTTTTCTTGGTGTCGAGGCCTGTGGCTGGGTAAGAGGTTGGTTGCTCTTGTTTTTCCTCCAGTTTCTCTTGGTGGTGCAGCTCGGTTCTTGGTGAATGGGTACTCTTCATTGGATAAGGCTTTGTTGTTCTTGGTATTGTCCTTGGTTTTCTGGTTAATTTAATCGGTTTAAAACCTGGATAGGTTTATTCCTTTTGAAATGGTTGGGCAGAGCTCTTACTGTTGGGCTTTCTCTCTTGGTGCGTAGGGCTCGGGCTTGGTGTGGGGAAGGGCTTCTTGGTACGGCGAGATGGTTCTTGGTGGTATGAAAAAGGTTCTTGCTAACGTCGTCTTTTCTCTTGCTAATGAAGGGAGGTTCTTGGTTACCTAGCTGTTTATCTTGGTATCGGGGCTTGCTGCTGTGTAAAAGCTGATTTGCTCTTGCTTATCCTTCAGTTTTTCTTGCTTCGGAAGCTGGCGTCTTGATGAATCTATACTCCATCTTGGTTAAGACCTTCTCTTTCTTGCTATTGCCTTTCTCCCTTCCGCTTCAGCTTCAGCTTCAATCTATCTAAACCTGAATAGGTTTATTCCATTCCATCTTTTCTTCTTGATTCTCCGCCCTTTTTTCTTACTATCCCCCTCCCCTTCTTAATAGAAGCACAATCCGTCTTGGTTCACGTCTTTTTCTTCTTGCTCATGACTTCGAACTTCTTGGTACCGAACCCTGCACTATCCGGATACACAAAAAACCCCTTCATCCAATGGGTTAACCATCAGATGAAGGGGTTCTTAAAGTGCCCGGCAACGTTCTACTCTCGCAGGGGGAAGCCCCCAACTACCATTGACGCAGAAGAGCTTAACGGCCGTGTTCGGCATGGGAACGGGTGTGACCTCTTCGCTATTGCTACCGGACTATGCCTGGACGGCCAATCATCGGCGCGCTTCTTCGTCCACTTCGTCTTGTCACTCCGTCACGTATGAAGATACGCTCCTTCGTTCCAATCCTTGTGTCCTCGAATCACTTGATGCTTGTTGTCCATCTTGAGAAAAGATTCTCTCAAAACCAAATCGTGCCCACAGGAGGAGGAATTCACCGAAGTGACTTCTTCTTCCTGTTTCTATGCTACTCACACTGTCTTTCACCATGTTGGATAAGTCCTCGACCGATTAGTATCTGTCCGCTCCACGTGTTGCCACGCTTCCACTCCAGACCTATCAACCTCATCATCTCTAAGGGGTCTTACTGGCTTACGCCATGGGAAATCTCATCTTGAGGGGGGCTTCATGCTTAGATGCTTTCAGCACTTATCCCGTCCACACGTAGCTACCCAAGCGATGCTCCTGGCGGAACAACTGGTACACCAGCGGTGTGTCCATCCCGGTCCTCTCGTACTAAGGACAGCTCCTCTCAAATTTCCTGCGCCCGCGACGGATAGGGACCGAACTGTCTCACGACGTTCTGAACCCAGCTCGCGTGCCGCTTTAATGGGCGAACAGCCCAACCCTTGGGACCTACTTCAGCCCCAGGATGCGACGAGCCGACATCGAGGTGCCAAACCTCCCCGTCGATATGGACTCTTGGGGGAGATAAGCCTGTTATCCCCAGGGTAGCTTTTATCCGTTGAGCGACGGCCCTTCCATTCGGCACCGCCGGATCACTAAGCCCGACTTTCGTCCCTGCTCGACTTGTAGGTCTCGCAGTCAAGCTCCCTTATGCCTTTGCACTCTTCGAATGATTTCCAACCATTCTGAGGGAACCTTTGGGCGCCTCCGTTACTGTTTAGGAGGCGACCGCCCCAGTCAAACTGCCCACCTGACAATGTCCCTGACCCGGATCACGGGTCGAGGTTAGAATGTCAGCACCGTCAGGGTAGTATCCCACCAATGCCTCCACCGAAGCTGGCGCTCCGGTTTCAAAGGCTCCTACCTATCCTGTACAAACGATACCAACATCCACTATCAGGCTACAGTAAAGCTCCATGGGGTCTTTCCGTCCTGTCGCGGGTAACCTGCATCTTCACAGGTACTATAATTTCACCGGGTCTCTCGTTGAGACAGTATCCAAATCGTTACACCATTCGTGCGGGTCGGAACTTACCCGACAAGGAATTTCGCTACCTTAGGACCGTTATAGTTACGGCCGCCGTTTACTGGGGCTTCAATTCAGAGCTTCTCCCGAAGGATAACCCCTCCTCTTAACCTTCCAGCACCGGGCAGGTGTCAGCCCCTATACTTCGCCTTGCGGCTTCGCAGAGACCTGTGTTTTTGCTAAACAGTCGCTTGGATCTTTTCACTGCGGCTCTCTCGGGCTTGCACCCTAATAGAGCACCCCTTCTCCCGAAGTTACGGGGTCATTTTGCCGAGTTCCTTAACGAGAGTTCTCCCGCGCGTCTTAGAATTCTCTTCTCGCCTACCTGTGTCGGTTTGCGGTACGGGCACCTTCCACCTCGCTAGAGGCTTTTCTAGGCAGCGGAGGATCAGGGACTTCGGTACTAAATTTCCCTCGCTATCACTGCTCAGCCGAACGGAAAGCGGATTTGCCTACTTTCCAGCCTAACAGCTTAGACGCGCATATCCATCAGCGCGCTCACCCTACCTTTCTGCGTCCCCCCATTACTCAAACGGTGGAGAGGTGGTACAGGAATATCAACCTGTTGTCCATCGCCTACGCTTTTCAGCCTCGGCTTAGGTCCCGACTGACCCTGAGCGGACGAGCCTTCCTCAGGAAACCTTGGGCTTTCGACGGAGGGGATTCTCACCCCTCTTTTCGCTACTCATACCGGCATTCTCACTTCCAAGCACTCCACTAGTCCTCACGATCTAGCTTCGCTGTCCTTGGAACGCTCCCCTACCACGAACACCTAAGGTGTTCATCCATAGCTTCGGTGATACGTTTAGCCCCGTTACATTTTCGGCGCAGAGTCACTCGACCAGTGAGCTATTACGCACTCTTTAAATGGTGGCTGCTTCTAAGCCAACATCCTGGTTGTCTGGGCAACTCCACATCCTTTGCCACTTAACGTATACTTTGGGACCTTAGCTGATGGTCTGGGCTGTTTCCCTCTTGACTACGGATCTTAGCACTCGCAGTCTGACTCCCGAGGATAAGTACTTGGCATTCGGAGTTTGACTGAATTCGGTAATCCTGTGGGGACCCCTCGTCCAATCAGTGCTCTACCTCCAAGACTCTTCCCTCGAGGCTAGCCCTAAAGCTATTTCGGGGAGAACCAGCTATTTCCGAGTTCGATTGGCATTTCACCCCTACCCACACCTCATCCCCGCATTTTTCAACATGCGTGGGTTCGGGCCTCCATTCAGTGTTACCTGAACTTCACCCTGGACATGGGTAGATCACTCGGTTTCGGGTCTACGACGGCGTACTCAAATCGCCCTATTCAGACTCGCTTTCGCTACGGCTCCGCCTCATCAGCTTAACCTTGCACGACATCGTAACTCGCCGGTTCATTCTACAAAAGGCACGCCATCACCCGTTAATGGGCTCTGACTAGTTGTAGGCACACGGTTTCAGGATCTCTTTCACTCCCCTTCCGGGGTGCTTTTCACCTTTCCCTCACGGTACTGGTTCACTATCGGTCACTAGGTAGTATTTAGCCTTGGGAGATGGTCCTCCCGGATTCCGACGGGGTTTCACGTGTCCCGCCGTACTCAGGATACACTCCGGAGGAAACGAAGTTTCGGCTACGGGGTTGTTACCCTCTTTGACGCATCTTTCCAGATGCTTCACCTACTCCGTTTCTTTATGACTCCAATGGAATGTCCTACAACCCCTGAAGGCAAGCCTTCAGGTTTGGGCTCTTTCCGTTTCGCTCGCCGCTACTCAGGAAATCGATTTTTCTTTCTCTTCCTCCGGGTACTTAGATGTTTCAGTTCCCCGGGTCTGCCTCCTCGTATCCTATGTATTCAGATACGGGTACCATTCGATTAAAAATGGTGGGTTCCCCCATTCGGATATCCTCGGATCAAAGCTCACTTACAGCTCCCCGAGGCGTTTCGCCGTTCGTCGCGTCCTTCTTCGGCTCCTAGTGCCAAGGCATTCACCGTGCGCCCTTTCTAACTTAACCAATTTGATTTCAGGTCATCTGACGATGCCATTCATCAAGTATGGTGTATATAAAGACTCGCTCACATCTATAGAGATGATTGCGTTGTGTGTGTTTTGCATTGCACGATTTAGTTTTCAAAGAACCATTGCCCACAAAAAAGTGGGTTCAGAATGAACGAAGTTCATTCAAAACCGAACAAAAGCCAAAGCGTATTCACATCAGGCGAACCTGTGTGATCGACTAGAAGTATTACTCCCTAGAAAGGAGGTGATCCAGCCGCACCTTCCGATACGGCTACCTTGTTACGACTTCACCCCAATCATCTGTCCCACCTTCGGCGGCTTGGCTCCAAAAGGTTACCTCACCGACTTCGGGTGTTACAAACTCTCGTGGTGTGACGGGCGGTGTGTACAAGGCCCGGGAACGTATTCACCGCGGCATGCTGATCCGCGATTACTAGCAATTCCAGCTTCATGCAGGCGAGTTGCAGCCTACAATCCGAACTGAGAATGGCTTTATGGGATTGGCTTCACCTCGCGGCTTCGCAACCCTTTGTACCATCCATTGTAGCACGTGTGTAGCCCAGGTCATAAGGGGCATGATGATTTGACGTCATCCCCACCTTCCTCCGGTTTGTCACCGGCAGTCACCTTAGAGTGCCCAACTAAATGCTGGCAACTAAGGTCAAGGGTTGCGCTCGTTGCGGGACTTAACCCAACATCTCACGACACGAGCTGACGACAACCATGCACCACCTGTCACTTTGCCCCCGAAGGGGAAGCTCTGTCTCCAGAGTGGTCAAAGGATGTCAAGACCTGGTAAGGTTCTTCGCGTTGCTTCGAATTAAACCACATGCTCCACTGCTTGTGCGGGCCCCCGTCAATTCCTTTGAGTTTCAGCCTTGCGGCCGTACTCCCCAGGCGGAGTGCTTAATGTGTTAACTTCGGCACTACGGGCATCGAAACCCCTAACACCTAGCACTCATCGTTTACGGCGTGGACTACCAGGGTATCTAATCCTGTTTGCTCCCCACGCTTTCGCGCCTCAGCGTCAGTTACAGACCAGAGAGTCGCCTTCGCCACTGGTGTTCCTCCACATATCTACGCATTTCACCGCTACACGTGGAATTCCACTCTCCTCTTCTGTACTCAAGCCTCCCAGTTTCCAATGACCGCTTGCGGTTGAGCCGCAAGATTTCACATCAGACTTAAAAGGCCGCCTGCGCGCGCTTTACGCCCAATAATTCCGGACAACGCTTGCCACCTACGTATTACCGCGGCTGCTGGCACGTAGTTAGCCGTGGCTTTCTGATGAGGTACCGTCAAGGTACCGCCCTGTTCGAACGGTACGTGTTCTTCCCTCATAACAGAGCTTTACGAGCCGAAACCCTTCATCACTCACGCGGCGTTGCTCCGTCAGACTTTCGTCCATTGCGGAAGATTCCCTACTGCTGCCTCCCGTAGGAGTCTGGGCCGTGTCTCAGTCCCAGTGTGGCCGATCACCCTCTCAGGTCGGCTACGCATCGTCGCCTTGGGGAGCCATTACCTCTCCAACTAGCTAATGCGCCGCGGGCCCATCTCACCGTGAGAGCCCGAAGGCCCTCTTTTAATCTTGCACCAGGAGGTGCTAGATATTATCCGGTATTAGCCCCGGTTTCCCGGAGTTATCCCAGTCGATAAGGCAGGTTGCCCACGTGTTACTCACCCGTCCGCCGCTAACGTTTTTGAAGCAAGCTTCAAAAACGTCCGCTCGACTTGCATGTATTAGGCACGCCGCAAGCGTTCGTCCTGAGCCAGGATCAAACTCTCCATAAAAGTGGTGAGTTGATTGCTCAACTGTTGGCGTTGATGTCTCCATCAACTTTCCAATTGCGCAGTGTTACCTGCGACTTTTTTGTTACTAATGAGATATCATGTATCTCTTCGTACGCTTGGCTTTTGTTCAGTTTTCAAAGAACTTGTTTGTCGCTGTTTGCGACTTAACTAATGTAACATTTTCTGACGAGTAAGTCAATCAAAAGTTTCATTTAATTTTCAAACTCAAATGTTTACGCGTCGTTTAAGACAAGAATTAGTATAGCATATGATAATCAAATTAGACAAGCATTTTTTTATTCCAATTTAAAATTTCTTCAATGTATAGTTGCAAACTCTGCTGAAGGTTAATAATATCTCCGGATTTGGCCAGTTTTATCATCGGTCTAGTTAGATCCTGAGGAGTTATAAAGACAATATCTCCAACTTCTTCTGTATTTAAACGAACCGTTGCTCCTACTGAAAATTGGAGTAGCAAATCTGTTAAAGCAAGAACGGCCGGAATATTTAATGGGCCAAATGTTTGGCGACGCATTTCTTCCAAAATATAATAGATAGAATGTTTAGCCCGATACTGCCTCTCAGAAGACATCGCATGATAGACATCAGCAACTGCGATAATCTCACTATATGGATGTAACTTGCTTTTCTCAATACCGAATGGGTACCCTTCACTATCTGCACGTTCATGATGCTGCAGAATAGCCAACTGAACAGCAACAGTTAATCCTTTAGCTTCTTTTATCATCTTATAGCTATATACAGGATGTTTTTTAATTTCATCGTACTCTAGCTCAGTTAGAGGACCACTTTTGTCCAAGATACCTGGTGAGATCTTAGCCATCCCAATATCCGCTAATAAGCCTGCTAGACCGATTTGAATCCACTCTTTCTTATCATATTGCATTTTATGGGCTAGAGCAGCTGCGATCAATCCTACGGAAACAGCATGATGGTAGCGATAATCTTTTGTAAAAGAGTATTCATGAAGAGTAAGTAATTGATCTGGATTCTGAATCACACCTTCAAATAAAGGAACCATAACTGTTCGCAGTTCATAAACAGCAACAGGCATACCTGCTTGCCATGATTCAAAATGTCTTTTAAAAACACGAACTGCCTCATTGTATCTATAAAAAAAGAAGGGTTCACTTCATCTGCATCTGGTTCTACTTCTGATAAATCGGCCGGATGAAATGAATCACCATCTGCAAGCGCATATTCAATATCAATCTCTTTAATAGAAAATGCTTTTAAGAAAGCAAGATGTGTTTCTTTTAGCACGGTATGACTTTTGATTAAAGGGGTTGGTGCTAAACTATAGATATCTGTTTTGACGATACAGCCTTCTTGTAATGCTTGTACAGGAACGATCATACAAATTCTCTCCAATCTATCGGTCAATTCTTAATCAATACTTTAGAACTAGATCTATTATCCTTTATTATACGATATTATTTTTAAATGGGAAATATTAATATAAAATACATAAAAAAAACCGACCTGCATAGGTCGGTTTTACTAGTTATTCTTCAGTTTGTTCATCTGTCGCTTCAGAAGTGTCTTCTTTTCCTTCAGTGGCTTGTTCTTGCATAGCCTCTTCTTCAAGAAGCTCTTCCACCTCGTCATCTTCAATATCAACTCGGGCAACTGTTGCTACCTCTTCACCCTCATTCACACGAATCAGTTTAACACCTTGTGTATTTCGTCCTGTTTGAGAAATTGGTTCAACTTGGGTACGAATAATAACACCGCTAGCTGTAATGATCATGATATCACTTTCTAGCGATACCACTTTAAGAGAAACAAGTGCGCCGGTTTTGTCAGTGATATTAGATGTCTTAATTCCTTTACCGCCACGGTTCTGAATGCGGTATTCATCAATTTGAGTACGTTTCCCGTACCCTTTCTCAGATACAATTAAGACGTCCTGATCCTTCACAACAACATCCATACCAACAACATGATCCTCATTGGACAACGTGATGCCTTTTACGCCCCCAGCAGTTCGACCCATTAGTCGTACATCATCCTCATGGAAACGAATCGCCATTCCTTGACGTGTACCAATGATAATCTCTTCATCTCCACCTGTAAGCCTTACACCGTGTAGCTCGTCTTCACCTCGGAGATTAATGGCAAACAAACCGCCTTTTCGGATATTAGCAAACGCCGAAAGCTGAGTTCGTTTGGCAATTCCTTCTTTGGTTAAGAAGAATAGATAAGAGTCATCATTAAATTCTTCAATTGGAATAACCGTACTAATAAATTCACCCTGTTCGATCTGAAGCAGGTTAATAATCGGAATTCCTTTAGCCGTTCTACCTAACTCAGGAATCTCATAGCCTTTTAAACGATAAACCTTTCCTTTGTTCGTAAAGAAAAGAATCGTATGGTGTGTGTTTGTTGTAAATAGATGCGAAACAAAGTCATTATCATTTGTTCCCATCGCCTGAATTCCTTTTCCTCCACGTTTTTGGTTCTTATACGTAGAAATAGGCAGGCGTTTAATATATCCGTTATGGCTAAGTGTAATGATGATATTTTGACGAGCAATTAAGTCTTCATCCTCAAGATGATCTTCACTCATCGAAATAATCGTACGACGCTCATCATTAAAGCGTTCTTTTACTGCAGTTAGTTCTTCACGGATAATCTCAAGAACCTTATACTCATTCTCAAGAATCTCTTTTAATTCAGCAATACGCTGCTGCAGTTCATTATATTCGCCTTCAATTTTATCTCTCTCTAAGCCAGTTAATCGTTGTAGACGCATATCTAGAATGGCTTGAGATTGGTCATAGCTTAATTCAAATCGTTCCATTAAGCCATTTCTCGCAATTTCCGTCGTTTGTGAGGCACGGATCAAGCTGATGACTTCATCAAGATGGTCTAATGCAATACGTAAACCTTCTAAAATATGTGCACGAGCCTCTGCTTTTTTCAGTTCAAAAGCAGTTCTTCTACGAGTAACAACAATCTGGTGGTCAAGATATTCTTCAAGACATTCTTTTAAATTTAAAACTTTTGGACGTCCACCAACAAGAGCTAGTAGGTTAATACCGAAGCTAGATTGAAGAGCTGTTTGTTTGTGTAAGTTGTTTAGCAATACATTGGCATTGGCATCTCTTCTTACTTCAATCACAATCCGCATTCCGGTACGATCGGATTCATCACGTAAATCTGTAATTCCTTCAATCTTCTTATCACGTACAAGCTCCGCAATCTTCTCAATCAAACGGGCTTTATTCACTTGATAAGGAAGCTCTGTCACGATAATACGTTGTTTTCCGTTATGGTCTTCAATTTCTGTTTTGGCTCGTAGTGTAATAGAACCTCGTCCCGTTTGATAAGCTCGTCTAATACCGGAACGACCTAGAATTTCTGCTCCAGTTGGAAAATCTGGTCCTGGAATGTATTCCATTAATTCTGCAATATCAATTTCACGGTTCTCAGATAAAGCCAAAACTCCATCAATGACTTCGCCTAGTTGGTGTGGGGGAATGTTTGTTGCCATTCCGACAGCAATCCCGGACGTACCGTTTACTAGTAAATTCGGGAACCTTGCGGGCATGACTACTGGCTCTTGTTCAGATCCATCATAGTTATCCTGAAAGTCAATGGTGTCTTTGTTAATATCTCGAACCAATTCCATTGAGATCTTCGACATTTTTGCTTCTGTATAACGCATTGCAGCCGCTGAATCTCCATCAACCGAACCAAAGTTTCCGTGCCCATCAACGAGCATATAACGGTAACTGAAATCCTGAGCCATACGTACCATCGTTTCATAAACGGCTGAATCACCATGCGGGTGATACTTACCAATAACATCTCCAACAATACGAGCCGACTTCTTGTATGCCTTATCGGGAGTCATACCTAAATCATTCATCGCATACAAAATACGGCGATGAACTGGCTTGAGTCCGTCTCTAGCATCTGGAAGTGCACGGCTGACAATAACACTCATTGCATAATCCATAAAGGATGTTTGCATCTCTTGGCCTATATTAATTTCTGTAATGTTTGATTGATTCTGTTCAGCCATTTGTTACCCCTCCATCAGAGCTGTTGCATTTTTCTACCCGTTTACACATCAAGATTTTTTACGTATTGGGCATTTTCCTGTATAAAATCACGTCTTGGTTCTACTCGGTCACCCATTAAGACATCAAAAATCTCATCTGCTTTTATTGCATCTGCAAGTGTAACCTGCATCATGCTACGTGTTTCCGGGTTCATTGTTGTATCCCACAGCTGTTCCGGATTCATCTCACCAAGACCCTTGTATCGTTGAATCCCTATCTTAGAACGATCTGAGAAGGTTTTTAACAATTCATCTAGTTCTCGGTCATTATACGTATAAAAGTCCTGCTTACCCTGTGACACTTTATACAGTGGCGGTTGAGCGATGTATACATAACCATGTTCAATAACTGGACGCATATAACGGTAAAGGAACGTGAGCAGCAATGTACGAATGTGCGCACCATCTACATCAGCATCTGTCATGAGGATAAGTTTGTGATATCGTGCTTTTGAGATATCAAATTCATCACCGATTCCAGTACCGAGTGCAGTAATGATTGTTCTAATTTCATTATTCGCCAAAATTTTATCCAGGCGAGCCTTTTCAACGTTAATTATTTTTCCTCGCAAAGGCAGAATCGCTTGAAAATGCCGGCTTCGACCTTGTTTAGCAGATCCTCCTGCCGAGTCACCCTCTACGATGTATAACTCACTGATGGTGGCATCCTTAGACGCACAATCCGCTAATTTCCCTGGAAGCGAACTTACTTCGAGTGCACTTTTACGACGAGTTAGTTCTCTTGCTTTTTTGGCTGCCTCTCTTGCTCTTGAAGCCATTAAGCCTTTTTCAACAACCTTACGTGCAACTTGAGGGTTCTCAATGAGAAAACGTGCAAAGTGCTCACTGAATAGTGAGTCTGTAATCGTTCTTGCTTCACTGTTACCTAGCTTGGTTTTTGTTTGTCCTTCAAACTGCGGATCAGGAATTTTCACGGAAACAATGGCCGTTAAGCCTTCACGAACATCTTCACCTGTTAGATTAGGATCACTTTCCTTAAACAAGCTATTTTTACGAGCATAATCATTAATGACACGAGTTAGGCCAGTCTTAAAGCCTGATTCATGTGTGCCACCTTCATGAGTATTAATATTATTGGCAAATGAATAGATATTGCTGACAAATCCATCATTGTATTGAACAGCCACTTCAACGGTCATTCCATCCTTTTCACTTTCAATATGGATGGGTTCAGGGTGAAGAACTTCTTTTGAACGATTTAAATGTTCTACAAATGAACCAATACCACCCTCATAAAAATAAGTGGATTCTTTTTCTTTCTCTTCACGTGTATCTTTTATGTGAATAGTTAACCCTTTATTTAGGAACGCTAATTCACGTAATCTTGAAGCTAATGTCTCAAAATCATACTCTTGTGTTTCTTTGAAAATTTCATCGTCTGGTTTAAAACTAATAACTGTTCCAGTTTTGTCCGTTTCACCTACAACCGCTAGATCAGCAGAAGGAACCCCACGCTCGTACTTTTGATAGTGGATCTTTCCTCCGAGATGAACATTCACCTCTAAGTATGTAGATAACGCGTTTACAACAGAAGCTCCAACACCATGTAGTCCACCAGAAACCTTATATCCGCCGCCGCCAAACTTACCACCGGCGTGAAGAACCGTCATAATAACCTCTACTGCAGGGCGACCCATTTTTTCTTGAATCCCAACTGGAATGCCGCGTCCGTTATCTTCAACCGTGATACTGTTATCCGGTTCAATGGTTACGGTGATTGTGTCACAATGACCTGCCATTGCTTCATCAATACTATTATCTACAATCTCCCAAACCAAATGATGCAGTCCTCGACCACTTGTCGAACCAATATACATACCAGGACGCTTACGGACAGCCTCTAAACCTTCTAGTACCTGTATCTGACTTTCATCATAGGATTGCTCTGTTTGTTGTTCACTGCTCACTTGCTTCACCTTCATTCCCAATTATCTTAACCATCACTCAGCTAAATGGTTTTAAACTATATCTTCTTTAATGCCAGCATCGGTTAGTGCTCGTTTGTTTAATGTGACAGATGAAACTGGAGAGTAATATATAACATGATCAGTAATAATGACGGATTTCACAAGATCCGGAGTGATCGTAATTGAACTTGCAGCATCAGCCTTTTCTAAAAAGGCCATTGTTTCTTCGGGCACCTCATTTTCTTCATACTGGAGAATGGCAATGATTTCATTTGCACGAATCATTACGTCTCCTCCCAAGTGAATAAACATGATTTCACCTCAACACTCTTTTTTTTACTCATAGAATCATCATGAAGTAGTAGGACGTAATTGAATATGGCCCAACTTCACTTCAAAAACCTCAGCATTCTCTAAAGCCTTCTGATGAACACCAGCTAATCCGGTCGTCGTTACAAATGTCTGTACTTTTCTCTGTATTGTCTCTAGCAGATGAGATTGCCGATAATCATCTAACTCAGAAAGCACATCATCTAGTAACAAAACCGGGTATTCTCCTACTTCTTCTTTGATGAGCTCTATCTCAGCAAGCTTAAGAGCAAGTGCTGTTGTTCGTTGTTGTCCTTGAGAGCCATAGCTTTGAACATCTTTTTCATTGACTAAAAAACCAATATCTTCACGATGAGGTCCAAATAAGGTTGTTCCTCTTATCTGCTCTTTGTCTTTTTTCTGTTTGTACACCGCATGTAGTCTTTCTTTTAGGGTCGACAAGTTTAAGTCTTCTGATACCTCTACCGTTGAAAGATAGATAAGCTTTAGCTCTTCTGTGCCACGGGAGATGTCAAAATGAATCGTTTCTGCCCATTTCTGCAGCTTCTGAAGGAACACAGCCCGTCTCTTTATCAGCTCGGCACCAGTATCAATTAATTGTTCAGTCAAGATCTCCAAGCATATCGGGAGCTGGTTCTTGTGCCAATCTCGTAAAAGTGAATTACGCTGTTGCAGGATTTTCTGATAACGGCTGCTGTGGTGAAGATAGATCGGACTTATCTGGCCAAGCTCCATGTCCATAAAGCGCCTTCTCCCTTGAGGACTCCCTTTGACCAAGTGCAGGTCTTCAGGGGCAAACATAACGACATTAAGAGCCCCGACGTACTCACTGAGGCGTCGTTGCTCCAACCCATTAAGTTTCACTTTTTTCCCTTTGCTTGAGATCGTTAAGTCCAACGTTAACTTGTTTCGGCGTGTCTGTGCCTCACCACAGATGCCGGCGTAATCCTGCCCCCAACTAATTAATTCTTTATCCTTAGCAGTGCGATGTGATTTAGCCATCGCCAACACATAAATAGCTTCGAGCACATTGGTTTTCCCCTGCGCATTATCTCCTACGAACACATGAACCTGCTTATTAAATTCAAGCTCTGCTTCTGCATAGTTGCGGTAATGCTTAAGCGATAACTTATTGACCCTCATCTTCCTTCTCCTCGGTCCACGCAATTTCGATGGTTGTGCCATCATGGAGCTTGATTATATCGCCCGCTCGTAGCTTTTTGCCTCGGCGGTTCTCTGGCTCCTCGTTCACAATCACTTCATATTCGCTTAGATACCATTTTGCCATCCCACCTGTGTCAATTGCCCCTGACTCTTTTAGCATTTGTCCAAGAGTGATATACGGAGTTGAGATTTTTAGCACGTCCATCTTGTACCTCTTTTCCTCCCTCAATGTTCGAGGGTCATAAGAAAGGGAAGACAGCAAGTCATAGAGAGTTGCTGTCTTCTTGTTCCGTTCAATTTACATACATTCTCTATTATCTATTGTACTAGACCAACGTCTTCTAGCCAAGTCCAATCTTAAAAGTAAGACACATAGACCTAGTATGTACGTACTGGAGAGAATAGGTGCAGATAGTGATCATGGTCAGTTGGTCTAACAACAAATGCACTCATCGCTCCTGTGAACATAATATTAACTTTTTCACTATCGATAACCTTTAATGCATCAATGACAATTTTTCCGTTAAATGAAATTCTCATCTCTTCTCCCTCTTGGTCCGAGGTTGCCAGATCCTCTGTTACTTTTCCGATTTCAGGAGAAACAGATGTAATTTCAATTTGCTGATCGTTAAGAGTTTTAAGTGTCACCACATTATTTTTACCGTCTGAAAGCAATAATGCTCTTTCTAACGTCTGCAATAACGATTTTGTTTGTACAGAAAATGTAGTCTTTGAATGAGTTGGAATCATGCTGCTTGTTACTGGGTATTTCCCATCAAGTAGTCTTGAGAAAAATAACGTATGACCCAATTTAAAAAGAATTTGGTTTTCTGTGACAACAACCTCTGTTAGCTCATCGTTATCCTCTAGAATTCTACTTAACTCTGTTAGGCTCTTCCCTGGAATAACAACATTCTCAAACGTCAGCTCCTGATCATTTCGTTCAACCGATGATTTTCTCATAGCCAAGCGTCTGCTATCTGTTGCAGTACAGATCAACTCACCTTTTTCGATCTCAAGGTTTACACCTGTCAACACAGGACGTGTTTCCTGAGTGGACACTGCAAAGACAGTTTGTCTAATAATGTTTTTTAGCATATCTTGAGGCAATCGGAAAACCAGATCCTCTTCAAGCTGTGGAAGGCGCGGATACTCTTCGGGATCTAAGCCATTTAGTGTAAAGACGGAGGAACCTGAACGAATCGTTGCACTCAGTTGATCTTGTACACTAATTTCAATTTGTTCTCCTGGTAATTTCTTCACAATTTCCGCAAAGAAACGCGCTTGTAGAACGATACTTCCCTCTTGCTTAATTTCTACAAGATGAAGATCTTCTTCCTCTGTTGGTATAAAGGTTTCAATCGAGATATCAGAATCGCTGCCTGTTAAAGTGATTCCTTCATTTGTGGCAACAATCTTCATTCCAGTTAAAATCGGAATCGTTGTTCTAGAAGAAACCGCCTTGGCAACGTTTTGAACATCATGAACAAAACGATTTCTTTCAATGACAAAATGCATGACAAATAGCTCCTTTAAAATCATTATTTATGGTTTTAAAAATAGTATTAATAGTAATAGGGGCTGTGAATTTGTGGATAAGTGAATGTACTCTATACCAAACGGGTTATACACATGTGGGTAAACTGTGTGTAACGGTGCTTACTTTACCCACACTGTGCACAGTCACGAGCCGCGAAGTTGTTCTGTGATCGCTTGGACTTTTTGTTGTAAGTCTTCATCTGTACCAAGTAATCTTGAAATTTTTTCGTGAGCATGAATGACGGTTGTATGATCACGTCCGCCAAATTCACTCCCTATTTTAGGTAAGGATGAATCCGTTAACTCACGAGATAGATACATCGCAATTTGCCGTGGAAATGCAACGGATTTTGTTCGTTTTTTTGCTTTAAAATCATCTAGTTTAACTTGATAATAGTCGCCAACTAGCTTTTGAATGTCAATGATCGTAAGCATTTTTGGCTTTGAATTTGGAATAATATCTTTTAGAGCTTCTGCTGCCAAATCTGCGTTCATATCTTTGTTAATGAGGGACGAATACGCAACAACACGAATAAGGGCGCCTTCTAGCTCTCGTATATTTGTGTCGATTTGATTCGCAATATATAACATGACTTCATTTGGAATATCTAAGTTCTCGGCCTTCGCTTTTTTTCTTAAAATCGCAATCCTCGTTTCGAGGTCCGGAGGCGTAATATCTGTAATAAGACCCCACTCAAAACGTGAACGAAGACGGTCCTCAAGCGTAGGAATTTCCTTAGGAGGACGGTCACTTGAGATCACAATTTGTTTTGATTCCTCATGAAGTGCATTAAATGTATGGAAGAACTCCTCTTGTGTCTGTTCCTTACCTGCTAGGAACTGGATGTCATCAATAAGTAATACATCAACATTGCGATACTTATTGCGGAAGTTCACTGCTTTGTTATCACGAATGGAATTAATAAATTCATTCGTGAATTTCTCTGAAGATAAGTAGACTACATTTGCTTTTGGATTATGCTCCATGACATAGTGGCCGATCGCATGCATTAAATGCGTTTTCCCCAGACCAACTCCACCATAAATAAACAATGGATTATAAGCTTTTGCCGGTGCTTCAGCTACAGCAAGAGATGCAGCGTGAGCAAAGCGGTTTCCAGATCCAATAACAAACGTATTAAATGTGTATTTGCCATTTAGCATTGTCCGACTTGAAATATCATCAGCAGCATCTGCTTGTGGTATTTTTTTAGGTGGCTGCTCGACTAATAAGTCATCCACAGACTCATTTTGCGGAATGACAAACTTCGGTGTCAGTCTAGACCCCGTTAAGTTCTCGATTGTATCAGAAGTTAAACTGGCGTAGTGATCCTCTAACCAGTCACGCGCAAACTCATTAGGAGCAGTGACGGTAATGACATCGTTTTGAATCACATTGGCTTTTGTCGATTTCAGCCATGTCTCAAAGCTAGGCTTACTCACCTTTGTCTCCATTTCAGAGAGGACCCGTTCCCACAGGTCGTGAATGTTTTCCAAGTTTAAACCTCCTTTTTCCCAGTGTTACAAGTAGTGTAGACACAGAAAAGACCTGTTACGGCCTTTAGTTAAGATTGATTGTATATGTTTTGTACAACGCTTATAATGACGATGAATATTTATTCACCGGTGAATAAAATGTGGAAAGATAATAGTATAGTAGAAAATCATCAAAAAAGAAATAGTAAACAAGCCTGTGGAAAAAATAATCCGCAGAAAAAAACCTGTCCACAACTTTACCCACAGGCTGTGGACAGGATAGAGTGTTTGAATAGCTATCCACGAGTTAAAACAATATAATCATAGCAAAATAAACCTTTTACCGCAATGGTTTGTTAGGTTTATCCACAAAGTACAGCATCTTGTGTTTTATTTTTGTCCACAACACAAGATATGTGAGTAAGCTGTCGATGAGTCGGAGGATAAGTCGAAATATGTCTTTTAAAGTTGTCCACAGTGTTTTGAAAAGAGGGAGAAGAGGATGTGGGTATTAAAAGTGAGGCGGAAATTTAAAATTGTGTTGGCGAAAAAATGAATGGAACTTTATTTTTTGCAAGATGGAAATGAAGAAGTTTGCTAATGGGAGGATCCGTTCAGGAATTTTTGCTGGTGAAGAGGAATGAAATGAAATGTTAGATGAAGGAGCAATGTTCTTTAAAATAAGTAGAGGTATCCAAATATATTGGGACGTGATTTTTAAAATGAAGATAATCACTTTCTCTCCTTATTCAGACGAGCACCGTGAAACGACTGCTATAGGGAGTTTGCTAAAAAAATATAGGTATCGTGTTTTGGGGAAAGGTTCATCTACCTTGCTAAAGAGAGCGAGTTCTTGTAGAAAGATTCATTTATCTTGTTAAAAAGGTCTGCTCTTGGTAATTGATATATCTAGCTTGTTAAAGAGTGCGTGCTCTTGGAGGAAAGTTCATCTACCTTGCTAAAGAGAGCATGTTCTTGGAAATAGATTCATCTAGCTTGCTTATGATGTTACCTCTCTTGGTAACGCTATATTGGTCTTGCTGATCCTTCCGTAGTTCTTAGTGAAATAATGATTTTTCTTAGCGACAGACCAATTCTTCTTGGTAAACCTCACTCCATTTAGTGCACCAGCGACTTCGTTTCTCTTTCAACTTTTCATTCCTTCACTAACAAAACTTGCCGACAAGCATGATGAGAGTGTATAATAAGATGTTGACAATCGTGTAATTTTGATCTTGACAATAGCTAATGATTTTCTATATAATTTACAGGACTGTCTTACAGCCAGAATTTTTTAATGAGCAATCCGCAGGGGGTGTAATAAATGGGTAAACCAACCTTTCAGCCAAATAACCGTAAGCGTAAAAAGAAGCATGGTTTTCGTGCAAGAATGAGCACTAAGAACGGTCGTAAAGTTCTAGCGCGTCGTCGTCAAAAAGGAAGAAAAGTATTGTCTGCATAAAACCGCTGAGAAGCCAGTGATAAGCAACTTCAGATTATTGGACTTGCTTTGCGCATGCTTGAACTTTCTTTTTGAAGGGGCATATTGGCAGAACGCGGCAAGTATCGACATCTGAGACCACTGGTAGACAGTGGTCTTTTTTGCTTCAAAGAGTAGAAGACAATAGGGGAGCGGAAATATGAGAAAAGAACAGCGGATTAAAAAGAATGAGGAATTTTCGGCTGTATTTAATCATGGTCGTTCCGTAGCGAACCGTCAATTTGTTCTTTATGTTCTAAAAAAAGAGGGACAAGAGCAGTTTAGATTAGGGCTTTCTGTTAGTAAAAAGGTTGGTAATGCAGTGGTTCGCAATCGAATTAAGAGGTTGATTCGAACTGTTTTTCAAGAAAAGCAGGACGTACTTCACTCTCATTGTGACTATGTTGTCATTGCGAGAAAACCTACAGCAGATATGGATTATTATGAGTTCCAAAGTAGCTTAGCACATGTGATGAAAAAAGCAGGTGTGAATAAGCGGAGCTCTCAAAGTGCATCAAAGAAATGACAAGTTGTGCAGAGGGTGTGAAAGAGTGAAGAATAAGTGGGGGTTATTCATTGTTTCATTTGGTCTGCTGTTTCTCTTAACCGGATGTTTCAGTGTGAATGAACCGATTACTAGTAGTAGCGAAGGAATTTGGAACAGCTTTTTTGTGTATCCGGTTTCTTGGTTAATTATTAATTTTGCCGATTTTTTTAATAATTATGGATTAGCGATTATTGCTCTAACCGTTTTAATTCGTTTGGTGATTATGCCTCTCATGATCAAACAAACAAAAAGCATGAAGGCTATGCAGCTCTTGCAGCCTGAAATGCAGAAGCTTAGAGAGAAGTACAGTGCAAAGGATCAGAACACACAGCAGAAGCTGCAAAAGGAATTAATGGGTCTGTATCAAGAAAAAGGCGTGAACCCATTTGCTGGCTGTTTGCCGCTTGTGATCCAAATGCCCATTCTTCTCGCCCTTTATCATGCCATCATGAGAACAACTGAAATAAGTGGAAATACATTTTTGTGGTTCACATTAGATGTGCCTGATCCTATTTTCCTGTTGCCAATTGTGGCTGGTGCAGCAACGTTTGTGCAGCAAAAAATGATGATGGTGCAAAATAACCCGCAAATGCAAATTTTGCTCTATTTGATGCCGATTATGATTACGGTATTTGGCTTCTTCTTGCCTTCAGCCGTTATCCTTTATTGGGTTGTTGGAAACCTATTTATGATTGCTCAAACGTACTTTATTACGGGCCCGAACGTAGAACAACGGAAGGCTGCGAAAGCGGGCGTTGGAGGGAAATCAAATGTTAAAGGTAAGGGTGTCAGGAAAAACAATCGATGAGGCTGTAGCCAATGCTTATCAGCAACTCGATGTACCTAAAGAACGAATGTCTTATGAAGTCATTGAAGAAGCTCGAAAAGGCTTTTTAGGTTTTGGATCAAAACAAGCAATCATTGAAGCATATGCCATACCTGATCCAGAAGAATTGGCGCACGAATTTTTAACAAAAACCATTGAAAAAATGGGGATTGCTGCTTCTTTAGAAAGAAAGAAGACAAGTGAAGGTCTTCTTTTTTCGATTAACTGTGAAGAAGAGCGAGATACTGCTAGACTGATTGGAAAACGCGGTCAGACGTTAGACTCACTAGAATATCTTGTTGGACTAGCTGCTAATCGAAATAAAACCAAACACAAAGCCTTTCAAGTGGATGTCGGTGAATATCGTTCAAAGCGGTATCAGACATTACGTGAACTCGCGGTACGAGTGGCTAAAAAGGCCAAGTATCAAGAAGATGGTATTCCGCTAGAACCGATGAACGCACGAGAACGCAAGGTTGTTCATCAAGTTTTATATAGAAGAGAGGGCATCATGACGTTCTCTAAAGGAAAAGGAAGTCAACGACACGTAATTGTCAAGAAATCAACGGAGTCTTGATTCCCATATACATGTAAGTAAAATCCTCTATCTATGAAACTAGATAGAGGATTTTGCCATTGCTGATACCGGTCTGGTTCATAGCTTTTCAGCTAGGTCTGTGCTATTCTATTACATTAGAAGCAGTCTGAAAATACGCCCATTTTTGATCGATGATGATCATGATATAGAGAGTTTTTTAAAAGTAGGAGGTGACGAGTAGATGATAACAGAATTCGATACGATAGCTGCCATTTCAACAGCTCAAGGTGAAGGAGCTATCGGAATTGTCCGCCTGAGTGGAGATGAGGCAATTGCGATTGCCTCTCATTTATATGCGGGAAAACAACCACTAGAAGAAGTTGCCTCGCATTCGATTGTGTATGGTCACATCACAGATGGGACCAATAAGGTAGAGGAAGCGATGATTAGCGTAATGAGAGCGCCTCGTACCTTTACAAGAGAGGATGTAGTAGAAATCAACTGTCACGGTGGATTGGTTTCTGTTAACAGAGTTCTCCAAGCTTGCGCTAAAACATGGAGCGAGGCTGGCGGAACCTGGAGAATTCACGAAACGAGCTTTTTTAAATGGGCGAATTGATTTGTCCCAGGCAGAAGGTGTCATGGACTTAATTCGTGCAAAAACGGACCGAGCGATGAATGTTGCTCTTGGGCAGCTTGAGGGACGTTTATCAAAGAAAATCAAGGTGTTACGACAAGAGTTATTGGAAACAGTAGCCCAGGTTGAAGTAAACATTGATTATCCTGAATATGATGCCGAAGCGATGACCCATGACCTAATGATTGAAAAAGTAGGTTTTGTTATAAGAGAAGTGGATAAGCTGTTAGAAACCGCAGGACAAGGGAAAATCTTGCGTGAAGGATTAGCTACAGCGATTATTGGCAGGCCGAATGTAGGCAAATCTTCTCTAATGAACAGCCTCGTTCATGAGAATAAAGCCATAGTAACCGATATTCCAGGGACCACAAGAGATACACTTGAAGAGTATGTAAATGTCAGGGGTGTGCCGCTGAGACTTGTGGATACAGCAGGTATTCGTGAGACAGAGGATATTGTTGAAAAACTTGGTGTTGAACGTTCAAGGAAAGCACTTCGTGAGGCTGATTTGATTCTACTCGTTTTAAACCATGGTGAAGAGTTATCCATGGAGGATGAAGCGTTGTTTGAAGCAGCTGCAGGCATGAATGCAGTTGTCATTGTGAACAAAATGGATACTGTACGGAAGATTAACCTAGAGCGTGTGGAGCAGCTTGCCGCAGGTCGACCGCTTGTGACCACTGCTTTTATAGAAGATAAAGGAATTGATGACTTAGAAGCAGCAATTGCGAACCTGTTTTTTGAAGGAGCCTTAGAGGGTGAGGATGCAACGTATGTATCAAACACTCGTCATATTGCTCTTTTAGAGCAGGCTAAGCAGACGGCGCAGGATGCGTTAGATGCAACTGAAGTAGCGATGCCTATAGATTTGATTCAAATTGACGTTACAAGAACATGGGAGTTACTTGGTGAGATTATTGGAGATAGTGTACAGGACAGTTTAATCGATCAACTATTCTCTCAGTTCTGTTTAGGGAAATAAATAAACCCATCGAACCTTTTCAGGCAGTGGAACATACTGTTTGAAAAGAATGGGATCAAGCAAAGAAAGAAGGATGAACCATGAGCTTTCAAGGTGGAGATTTTGATGTCATTGTTATCGGCGCAGGGCATGCTGGCGTAGAGGCAGGACTCGCCTCAGCCCGCATGGGTGCTAACACATTAATGCTGACGCTGAACCTCGATGCCGTTGCGTTTATGCCGTGTAACCCGTCTGTTGGAGGACCGGCAAAAGGAATTGTCGTACGAGAGCTTGATGCATTAGGCGGAGAAATGGCTCGTAATATCGATAAAACACATATTCAGATGAGAATGCTGAATACAGGTAAGGGGCAAGCTGTACGTGCATTGCGTGCGCAGGCTGATAAATTCCTTTACCAACATGAAATGAAAAAGACTATTGAAGAACAAGAGAACCTACTGCTTCGTCAAGGAATGGTAGAGAAGCTAATTGTGGAAGATGGAATTTGCAAAGGTGTCATTACAAACACAGGTGCAGAATATCGCAGTAAATCGGTTGTTATCACAACTGGAACATACCTCCGTGGAAAAATCATTCTTGGAGAATTGGCGTATGAGAGCGGTCCGAATAATATGCAGCCATCTGTGCAGCTATCCTATCACCTGCAAGAGCTAGGTTTTGAAATGGTGCGATTTAAAACAGGAACGCCTCCACGCGTGAATGGTAATACCATTGATTACGACAAAACCGAAATTCAGCCTGGTGATGATGTGCCGCGTGCATTCTCTTATGAAACAACAAAATATATTACGGATCAGCTACCATGCTGGTTAACATACACGTCACTCGACACTCACCTGATTATTAATGAAAACTTAACTCGTTCGCCAATGTATTCAGGTATGATTGAAGGAACAGGTCCACGTTACTGCCCGTCTATTGAAGATAAGATTGTTCGTTTTAATGATAAGCCGCGACACCAAATCTTCTTAGAGCCAGAAGGTCGTAACACGACTGAAGTTTATGTACAAGGGTTATCAACAAGCCTACCTGAAGATGTGCAATTAGACATGTTAAAATCAATTCCAGGGCTCGAAAACGTAAAAATGATGCGTCCGGGCTACGCCATTGAATATGATGCAATCGTTCCAACACAGCTTTGGCCAACTCTAGAAACCAAAAAGGTTGAAGGATTGTTTACAGCTGGACAAATAAATGGAACATCAGGATATGAAGAGGCTGCCGGACAAGGTGTTATGGCTGGTATTAACGCTGCATTAAAAGCACGCGGAGATGAAGGTCTTATCCTTGATCGCTCACAAGCCTACATTGGCGTTCTGATTGATGATCTGGTAACGAAGGGTACAAATGAGCCGTATCGCCTTTTGACCTCTAGAGCGGAATTTAGACTGCTTCTGCGTCATGATAATGCAGATCTAAGACTTACGGAAATTGGACATCAAATTGGGTTGATCAAAGAAGACCGATTCAACCGTTTCCTTGTGAAAAAAGAACAGATTATTTCTGAGAAAAAACGACTCGAAAAAATTGTGATTAAACCAGCGGCAGAGGTAGATGCAATGCTAGAAAAAGCAGGATCCTCGCCTTTAGCTGAAGCCATGCATGCAGCGGCGTTATTACGTCGACCGGAATTAACCTATCAGCATATTGCTGCTATTATCCAACCATCTGACTTCCACATCCAAGATGATGTGGCAGAACAGGTCGAAATTCAAGTGAAGTATGAAGGATATATTAGTAAACAATTGCAGCAGGTTGAACGGTCAAAAAAAATGGAAAACAAAAAGCTTCCTGAAGACCTTGATTACATGGCCATTAATGGTCTTGCTACTGAAGCAAAACAAAAGCTTGCAGAAGTACGTCCGATCTCACTCGGCCAAGCTTCACGTGTTTCGGGTGTGAATCCTGCTGATATTTCCATCTTACTTGTCTATATGGAGCAAGGGCGTTTAGCAAAAGTTCAGCCATAGAAAGAGGGACGTATGAATAAAAGTGAATTTGTTCTATCTTTATCAAAAAAAGGAATAGACTTATCGGAACATCAGCAATGGCAATTTGAGCGCTATTTTGAGCTTTTGGTTGAATGGAATCAAAAGATGAATTTAACCGCGTTAACCTCTGAATCCGATGTGTATCTCAAACATTTTTATGATTCAATTAGCGCGGGATTCTATTATTCATTTACCGAGCAAAAACGAGTACTTGATGTTGGAGCCGGTGCAGGGTTCCCTAGCTTACCAATCAAAATTGTATTTCCTGAGATTCATGTGACGATTATTGATTCCTTAAAAAAACGAATTGGATTTCTCGAACACCTTTCCGCTGAACTTGGTTTAAAAGGCGTAAGCTTTCATCATAACCGAGCAGAGATTGCAGGACAGGATGGTGCCTACCGTGAACGCTTTGACGTGGTGACAGCTCGGGCTGTTGCTAGGCTTTCTGTTTTATCTGAGCTATGTTTACCTTTTGCCAAAACAGGCGGAGATTTTTTAGCCATGAAGGGTGCAGGAGCAGAGCAAGAACTTCAGGATGCAAATCAAGCGATCAAAACATTAGGTGGTACAGTTGGAGAAACCTATTCGTTTACATTGCCTGAAGAAGAAAGTGAACGAACGATTTATTTGCTCCACAAAACACGATCCACACCAAAGAAGTACCCACGCAAAGCAGGAGTTCCTGCTAAGCAACCTCTCTAAATGATACGGCAGTGTTTCACGTGAAACACTGCCCACTTGTACATAATGATGTCGATGATCATAAAACAATTCTTGACGCTTACACGCTGTTTGGATATAAAAGAGTTAGAGATAAAAAGGGATTATAGACCTTGCTGTCGAATAGATAGATAAGACGTAGAGGTTTATAAACAGAAGGTGGTGTCAGGGCGATGAAGCAGCCGTTTTCACGCCTATTTGGCTTTAGTGACAAACAGGATGAGACAGCAGTGATTAGAGAGAATGAGGAAGTACAACAGATCTCTTTAGCAGAAATTGTACCCAATCGTTTTCAGCCACGGACCGTATTTGATGAAGAGAAAATTGAAGAGCTTGCCCAAACCATTCGTACACACGGGGTTATTCAACCGATCGTTGTTCGTCAACGTGATGACAAATATGAAATTATTGCAGGTGAGCGTCGTTGGCGTGCAGTCACCCATCTTGGGTGGGAAAAGATTCCTGCGCTTGTAAAGGAATTTAATGATTCACAAACAGCATCCATTGCACTCATTGAAAACCTTCAGCGCGAAGGATTAACGTCTATTGAAGAAGCCGTGGCTTATGCAAAGCTTATTGAAATCCATGGCTTAACGCAGGAAAGTTTAGCCCAACGTCTTGGTAGAGGTCAATCAACCATTGCGAATAAGCTACGATTGCTTCACTTACCTGAGACTGTACAGCAAGCGATATTGGACAGGAAGATTTCAGAAAGACATGCTAGAGCCTTACTTGTTTTAAAGGACACGGAGAAGCAACAAACCATCCTAACTGAAATCATTGAGCATTCATTAAATGTGAAACAAACAGAAGAACGAGTGAAAGCTCTTATTGAAGGAGAAAAAGCTCCAGAAGAAAAGAAAAAGAAACCAACACGTAAAGCCTATTCAAAAGATATGAGAATTGCGATGAACACGATCAGGCAATCAGTCGATATGGTTCTTCAAAGTGGGCTAGATATAGATACAAATGAAGAAGAAAATGATGAATTCTATCAGTTTACGATTCGTATCCCTAAAAAGTAATCTATCTTTTGAAAGATAGGTTATTTTTTTACTAATCTTTTTTAAAAGATTTTCAATCTCACACAACTTTCTAAAATCATTTCCCTTAAACTATGATAGAATAAGAACGACTTATGTTAGTTCTTTTTGAGGGAAAGTAGGTGGCTTAGTGGCCAAGATTATTTCAATTGCCAATCAAAAAGGGGGAGTGGGTAAAACAACCACTGCCGTAAACTTAAGCGCATGTCTTGCTTTTCTTGGACATCGAGTCCTTTTGGTTGATATAGACCCGCAAGGAAATGCATCTAGTGGGGTAGGGGTAGAAAAAGGCGACGTAGACGAGTGTGTATACGATCTGCTTGTTGAAGATATTGAAACCAAGTCAGTTATACGTAAAACAACGGTTGATAATTTATCTGTTATTCCATCTACCATTCAATTATCAGGTGCAGAAATTGAACTTGTATCAACAATTTCCAGAGAAGTTCGTTTAAAGCGAGCATTGTCGGAAGTTGCTGACGAGTACGAGTATATTTTTATTGATTGTCCACCGTCTTTAGGTTTGTTAACGATTAACGCATTAACCGCTTCAGATTCGGTTTTAATTCCTGTTCAATGTGAGTATTACGCACTGGAGGGATTAAGCCAGCTGTTAAATACGGTTCGTCTTGTTCAAAAACATTTGAATACTGATTTGGCGATAGAAGGTGTCCTATTAACCATGCTAGACGCTAGAACCAATCTAGGTATTCAAGTGATTGATGAAGTGAAAAAATACTTTAGAGAAAAAGTTTTTGATACCATTATCCCTCGTAACGTTCGTCTTGGAGAAGCACCGAGTCACGGGAAACCAATCATTGTGTATGATGCAAAGTCACGTGGAGCAGAAGTTTACGTAGATTTAGCGAAGGAAGTGGTAACAAATGGCTAAAGGATTAGGTAAAGGTCTTCAGGCATTTTTCCCAGACGAGAAGCAAAATCAAATCGAACAAGTTGCACTAAAACAAATTCGCCCAAATCCGTATCAACCACGTAAAACATTTACGGAAGAGGCTATTAGCGAACTTGCACATTCAATCCAAACACACGGTATCCTTCAGCCTATTACAGTTCGTAAAAGTATTAAAGGCTATGAGATTGTGGTTGGAGAACGTCGTTTTCGTGCAGCTCAGCATGCAAAGCTGGATTCCATCCCTGCCATTGTTAAAGAGTACAATGAAGATGAGATGATGGAGTTAGCCCTTATTGAAAATTTGCAACGTGAGGATCTGAATCCAATTGAAGAAGGAACGGCTTATCAAAAGCTGATGAGTCATCTTGATGTGACACAGGAACAGTTGGCAAAACGTCTT
The DNA here is from genome assembly GCF_023703085.1 of Alkalicoccobacillus plakortidis. NCBI lineage: Bacteria > Bacillati > Bacillota > Bacilli > Caryophanales > Bacillaceae > Shouchella > Shouchella oshimensis. The sequence continues at coordinate 2,628,745 of NZ_JAMQJY010000001.1, read as the reverse complement.
GGAAAGAGCAGACCGCATATTGCCAATCACATTCGATTGCTCCAGCTACCAACCGTTGTCCAACAATTCATTTCAGATGGAAAACTCTCGATGGGGCACGGACGAGCTTTGCTTGGTCTTTCTGATAAAAACAAGCTTTCGTCTTTATTAGAAAAAGTACTCCATGATAAACTAAGCGTGAGAGAATTAGAGTTACTCGTGCAACAGCTAAATGATCGCGTTTCACGTGAAACAAAAAGAAGAAAAATTAACCTCTCTCCATTTTTAAAAGAACGTCAGGATATCCTGCGTACGACACTTGGAACATCTGTTGCAATTAAACCAGGTAAGAAAAAAGGAAAAATTGAAATTGATTATTTCTCTGAAGATGACCTAGAGAGAATCCTACAAATCTTATCTGTTGAAGAAAAATAAATGTAATGATCATTAAAAATAATAAAAGATGAGGTCATCCATCAGGTGGCTTCTTTTTTTAATGGAAGGACCAGATACATGCTTTATTTTGACCATGCTGCATCGTCATTTCCAAAACCGAAAAAAGTAGGGGAGGCGATGAAAGAAGCGGTTGATCTTTACGCAGCTAACCCTGGACGAGGTGGACATGCTCTATCTCAACAGGCAGCCGCAGTTGTAAAAAACACGCGTAAAGAACTTGCTGACTTATTTCAAGCACCCCATGAAAGTCATGTTTGGTTTTATCAAAATGCAACCATGGCGTTAAATCAAGCGATAGTAGGTTTTCCTTTTGAAGTAGGAGATCATATTATTACCACAACATTTGAGCACAACTCTGTGTTACGCCCGTTAAAGGCTCTTGAGCAGCAAAAAGGAGTTCATATCACGTATGTTGAACCAGATCATACCGAAAGCTATCAAGTTGAAGATTTTACAAAGCTAATAACAGAGCAGACAAAAATGATTGTCATTTCACACGCTTCTAATGTGACAGGTGCGCTTTTTCCAATAAAAGAGTTAGGTGAACAATTGTCTAATCATCATGCAACGATTGTTGTGGATGCATCGCAAACGGCTTGGAAAAATTGATATTCAGATGGAACGAGATCATATAGACTTACTTGCTTTTGCAGGGCATAAAGGTTTAATGGGACCTCAAGGCACTGGTGTTCTAATTAGTAAACAAGATTATGGATTAGAGCCATTAATTCATGGTGGCACCGGCACGCACTCTGAGTTAGAGCGTCAACCTGAGCAGTGGCCGGAGCGATATGAGGCTTGTACATTAAATACACCCGGTATTGCCGGCTTGTTAGCTGGAGTGCAAGCGATTAAGGAAAAAGGAATCGATTCTATCAGATCACATGAAGAAGAATTGATGCGGACATTTATTGAAGGTTTGACCAAACTTGAATATGTGACATGTTATGGTCCTAGAGACCTTCAAAAACGAGTAGCGGTTGTTTCGTTTCACGTGGAACATATCTCAAGTCATGAGATCGCTATGATTCTAGATTCCACGTATCAAATAGCTGTAAGAGCAGGCTTGCATTGTTCTCCAAAAACACATAAGTATTTAAAAACAATAGATGAAGGATTGGTTAGAGTTAGCTTTGGTCCGTACAATACAATGGATCAAGTAGAGCGCCTTCTAGACGCAGTGAAAGAAATTACCGAAGCTTTTACAAACTGAAAAATGAATAAGAATAGGAAGAACAAAACATGGTACTTACAGGAACATTAGTAAACGGAGCAGCCATTATAGTAGCTGGATGTATTGGATTAATGGTTCAAAACATCCCCGAAAAAATGAAAACAACGGTCTTACAAGCAATCGCTTTAGCTATTATCTTATTGGGGATTCAAATGGGACTACAAACGGAAGAATTCCTTCTGGTGATAGGTAGTTTAGCTGTAGGAGGGGTTTTAGGTGAGTGGATAGGCATTGATTCACACCTTAATCAACTCGGCATGTGGATTGAATCTAAGCTGAAACCGGCAAAATCAGGAGAATCCGGCAAAGTCGCGCAAGCCTTTGTCACAACATCATTAATCTATGTTGTTGGAGCGATGGCTGTACTTGGATCGATTGACAGCGGGCTTCGTGCAGACCACTCCTTACTTTACACAAAAGCCATGCTTGATGGGCTCTCTGCTATTATCTTTGCCTCAACACTAGGTTTTGGTGTCTTATTATCAGCGGTTCCAGTGGTCTTATATCAAGGCGCTATTGCTCTGTTAGCAACGTATATTGCAGCGTTTATCCCAGGACCTATTCTTGAGCAGTATATTCTTGAGATGACAGCTGTAGGCGGAATTATGGTTGTTGCAATTGGATTAAATATTTTAGGGATCACCAGTATACGTGTAGCAAATCTATTACCAGCCTTGCCGGTATTAGGCGGACTTATTTGGATTTTATCAATTGTGTAGGGTGCATGTTGACGATTCAAGTGGAGGCTAGGACAGAATTGTTTTAGTTATCAGATAAGCCGAACCATTATGTTGTTTATTTCACATAATGATTCGGCTTTTTCGTCTGTTTTAGACATTTTTCATATCAGTTGGAGTATATTGGAACACAGTTTGAATTGTTGGTGATGTTGTCGTACTACTGGATATCTGTTGGTCTGCTAAATAAAGTGACTGAGCAATGCTTTCTGCCATCGACATGACGATGTGAAGCCGTGTGTTTTGTAAGACATAAAACTCCATAGCCCCACCCACATTCACAATACCAGTAATATGAATATCCCCAACCTTAGGCAGGTTTTTGTGCACAGCAGCACCAGGGTGTAATGGCCCCTCTTGGATCGTCAAAGAGCCAACATTCACTTCCTGACCAAGACAAGCATCAATTGCAATGATAAATGGGTTATCGTGTTTTGAGTTGACCTCAGCAAGACGGTCTGCGAGATTCATAGCGTGTACAGGGTATTCTAAGGTGCCGTATACATGAAAATGCTGTAGGGATAGAATCTCAAGCTTAGAGCCTATCAATGGACCAAGAGAGTCCCCTGTAGAGCGATCTGTGCCAACACAAAGAATAATAAGGTCGCGTTTATTTGCCTGCTGACAGTACTTTAGAATTTGTTCGGCAAAAGGCCCGTGAGTCTGGATCTGTTCAAAGGGGACACGGAATGGTTGAGCTTTCTTTTTGTTAAAACGCCATAGGTTTGGACTCATAACTTGTACTCCTTTGCCATAGTAGTAACAGTATAGTAGTTCAGAGACGTTTTTATACATGTAGTGAAAAAAGGGAGCGAGCTTGGATGTGGGCAAACGGATTTAAATGGATGTTCTTAATCGTTGGGACATTAATAGGAGCAGGGTATGCATCCGGTCGGGAACTCTGGCAATTTTTTGGGGCAGAGAGTAATGTAGCTATTCTATTATTTACAGGATTGTTTACAGTAAGCTGTTATGTGATTATGAATCTTGCTTATAGGCAGAAAACGACTCAATATGTTCCGTTGTTAACCAGTCTGGTTGGACCAAAATTGGCACGAGCCTATGATTGGATTATTTTATCCTACTTATTTTCAACAACAACGATTATGCTTGCCGGGGCAGGGGCAACACTTGAAGTGTATAATATTCCGTTTTGGTTAGGGATGGCGGGAAGTGCTGCACTGGTCGTTTTACTTTTCATTCGAGATACAGATGGAATGACCACTGTTAATGCTTTTTTAATTCCTATTTTAATTTTATCATTAGTTAGTATTCTATTAGTCTTTCAATATTCACGTGGATTCACATTTACCTTCGATCTGAGTCATCAGCATAACTGGCCTGCGGCGATCACATTCACTTCCTTAAATATCTTGCCAATTGTTGCCGTTGTTGCAGCCGTTGGCAATCAAATTAAACATCGAGGGGAAATTTGGATTGCAACGATAGGCAGCGGAATTCTGATGGGTTCGATTTCTTATTTATATAATGAATCGTTACTGCAAATTGCTGGAGAGATTATGTTTTACGAGATTCCCTTGTTTGTGATTCTTAAACAATATCCATCTATTATGGTTATTGCGATGTCTGTTTTGTTATGGCTTGCGATCTACACAACAGCAGGGGCAGGAATCTTTGGATTAATATCGAGGCTGAGAGGGCTTTTAAAAGGGGAGAGTTGGTTAATTGCGATGCTGCTATTAGCGATTATGGCACCACTCACAACATTTGGTTTCTCTTCAATGATTGCCGTTTTGTATCCTTTATATGGAGCAATTAATCTCTATCTGTTAGTTTGTATTGTTCTGTATCCATTTTTTCACCATCCTGCGTTAAAACGAAATAAATAAGCATGCTAGACGGTTTCCCTTTTTAATCAAGAATCGTGTATAATAAGACGGAGTATGCTTCTGGGAGGTCGAATTAAATGGCAGATAAGGAATTCTTCCTAAATGACGTCGTTGAGATGAGGAAGCCGCATCCTTGTGGAGCCAATCAGTGGAAGATTATTCGTATTGGAATGGATGTCCGCATCAAATGTCTGGGATGTCAGCATAGTGTGATGCTTCCACGTAAGGAATTCACCCGCAAATTAAAAAAAGTTCTCGAACACGCAAACCCTAGTGAATAAAACAAGGTGAAGGGGATCTTTATCCGCTGCCTTGTTTTATTGTGCCAAAAATAGATAAGACAGAAAAGGACGTGACTCAATTGGCTTTAACTACAGGAATCGTGGGTCTGCCGAATGTCGGTAAATCCACGTTATTTAATGCAATTACACAAGCAGGAGCAGAATCAGCGAATTACCCGTTCTGTACGATCGATCCGAATGTAGGTATTGTTGAAGTACCAGACGAACGTTTGCAAGTATTAACTACATTAGTCGATCCGAAAAAGACCATCCCAACTGCATTTGAATTTACGGACATTGCCGGAATTGTAGAGGGAGCAAGTAAAGGGGAAGGTCTTGGGAATAAATTCCTTTCTCATATTCGCCAAGTTGACGCCATTTCACACGTTGTTCGTTGCTTTGCTGATGACAACATCACACATGTATCGGGTAGTGTAAATCCAATTCGCGATATCCAGGTTATTAACCTGGAGCTTATTCTTGCTGATTTTGAAACAGTGGACAAGCGTTTGGCGCGTGTATCTAAGCTGGCGCGTACAAAGGATAAGGATGCTGTAGCAGAGCTTGCTGTTCTTGAAAAGCTACGTGTTGCGTTTGAAGATGAGAAGCCCGCAAGAAGTGTTGAGTTTACAGAAGATGAAGAAAAGCTAGTAAAAGGAATGCATCTTCTAACAAGCAAACCTGTACTATATGCAGCAAACGTGAGTGAAGAAGATATTATGGACCCAGAACAAAATGAATATGTAGCTAAAGTTAAAGCTTTTGCAGCTGAAGAAAACAGTGAAGTCATTGTTGTCTGTGCAAAAATCGAAGAAGAAGAAATTGCTGAGCTTGAAGGCGATGAGAAGCAGGAATTTCTTGATGATTTAGGCATTGCAGAATCTGGACTTGATCAGCTCATTCGTGCTGCATACCAACTACTTGGCTTACAGACGTATTTCACAGCTGGTGTACAAGAGGTTCGTGCATGGACATTTAAAAAAGGAATCAAAGCACCACAAGCCGCAGGTATCATCCACACAGACTTTGAACGTGGATTCATCCGTGCTGAGATCGTATCTTATGAAGATCTAGTAGATGCCGAGTCCATGGCAGTAGCCAAAGAACGAGGCAAAGTCCGCCTAGAAGGAAAAGAATACGTCGTTGCAGACGGAGACGTCATTCATTTCCGATTTAATGTGTAATTAATTTCTCAAAGGCTTTTATTAAAGAGTAGGGACAAATGTATATAGACAGATCTAGATAACGAACGTTCTTGATTAGAACGTTCGTTATCTTCTTTTAATTAAGATAGATGGCGAGATTTTGCAGAGATACTCCTAGGGTATGTAAGCATAAATCAACGGAAGAGAAGGGGCCGACTCCTAGTGGATTAAAGGGAGGCCACTGAAAAAGTCAGTTAGAAAAAAGCTCACGGGCACCGCTCCAGGAGAAACCTTCGCTTTCCGCGGGAACGGCCTCAGCCCTTGAAGTGGAAGGGCACCCCTTCAATGTCTTCAGACTCGTTCTGTTCCGCAGGAGTCTTCGGTTTCTCCTTCCGCTATTCTTCTGATCAACTAAATGGCAACGTTCTTTTTTAGGTATAGTCGTCATTTTAGTCTGCCTCTCTCTTTTTACCTCAGATTCTTCTTCATTTTTGATAAGATAAGTGTATCTAACATGAAAGTGGTGGCTGACTATGATTCGAAAACAACAATCTCTCCAACTCAGTGCGTATGCTGATCTATATGATCTCATCGTTCCTAAAGATCATACATTACGGAAACTGAATGATCTTATTGATTTTTCCTTTATTTATGATGAGTTGGTACAGAATTATAACGTGGATCACGGTCGCTCAGCCATAGACCCTATTCGAATGTTTAAATATTTATTGTTAAAAAGCATGTTTCCATTATCAGATGTGGATCTGGTGGAGCGTTCTAGATATGATATGTCGTATAAATACTTCTTAGGCATGGCACCTGAGGAAGAGGTCATTGATTCAAGCTCCTTAACGAAGTTCCGTAAATTGCGTTTAAAGGATCTGAATGTACTTGATTTATTAATCGGAAAGACAGTCGAACTAGCGGTTGAACAAGGCGTCATTAAAAGTAAAACGATCATCGTTGATTCTACTCATACCCAGGCACGTTATAACCAGAAAAAGCCGATCGATATTCTGCGAGAACGATCAAAAAACTTGAGGAAAGCAGTCTATTCTGTCGATGAGTCCATCAAGTCAAACTTCCAGCTAAGCCAACTCAGAATGATTTAGATGAAGAACTCGTGTACACGCAAACCCTCTTGAGTGTGATCAAACAACATCCGACCCTGCATGCCTATCCAAAGGTGACGGAGCCGTTGAATCTAGTAGAAGAAACCGTCAACGATGATATCGAACGCCTCCAATCCATGAAAGATCAAGACGCCCGAAGGGGTCACAAAAGTGCCGATACGTCTTTCTTTGGCTATAAAACTCATCTAGCGATGAGTGATGAACGCGTGATTACCGCAGCGGTCATCACAACCGGAGAAAAATCGGACGCAAAGCAACTTCGAACACTCATTGAAAAAAGTGTAGACGCTGGATGACAGTGGAATCCGTCATCGGAGATGCGGCGTATTCAGGAAAAGATCATCTCCTGTACGCGAAAGCAAATCAGATTGAATTAATTTCTAAAACCAATCCATCCATTGCCCATGGGACACGCTCAAAGGAAGAAGAGTTTGAGTTTAATAAAGATGCGGGGATGTATGTATGTAAAGCGGGCCATTTAGCTATTTTGACACACAGACAAGGAACGACGAAGCAAGGCAAAAACCAAAGACAGAAGTATTATTTTGATATCGAGAAATGCAAGACGTGTCCCTTCCAAGAAGGGTGTTATAAACAGGGAGCCAAAAGCAAAACATATTCTGTCACCATCCATTCTCCTGAACATGAAGAACATCTCGCTTTTGAGCAAAGTGAAACGTTTAAAGAAAAAGCCAAAACGCGATACAAAATTGAAGCGAAAAATAGTGAACTAAAGCATAGACACGGGTATAAAACGGCGAATTCCTCGGGTCTATTAGCGATGGAAATTCAAGGAGCGATGGCCATCTTCTCAGCCAATCTCAAACGAATACTGAAAGTCATGGAGCAAAAATAACCCCAAAAGGGTCGGTATGATAAATAAAAACAGCCTGCCATTTCCAAAATAAAGGGAATGGCAGGCTGTTTTTATATTTTTAAAGGAACCCTTAACTACATATCAACCCTTTTTCAGTGGCCTCGATTAAAGGGCAGGGTTGAAATGATTTGGCAAAGCCAAATTAGTTCAACGCCCTCCACAGGAAAGCGTGCCCCTTCTCTGGAGTGGAGCCGAAGCTCTAAAACTAGAACTTAATATTCCCTTGCCTAAGCTTGGTTAATCTGTTATCATTAATCGTTGTGAGTAAAATGACTCTGTCGATGAGTTTTGCTCCTTGCTCTGTTAAACGGAGCCGCTTAGACCAAAAGGAGGTGGCCGGAATGCGTAAGTACGAAATCATGTACATTATCGCTCCAAACCTGGAAGAATCAGCTTATAAAGAGATTGTTGAACGTTACAACAACGTTTTAACAACTAATGGTGCTGAGATCGAAAAGGTTAATGAAATGGGTAAACGTCGTTTAGCTTATGAAATCAATGATTTCACTGAAGGTTTCTATGTACTGCTAAACGTAAACGCTGCTGCTGATTCTGATGCGCTTAATGAATTTAATCGCTTAATCAAAATCAACGACAACGTTATTCGTGTCCTAGTAACTAAAGAAGAAGAATAATTATACGAACAGATTAAGTCGTTTGATTTAATCTAGCTTTGGACATCCTCTCGGGGACCGTCTTAATACTTTTAGAAGCGGGAGGGATATGGATTGCTAAATCGTGTTGTCCTAGTTGGTCGCCTGACAAAAGACCCTGAATTACGTTATACACCAAACGGAGTAGCTGTTGCCAACTTTACACTTGCTGTGAATCGTCCATTTTCGAATCAACAGGGAGATCGTGAAGCTGACTTCATTAACTGTGTGGTGTGGCGTAAACCAGCTGAAAATGTAGCTAACTTTTTAACAAAAGGCAGCTTAGCAGGCGTCGATGGCCGAGTACAAACAAGAAGCTATGACAACAATGAAGGCCGTCGCGTCTATGTGACCGAAATCGTTGCCGACAGCGTCCAGTTCCTGGAACCGCGTAATAGCAGTCAGAATAACCAATCAAACAATAGTTCAAATTCTAACTATGCTCAAGATCAAGGCGGATATCCTCCTAACCAGAATGATAACCGTCAGCAGCAGGGTGGATACAAGGATGACCCATTTGCAAATGATGGGAAACCAATTGATATCTCGGATGATGATCTACCGTTTTAAGGTTAACTGTCTGATTACTTTTTAAGAAAGGAGTTGTTCCGTTATGGCTCGTCGTGGTCGTCCTAAACGCCGGAAGGTTTGTTTCTTCACGGTAAACAAAATTACGCACATTGACTATAAGGATACTGAGCTTCTAAAACGTTTCATCTCAGAGCGTGGCAAAATCTTGCCTCGTCGTGTGACTGGAACTTCTGCTAAGTACCAACGCAAATTGACTATCGCTATTAAGCGTTCACGTCAAATCGCATTGCTTCCTTATGTAAACGAAGTAAACTAATAAATGAAACAGTAGGTCGACGAGGAATATCAATTCCTCGTCGATTTATTTTTTTCCCTTAAAAAGTGTACACTAAAAGCAAACCTTTAATTCTTTAAGTAATTGCGCTAAAATAGACAGGTATATGTGAACATAGAGAAAGGTCTTTTGATTACGAAAAAGGCCATTTTGTTTCTGGTAAAAAGAGGTGACAGCGTGAATCAAAAAAGTGCTTGGAAAGAAGGCATTTTGATTGTTGGATTGTATGTAATATTACTACTAGCTGCACTTCTAGTGCCCGTTTTAAATGTAGTATTTGTTTGGACCTTGCCGCTGCCACTTGTTTATTTTGCAGCCAAGCATGGAGTAAAACCATCGCTTATTCTCTACCTTCTACTTTGTTTACTATCATGGCCAATACATCTTGCTGCACTTGTGCTGACATTTGTGTTTGCAATGGTAGGTATAGTAGTTGGTGAACTTCATCGCAGAAAAGTAGATGGCTTTGCTGTTTTAATTGGAGCGAGTTTAACGTATATTTTCCATCTGGTTATTGGATATGTAGTGTTCTCGCTAGGAACGGAGCAGAGTCTTCGCCAATTGATTCGTAACCAAAGTGATCAGGTCACGTCTTTGTTAGAACAGGCAGGGACATCAGCTGATCAAATAGCACTTGTGACGGAAAATATGGATTTTATCCCGTATATTGTACCGTTTTTACTTGTCTTAATCGGAACGATCATGGGGTTAATCACTGTATGGCTAGCGGGTGTTTTATTAAGACGCTGTAATATAGAAGTAAAAAGAATTCCGGCTCTTCGTAACTGGGGATTTCCAAAGGCGTTTATATGGTATTACTTAATCGCGTTTGTCTTTTTATTAAGCCAGCCAGAAGAAGGAACGACACTTTTTATTGCGGTAACAAATGTTTTTTTACTTATTGAGACCATCATGACTATACAAGGCTTATCGTTTATCTTATTCTTTTTTCATTTTAAAAAGCTTCCTAAGATCCTGGGAATTCTCGTAGTGATTATAACGATCTTGATTGGACCACTGATGCAAATTGTAAGGCTTATTGGTATTGCTGATTTGGTTCTCGATTTGAAAAGCAGGCTTGGAAGCCAGAGAAAGTAGGAGTTGACAAGAATGCCGAAGTCTATAATGAAACGATGGCACGGCTATCATGTAATCACATTGTTTGCTGTGTCTATCTTATTGAGCGCTGTGATTATGTTTTGGCATTGGCAGATGGGGCTAGTTAGCTTTGCTGCCGTCATTCTTGTTGCCCTTTATTCTATTTTTGCTCAGCAGGCTTTTCAGCGAGATTTGGAAACGTATATCTCAACGCTTTCTTATCGAGTGAATAAAGCAGGAGAGGGTGCTGTAGCAAATCTCCCCGTTGGTATGATTCTGTATAATGAACAGTTCAAAATCCAGTGGGTGAATCCATTTGTTCTAAATCGAATAGATGGAGAGTTGATTGGCAAGGAGCTTTCACAAATCAGTGAAGATCTGCTCGTGTTAATTGATGAAGGAGCAACATCTGAAACAATTCAAATTGATTCTGTTTTCTATCATATTGAGATTGAACGAAATGAACGTTTAGTCTATTTAACGGATGTAACAGAAAAGGAAGAAACGAAAGAATTATTTGAAGATACACAAACGGTTGTATCACTGATTTATCTTGATAACTACGACGAAGTGACGCAAGGAATGGAAGATCAGGTTCGAAGTCGAATGATGAGTGCTATTACATCTACGTTAAATCAGTGGGCGAATGAGTATGATATTTTTCTACGACGAACCGCATCAGATCGGTTTCTTGCTGTGATGAATTATAAATCGCTACTGTTGCTTGAAGAGAATAAATTTGCGATTGTTGATGAAATTCGTGAGGTTACAAGCAAAGAGAAGGCGTCTATTACTTTAAGTATTGGTGTCGGGACAGAAGAAGCATCGCTACGGGATCTTGGTAATGTCGCTCAGTCAAGTTTAGATCTTGCCTTAGGACGTGGTGGTGATCAGGTAGCAATCAAGCGTAAAAATGGTCGCGTCAGGTTCTACGGTGGTAAAACCAACGCGATGGAAAAACGTACGCGTGTACGTGCGCGAGTTATTTCTCATGCTTTGCGCGACTTTGTGACAGAAAGTGAACGTGTGATTGTGATGGGGCATTCGCGTCCAGATATGGATGCCATCGGTGCCTCAATCGGTGTACTAAAAATTGCAGATGTGAACGATCGAGAAGGCTATATTGTGCTTGATCAAAATGATATGAATGCAGACGTACAAAGATTAATGGAAGAAGTAGAAACACACGATCACCTTTGGTCACAATTTATCTCACCAGAAGAAGCTGTGTCTCTAATCGATAAAGAAACATTGCTCGTCATAGTGGATACTCACAAGCCATCAATGGTTATTGAACCAAAACTACTTGATATGGTTGACCGCGTCGTTGTACTCGATCACCATAGAAGAGGAGAAGACTTCATCAACGATCCGGTGTTGGTTTATATGGAGCCTTATGCTTCATCAACTGCTGAGCTTGTGACAGAGCTTCTAGAATATCAACCAAAGCAATTAAGTATGGATCGTCTTGAAGCAACAGCACTTCTTGCTGGAATTATTGTAGATACCAAAAGTTTTGCTGTTCGAACTGGTGCGAGAACGTTTGATGCGGCATCCTTCCTTCGTTCAAATGGAGCTGATACCGTGCTTGTACAGAAGCTCTTAAAAGAGGACTTGGATCACTACAAAAAGCGTGCTAAGCTTGTGGAATCAGCAAAAATTTATCGGGACGGTTATATGATTGCCACAGCAGATGATACGGAGACCTATACACAGTTAATCATTGCTCAGGCAGCAGATACACTTTTAACCATGAAAAAAGTGGTGGCATCCTTTGTGATTTCGCTACGCGAAGATGGTTTAGTCAGTATTAGTGCGAGATCGTTGGGTGAAGTCAACGTACAGGTTATAATGGAGAGACTAAATGGTGGAGGACACTTATCCAACGCCGCTACCCAGCTAGAAGATATATCGGTTGAAGAAGCAAAGGAACAGCTTCAACAAGCGATTGATGAAGTGATTGGAGGAGACGCATAATGGAAGTCATTTTTTTAGAAGATGTAAAAGGAAAAGGAAAAAAAGGTGAGAAGAAAAACGTTTCAGAGGGATATGCTCGTAACTACCTTCTTCCAAATAACTTGGCTGTAACGGCAACAAAGGGGAATCTTAAGGATCTCGAAGCCAAACAAAAAAGCGTAGAGAAGAAACAAGAAGAAGAATTAGACGAAGCAAAAGCGTACAAAGCTGAACTGGAAGCATTAACAGTTGAGATTAAAGCAAAATCAGGAGAAGGTGGCCGTTTATTTGGAGCAATCTCCACTAAACAAATCGCTGAAACCCTAAAGAAAATGAAGAAAAAAGTAGATAAACGCAAAATTGGACTTGATGAACCAATCCGAGCGCTTGGAGTCACAAACGTTCCGATTAAGATTCACCCTGAAGTGACAGCAACTGTTAAAGTACATGTAGTTGAAGAATAAGAGAGACCTGGAAAAACAGCTGTCCTCCGAGCTTGGAGGCAGCTGTTTTTCTGCGAAAGGAAGATTTGACGTGAGTGAGTTGTTTAATGATCGGACCCCTCCACAAAATATAGAAGCAGAACAAGCCGTTTTAGGCGCTATCTTTCTGTCAGATACAGCACTAATTACGGCCACCGAGCGTTTAATCCCTGAGGATTTTTACCGGGCAGCGCACGAGCGAATCTACCAAGTGATGGTAGAGCTAGCTGAAAAGGGTGAACCTGTAGATTTAGTGACCGTAACCTCTGATTTGCAGGATCGTAAATGGCTTGAAGAAATTGGCGGAGTCTCCTATCTAGGAGATGTTGCTAATGCTGTCCCTACAGCAGCAAATGTGGAATATTACAGCCGTATCGTGGAAGAAAAGTCTGTCCTAAGACGACTCATTCGTGTGGCAACAGACATCGCGGCAGAGGGTTATGCGAGCGAAGAAGAAGTCGATACAATTCTTAATGAAGCAGAGAAAACCATCCTTGAAGTCTCTCACCGACAAAATTCAAGTGCTTTTATCTCTATCAAAGATGTGCTTGGTCGAAACCTATGACCGCATTGAGATGCTGCAAAACCAAACCGGAGATATCACAGGTATCGCTACTGGTTTCTCCGAGCTAGATAAGATGACCGCCGGCTTCCAACGAAATGATTTGATTATTGTTGCAGCTCGTCCATCAGTAGGTAAAACCGCCTTTGCTCTAAACATTGCGCAAAACGTGGCAACTAAAACCGAAGAGAATGTTGCGATATTCAGTTTAGAGATGGGAGCTAGTCAGCTTGTCCAGCGGATGCTCTGTGCAGAAGGCAACATCGATGCCCAACGTATGAGAACCGGTGCCTTAAACGATGAAGACTGGCAGAAGCTAACAATGGCAATGGGTTCACTCTCAAAGGCTGGAATCTATATCGATGATACACCTGGTGTAAAAGTAAATGACATTCGTGCTAAATGCCGCCGCCTCAAACAAGAAAGTGGACTTGGAATGATTATGATTGACTACCTTCAGCTCATCCAAGGTAATGGCCGAAGCGGCGAAAACCGTCAACAAGAAGTATCGGAAATCTCCCGTACCCTAAAGGCCATCGCCAGAGAGCTTGAAGTCCCAGTAATCGCCCTATCCAGCTCTCCCGTGGTGTAGAGCAACGTCAGGACAAACGACCAATGATGTCCGATATCCGGGAATCAGGAAGTATCGAGCAGGATGCCGATATCGTAGCCTTCCTCTATCGCGATGACTACTACGATAAAGAATCCGAAAACCAAAACATCATTGAAATCATTATCGCCAAACAACGTAACGGCCCGGTTGGCACCGTTGAACTAGCCTTCGTAAAGGAATACAACAAATTCGTAAACCTCGACAGGCGACACGACGAGCGGGATATCCCGCCAGGAGCTTAATATAGATCCGAAGCAGAGTGCTGAGTGTACTCTGTTTTTTTGTGGTTGAGGATAGCGCGGGAAGTGGAGCGAGAGCAGGTGGGGTTAGCAAGAATGAAAAGACCAAACCAAGACCGATTTAAAAGAAATAAGGTATAAAAATGAACATTTTTAAGAAGAATTTGGTTTGAGGGAGTTAGCAAGAAGAAACGTCGGTGTAGCAAGAGCTATGGAGAGAATAGCCAGAGGAAAGAGAGGTGTAGCAAGAGCAAGGGCACGATAGCCAGAAGAAACAGAACTGGAGCAAGAGCAAGGATGGGATAGCAAGAGGAATTAGAATAGTAGCAAGAGCAAGGACACGATAGCAAGAGGAATTAGAACGGGAGCAAGAGCAAGGACACAACAACAAGAAGACTAGGCACTAAAGCAAGAACCAAGACACGTTAGCAAGAACATGCAGCACGCACCAAGCAAGATCATCTCATCCAAGAAAGAAGGCAAGTTTATCAAGAGAGTGAAACAATTTACTACGTAGATCGATTCTATCATCATTTATACGAACAAAGTGAGATTCAAACATTAATAATGTTCGTGTTTAGTTTGACGACTTAGGTTCTAGCTGATATACTTATCAAGGGTTTTTAGAAGAGAGTTGGAGGTGCAACAAATGTCATCAGTTGTTGTTGTAGGAACACAGTGGGGCGATGAAGGAAAAGGGAAAATTACCGATTATCTTTCTGAAAAGGCAGAGGTTGTCGCACGTTACCAAGGTGGAAATAACGCGGGACATACAATTGTGTTTGGTGGAACGAAGTATAAGCTTCACCTAATTCCATCCGGAATCTTCTATAAAGAGAAGGATTGCGTGATCGGAAACGGAATGGTAATTGATCCTAAGGCACTTCTTGAAGAGTTAAAATATCTGCATGATCGTGATGTGGATACAAGCAATCTTAAAATTAGTAATCGTGCACATGTAATTCTTCCGTATCATTTAAAGCTTGATATTGTGGAGGAAGAGCGTAAGGGTGCAAATAAAATTGGGACCACCAAAAAAGGGATTGGCCCAGCATATATGGATAAGGCAGCGAGAATCGGTATTCGTATCGCTGATTTACTTGATAAAGAAACATTTGAAGAAAAACTTGAGATGAATCTTAAAGAAAAAAACCGGATGTTTGAGAAGTTTTTTGAAACAGAAGGATTTACTAAAGAGGAAATCTTTGAAGAGTATTATGAATATGGACAGCAGATTGCCAAGTACGTTTGTGACACATCTGTTGTATTAAATGATGCGCTTGATGATGGTCGTCGTGTGTTATTTGAAGGGGCTCAAGGGGTTATGCTTGATATTGATCAAGGTACGTACCCGTTTGTAACGTCTTCAAATCCAATTGCAGGTGGAGTAACAATCGGATCTGGTGTAGGTCCTTCTAAGATTAATCATGTTGTTGGTGTGTCTAAAGCCTATACAACTCGTGTAGGAGATGGTCCATTTCCAACTGAGCTTCATGATGAGACGGGTGATTTAATCCGTGATGTAGGAAATGAGTACGGAACAACAACGGGTCGTCCACGTCGTGTTGGCTGGTTTGATAGTGTTGTGGTTCGTCATGCTCGTCGTGTAAGTGGGATTACTGATCTTTCTCTTAACTCCATTGATGTACTAACTGGAATTGAGACGTTGAAGATTTGTACGTCTTATAAGTATCGTGGAGAAGTAATGGAAGAATTCCCGGCAAGTCTTAAGGTATTGGCTGAGTGTGAGCCTGTATTTGAAGAACTTCCAGGCTGGACTGAGGATATTACGGGTGTGAAATCACTAAGTGAACTTCCTGTGAATGCGCGTCACTATATTGAGCGTATTTCTCAGCTAACCGGTATTCCGTTAACGATTTTCTCTGTCGGTCCGGACCGTGAGCAAACAAATCTTGTTCGTGGAGTTTTTGCTTAATCTACCTAAGGATAAACAGGCAATGCAAGGGCTAAATCGCTCCTTGCATTCCTTTGTTTAATCCGATATTCTTGGTAGAGAGAAAAAAGAACAAGAAATTACAAGTTTTTTTAGAAAAACATTGCACAGGACAAGCATGTATGCTAAGATAAATCTTGTCGCAAAGACAACATGATACAAATCATGAGCCATTAGCTCAGTTGGTAGAGCATCTGACTTTTAATCAGAGGGTCGAAGGTTCGAATCCTTCATGGCTCACTTTTAATTTCAATTTTTACAATAATGGCCCGTTGGTCAAGCGGTTAAGACACCGCCCTTTCACGGCGGTATCACGGGTTCGATTCCCGTACGGGTCACCATTATTGGTCTGGTAGTTCAGTTGGTTAGAATGCCTGCCTGTCACGCAGGAGGTCGCGGGTTCGAGTCCCGTCCAGACCGCCATTTTTATTTGAATAGTTTTAGTAGTGTGGCTTAGTAGCTCAGTTGGTAGAGCAACGGACTGAAAATCCGTGTGTCGGCAGTTCGATTCTGTCCTGAGCCACCATTTGCCGGCCTAGCTCAATTGGTAGAGCAACTGACTTGTAATCAGTAGGTTGGGGGTTCAAGTCCTCTGGCCGGCATTCATTCGTTGTAGAACCCTCATCATGAATACTGTGATTGAGGGTTCTTTTTGTACGAATGTTTGGATGAAATGTAATGTTACGTATGTATATAGATTGTCTTTTTCCTGTGCAACGTACATATGGATGTCGTTTGGTCACGGGTTATTTGTGTTAAACTAGAAGAAGTTCGATAAGAATAGGAGAGAAACGGAATGGATAAACGAATTCTCGTTGTGGATGATGAACGTCCCATTGCAGATATCCTGAAATTTAACCTTGAAAAAGAAGGATTTGAGGTTGTCTGTGCCTATGATGGTGTTGAAGCTATGGAACAAGTTAAGCAGGAAAAGCCTGATTTAATTTTATTAGATATAATGCTTCCGCATAAAGATGGAATGGAAGTATGTAGAGAAGTACGTAAAAGCTATGATATTCCGATTATTATGCTGACAGCAAAGGATTCGGAGATTGATAAAGTGCTAGGACTGGAGCTAGGTGCAGATGATTATGTAACCAAGCCATTCAGTACAAGAGAGCTGCTTGCGCGGGTAAAAGCGAACTTGCGTAGACAGAAAACAACAGAGGAAGCGCCTGTTCAAAAAGAGTTGGTCATTGGTAATCTAGTGATCTATCCGGATGCCTACCAGGTGAAAAGACGTGGTGAGCCAATTGAGCTTACTCATAGAGAATTTGAATTGATTCATTACCTTGCAAAGCACCTTGGTCAAGTAATGACGAGGGAGCATTTGCTTCAGGCTGTATGGGGATATGATTATTTTGGTGATGTGCGAACAGTGGATGTTACGGTTCGTCGATTACGTGAAAAAGTCGAGGATAACCCAAGCTTTCCGGCATGGATTATTACTCGCCGTGGAGTAGGTTACTTCTTAAATGAACCAGAACCACAGGAGCAGGAGAAGTCCTAATGGATAGAAAGATTGGCTTCTTTAAGTCGATTCAGTTTAAGCTAATTATCGCCTATGTTCTCTTGATTCTGGTTGCTGTACAGGTCATTGGCGTTTATTTTTCAAGGCAGCTAGAGCAGGATCTCTTAGAGAATCATTTTGATGTGCTAGATGAACGCTCGACGTTACTTAATTATCAGTTAGCGCAGGTGCTAGGGAACCCACCGGACGAACGGGAAAAACTGACAGATGAGATTAATTCGTTACTTCAAGATTTTTTTAGAATTGATAATGCGACTGTTCAAGTGATTGATAAAAATGAAGTCATCTTAGGCACATCTAACTCAGGTGCTCCTGATCAGATTGGGATGCGTAATAATGAAATTAGAGTCAAACGGGCTCTGCTTGGATCAGCAGAGGATGGTGAGGTTCGTGACTCTAGTAATGAGCGTTTTCGGATCATGGCTGTGCCAATTACAACGACTGATGATACAGTCTTAGGTGTTATTTACATTCAGGCTTCACTAGAAGAGATCTATACACAAATAAACGAAATTAATAGCATTCTTTTTAAAGGAACGTCTATTGCGCTCCTTATATCTGCGATTCTAGTTATCTTGTTGGCACGTACGATTATTGTGCCTATTTTAGAGATGAGAAAACAAACGTTACGAATGAGTCATGGAGATTTCTCTAGGCAGGTAAAGGTCTATAGCACCGATGAGATTGGTCAGTTAGCCACTTCTTTTAATCAGCTGACAATGAAACTACATGACGCTACGTTAACACGTGACCGAGAGCAGAAGCGTCTGAGCTCTGTTCTTTCAAACATGACAGATGGAGTGATTGCAACGGACCAAAACGGACGTGTCATTCTTTTAAATAAGCGAGCGGAAGAACTGCTAGGTGTATCGAGCAAGCAGGTCATGCGTCAGCCGCTTACAGATGTTCTACATGTCACCGAAACATTTGGTGTCTATGACCTATATGATCACTCAGATTCCGTTCTATTAGATTTTAGCAATGAGGAGGGTCAATACCTACTTGAAGCGAATTTCTCTGTGATACAGGAGGATGAGGGGCCAATTAATGGTCTGATTACAGTACTCCATGATGTAACGGAAAAAGAAAAGATTGAGCAGGAACGCCGTGAGTTTGTAGCTAATGTTTCACATGAGTTACGAACGCCGTTAACAACGATGAAAAGCTATCTTGAAGCATTAGAGGATGGGGTTATGCATGATGTCGACATGGGTCCACGTTTTCTAAAAGTGACTCAAAATGAGACAGAACGAATGATTCGATTAGTGAATGACTTGCTTCAACTATCAAAAATCGACAGCGATGACTATCAATTTACCTTGCAATGGATTGATTTCGGACAATTTTTGCATGAGGTATTAGATCGATTCGAAATTATTGCCCAGGAAAAGAACATTCAGCTTCATCGACATATTTCGAAAAAACCGAGTTATGTCGAAATGGATCAGGATAAGTTGATCCAAGTATTAGACAATATTATTTCTAATGCGTTTAAATATTCGACTGAAGGCGCTAATATTACTACAACTTTGCTGCATCAGGGCAACCACGTTCGTGTAAGTATTGCTGATCAAGGCATGGGTATTCCCCGGGAAAGTCAGTTAAAGATTTTCGACAGATTTTATCGTGTCGACCGTGCGCGTGCGCGAAATATCGGTGGCACAGGACTCGGTTTGGCAATCGCAAAGGAATTGGTTCAGGCTCACGGTGGAGACATTTGGGTGCATAGTGAGTATGGCGAAGGAACAACGATTTACTTCACATTACCCTATTCGGCATCTAAGGGGGGAGACGTGTGAGAGTGAGAGGTCTTTATTATGAACAACTAAAAACCTGGTTACTAGTGTTCTTAGTTGTTCTTAGTTTAATTTTGACTTATTTGCTTTGGACTTATAAACCTGAACTTGTTACTCAGGATACTGAAGCTGTAGAATTAAATCAAATTGGTGATGAAAAGTCGATTCAAGACGTGGTCCGGCCAAGTAAGATTGTTAAGCATCAGTTTGGAGAAACGTATATGGTTCTTGAAACCGATGCTTTATTTAATGAGATCTATGAAAAGCTGTTGGAGGCAGACCTTCAAGATACGAATGGTGTGTTTCCTCCAATGGATGTATCAACGGGTATTGAACTTGTTTTTCCTGATCAAGTGCCTATGAATATGTTTATGAGTCTCTTCTCACAGAATCAAGAGCAGGATGAGTTCCCCCTTGATGGAGTAGATCGAGTATTTATCTATGAAGATAGTGATGGAGATGGAGTCAAACTACAGGTCTATTCATCGTCTGATAAGGTACCATTTGAAATTTCAACGAGTTTTGATCCTGCAGTTTTAGAAAGATTTCTTGCAGATAACACAGCTGTTCCGGCTCTTACAGTAAATGAACCGGATACGGATGACTTTGTACTCAATCAAGAGAATATCTATATTCCTGCTGAGGGCGTTGAATATGCTCGTCAGACCTATTCGACTGAACGTGTGAGGCCACGTGATGTCATTCAAACATTGTTCCCTGACCCTAATTCTGTTCGAAATTATCGTCAAAGTAATGGTGAGTTTACCTATACTGATGGAACTAGGATCTTCAATTTACGTGATAATGAGAACTTTATGACTTACCGGAATTCTTCAACTTCGGAATCTGCGAGTAGTCCAACTGACAGCATACCTCAGACGAGCTTTGACTATATTAATAATCATCATGGCTGGACCAATGATTATGTCCTAAGCTTGGTGGAGAGTATCAAATGAACGTGAAAGTGCAGTCTACCGTCTTTACGTGAACAATCTACCTGTTTTTAACTTTAAAAATAGCAGCGATAGTATGACGATTAATGTAGAGAAATCAGGTACACAAACCACCAGTTATATCAGACCTCTTTTAGTGCTTGATAGTAGTGCAATTAATCAGGAGAATGTCGAGCTTCAGTCAGGTGCAAGTGTCATTGAGAAACTAAGGACTGCAGAGCGACTTGATTTTGATCAGCTGCGAGATGTACGTGTTGGCTATGAAATGACGGACGAGGACGATCAACCAGGCTTAGTAACCTTTGAGCCAGCTTGGTATGTTTTTGGGGATAATCGTTGGCAAAAGGTACCGTCAGGGGGAGGTACAAATGAAATGGAGTAGAACGAAAACGGTATTCATTATGACCTTCCTGATGTTAAATCTTTTTCTAGGCTATCAGCTCTACCAAGTAAACGATGAAAATCAGTTTAGCTTGATTAGTGGTAATACCACTCAGGATAGACTAAAAGAAAATCAAATCAGCATTGATGTTGAGCTTCCAGATGATTTAGAAGAAGTCGAATACTTAGTTGGGGAAAAACAAATGTTTGATTCAGAGGAGCTTGAGACTCTAAGCAATCAAACAGCTGAGCTAGTGGATGAAAAGTCTATTGCCTCCACACTTACTGATCCGTTCCCGATTGGAGAGGGAAATGAAAATCTATCACAGTTTTTAACCGCGTACGTTACAAATGGTGAGCAATATATAGTGGTTAATGAGGAAGAGAATATGATTTATTTAGATCAAGTGTTTGATGGCAAAACCGTTTATACCAACCATAACGCGCCATTAAAGCTTACGATTAATAATGAGCGAGAAATAACAGGATATGAACAAGAGTATTCGGTTTATAAAAAACAAGGCAATCCAAAGGATACGCTCATGAATTTGCGAGCGATTGAAACCTTGTTTAATCAGCAATATATTACAATGAATCAAAGCATTGTAGACTTTGAATTGGGCTACTACAGCTTTTTTAAAGAGTCTCCAGTCTTTGCGCCTATTATGAGAATTGACGTTGACAAAGGGGAAGAGGGCGAGATTACGTACCTCGTTAATGCCTTTGAAGGAACGGTACAAGAGGAAGGCATCCCAGACGTGGAAGACGAAATGGTTGAGCCTACAATCGAAAATCCACCTGTTGACGACGATCAAGGTGACGAAGAAGAGATAAGGGAAGAGGATTAACCGGAAAGGAGGCCACTTATGGCCTTGCGATTTAGTGTATTGGCAAGCGGCAGCACAGGTAACGCCATGTATGTGGAAACACCTACAAAGCGGATACTCGTGGATGCTGGTCTTAGCGGCAAAAAGATGGATGAGCTGTTTCAAGAGATTAATCGGGACCCCAAAGAGCTTGATGGCATCCTAGTCACTCACGAACACAGCGATCATATCAAAGGAGTCGGCATCTTCGCCCGACGCCACAAGCTGCCAATCTACGCCAACGAAAAAACCTGGAATGCCATGGACAAGCAGCTCGGTACCATTCCAGTCGATCAAAAATTCCATTTTGACATGGAAACCGTGCGCAGTTTCGGTGATCTCGAAGTCGAATCGTTTGGTGTTTCCCATGACGCCGCCCAAGCCGATGTTCTACGTCTTCCGTCACAATGGACGAAAGCTCGTCATCGCCACCGACATGGGTTACGTCAGCGACCGCATCAAAGGCACAATTAAAGGCGCCGATATGTTTGTTTTCGAATCCAATCACGACCTGAACATGTTGCGTATCGGCCGCTATCCCTGGAACGTCAAACGCCGCATCCTAAGCGACGTCGGCCACGTATCCAACGAAGACGCGGCTATCGCCCTAACAGATGTCATCGGAGACACCACGAGCCGAATCTACCTCGCTCACCTCAGCCTCGATAACAACATGAAAGACCTCGCCCGACTCACCGTCGAGCAAAGTCTTCGCGAGCAAGGAATGGGAGTAGGCGAACAATTTGAATTATACGACACAGACCCACTGAAACCCACCGCTTTGACGGTTGTTTGAGTGATAAGTAGAAGGAGAAACCGAGCTGATGCCTGGGTTTTTTTGATGTGTGGGTGATGTGTGGGTGGAGTGTGGGTGCGGTGGTGTGGAGCTTTAGCAAGAGAGATGGAGCGGATACATCGGAAGGAGTGGGAATATATCCGGAAAAGAGCAGATACATCGGAAAGAGCAGAAATACATCCGGGAAAGAGCGGATACATCGGAAGAAGCAGGAATACATCTGGAAAGGAGCAGATACATCGGAAAAAGCAGGAGTACATCTGGAAAAGAACGTTTTTGGGGCTTTTAAATATAAAAAAATAACCTCAAATCATAATTGAGGTTATTAACTAACCTGAAAAAATAAAAATAATAATCAGAGAAATAAGCGGAAATGTACCAGGATGCGTAATCACATTTTGTGCGATCACTACGGAATTAACTGAGAGCAATTTTATAATATTTAGCTGCCATCTTGTACGCGCGAGCTTCATTATAATGATCGGCGAGCTCTATACTGATTTCTTTAATCAGTAAGGGATAATTGCCTTCTTGAGCTAAATTTACAGCTTGTTGCATCTCTTTTTCATAGGAAGGGAAATCAAAACGTGTTTTGTATATTTGTGATCTTAAGTGTAAAAGATGAATATGCATATTCGGTAAGTGAAACGTATTAGTTAATGAAAATCCTTTCTTCAAATAATCATTAGCTTCTTCCCAGTTTTTCTGTTCAATACTCATTTCTGCTAAACACTTAATAGCATAAATTGTATTTTCTTCACCTATTAACTTATCTAATTTTATACTATTGAAATAATATTCAGTAGCCTGACTAAATCTCCCTAATTTTTGATACACTCTACCATAATTATAATCCAAGATAGGGGCATAATAGTCTTTTTTGAAGTCTTCTGTGAAGGTACGCAGTGCATCTAGCATAGCAATTGATTTATCATATAATTTATTTCGATGATATTGAATTGCTAATTCTGAGAGCGCATTTGCAATTCCTTGTTTGAAATCTTCTTTTTTAAAAATATACAGTGCTTTTTTGCTATAAATTCTTGCAAGTTCTAAATCCTCATCAATTTTTGTTCGAATCATAGCCAGATTGAAATAGGCTTTTCCTTCTTTTAGACTTCCTTCTTCTTGTCTTAACGCTCTAACATGTAGATCAGCGTATAACAAAGCCTCGGAATAATTTCTAGTATAAAAAAAGTAATTCGAAAGGCTATTAAAGTAGTGGGATAATTCGTCTTCGCCATCTATAAGGATATCAACATTTTGAGAAATAATGTTCTTAGCTTGCTCTACATATGGTGCTGATTCTTTAATACTAGTTTTGTTGTGATAAGCGATTAATACATAATATATTTTGACTAACGTGGAGTTCGAATGGTTTTCCTTTGCATGTAACTTTAGAAAGGAGAGATCCTGTGAGCTTATTTTTTTTGTTTGGAGGTAGCTTTCATAAACCCTTTGTATATCAGGTTCTACGTCTGTGGCGTCCATATTAATCAAGAATTCAGGCTCTACGTTCAAAACCTTTGCAACTTTTAAAATAAATGAATAAGATGGTTTCGTTTTACCGCTCTCTATTTTACTAATATATGTATTCGAACAGATGTCCTTAATTAATTCAGTTTGGGTTAACCCCTGATGAATGCGTATTTGGCGTATTCTTTCCCCTATCTCCAAGTTTCTCACTCTCTTCGTCTCAGTTTAGCAATGCTTCATCTGAAAAGTAGAAATTCATCTATTACGGTTATAAAAACGTAATTGTAGCTAATAATCTCTCAATTATACAATATTCCGCCATTTTGAGAAGTATCTGAGTATTAAGATTCGTTATGTTTTCAGTGATATGCTTCCTAAAATCCAATATCCAATATTAGTGAATTTAGTTTAATGATCAGATTGATTTTTGATTTTATTTGAGTGATTTTCAGTGGTTTTTTACCTATTCTTTTTACCCTAGCGTTTTCTTTATAGTAAGTGTAGAAAGAATCTTAACTGTTCCACAGAATCAATTAGATTTGATGGCTATGAAAACGAGTCTGTTGGAGATTATGGTCACTTGCGGAACAAGAGCTCTTTCATGATTAGAAAAGGAGGAATGAAATTGGAGATTGCATATCCTTTTAAGATCTATAAAAACATTCATGAAGAGATGAACATAAAAAAATCTCTTATCCACATTAATACGCTTGCTCAAATTTGCTTTCGAGCTTCTACACAAGCCCCCGATTACTCACTACCTCATCTCATACTCTTAGATGAGCACGTGGTGGAAGGTGTTAATCAACCTGGAGTTTTTGAAATTAATTTTGCGAACAACTGTTTAAGAAGGCGGGGAGAGGTTAGATCTTTTCATTCTAACGAAAAAGGATATAGGTTAGGCATTTTTCATGAAGGAGATATAAGTGATGCATTACATTCGAATATTAAACAGTATGAAAAAGCCATACTTCTGCATGGTGAATTAAAAGTTATGCCTCAGAGGAAAGGTCTTCATTCGAGTACAAAAGACGTAATTATACAATGGATTACCTTTTAAATGAGCAGTAATAAGAAAGGATCTACTTCTATATGGGTTGTATGAGCTTGGAAGAAATGATTACTTAAATTTATAAGGAGGACGAACGAAAATGGAAAATGTAATAGAACTGCATAAGGTGAATAAGAAGTTCAAAAAGTTCGAGATCAAAGATTTTTCGCTAAATGTTAAAAAAGGATTTGTAACAGGTTTTATTGGTGCAAACGGTGCGGGTAAGTCAACGACGTTAAAAATGATTATGAATATCTTACAACCAGACAGTGGAGAGATTAGAATTTTCGGCGATAGTTATCAAAAGTCGGAAAAAACAATAAAAGATCGTATCGGTATTGTGTATGATGACAATGTATTTTACGAACAACTCACACTCAAGGAAATGAGAGATATTATCGCGCCATCATATTCAAAATGGGATGAATCACAATTTATGAAGTATATTGAACAATTCGAGATTCCTTTAAAGTCTAAAACAAAAACATTTTCAAAAGGAATGAAAATGAAAGCATCTTTAGCTTTTGCCCTATCCCATCATGCAGAGCTAATTATCATGGATGAACCAACTGCTGGTTTAGATCCCGTTTTTAGACGCGAACTTTTAAACATCTTGAATGATCTAATGCAAGATGGTGATAAAACCATCTTCTTCTCTTCTCATATTACAACGGACCTAGACAGAATTGCAGACAATATCTCTTTTATTCATGATGGACAGCACGTTTTTTCTAAAGAATTCGACGCAATTGAAGAAGATTATGCCTTGGTTAAGGGGCCATTGAGTTCCTTAAATCAAAATATTGAACAGAAATTCTTATCTATTAGAAAAACTAGCTCTGGTTTTGAGGGGTTAACAAATAATGTAAACCACCTGATAGTTGAGTTTTCAAATGATAAAGTTTCAGTTGAAAAGGCAAGCCTAGAAGATATCATATACTATACGAAAAGAGGTAAAAAGAATGCTTAATTTAATTAAAAAGGACTTCATCTTACAAAAGAATTTAATGTTTGTGTACCTGATCGTGTTAGCGCTTTTCCTGTCTTCTGATTTTAATTTTAGCTTTGTGATTGCTTTGGTAAGCACGTTGATTCTGTTTAATTCTCAATATTATGATGAGAAAGAGAAAGCTCATATTTTAATTAATTCCTTACCTTATACTCGGAAGGAAATAGTTAGTTCTAAATATATTGGTGGCCTGCTATTCACGCTTTGTTTGATTCCGATTGGATATGTTGGAACTTTCTTTTTAGGCGATACTGTATTAAGTTCTCCAGTACGCAGCATCATTATGGGATTCCTCATAGTTATGGTAGTGTCATCTTTCTTCCTACCATTCTTCTATAAGTTCACACAGCAGTACTTGTTAATTGCATTTTCAATTTTGCTAGCACTATCCTTCTTTCTCTACTCAAAGTTATCTCAATTCATTGCAAAGCACTTTGGTGAGTTTATAGCGTTTTATGAAGGTATAAACGATGGTGTGTTGCTTGGCAGTATAGCTGCCATTGCAATCAGTTGCTATGCATTATCTTGGATGCTTTCAATTAAAATTTATCAAAGAAAAGCTTTTTAAATTCTGAGACATCATATTAGCTATAGAAAATCATTTACTGTAGCAATTATCCTTAAAAAGAAGAGTGTACAGAAATACGGTACTTGTGGTTAGGGCGTTTTTAAAAGTGCTTTATCCATAGGTGCTTTTTTTATATTTACCATAAAATCAAAAATATTATTTGGGTGATATTGTGCAGAGAGAGGAACACGTTTGCGGGCGAATACATCGGAAGAAACGGAAATACATCCAAAAAAGTTCAAATACCAACGATAAAAGCAACTTCAAAAGACAAAGATCAAGAAGGAAACCCAGCTAAAGCTGGCCATTTATAGACAAGTACATTTACCAAGAAAGATAGACGAGTTAGCAACGAAGATAGACTGAATACCCGCGAGAAGGGAGCGAAACCCGTGGAAACAGAGCACATACCCGCGAGAAGGGAGCGAAACCCGTGGAAACAGAGCACATACCCGAGAGAAGAGAGCAATACCCGTGGGATTAGAGCACATACCCGAGAGAAGAGAGCAATACCCGTGAAACTAAAGCCCTTACCCGCAGGACCTCCTCAATTTCCTCTAAACTAAGTGAATGACCCTCACATCACCAAATAAATCCACCCCCACCAATCCAAAAACAGGTATGATAGTCACACAACCTAATTTGCTAGGGGGAGAGAATATGGACAGTACTTTGCTTTCTCGTTTATATGATCAAGTGGACCAATTAACGGATAGAGCTACTCACTTCGTCTCAACAAACCAGCAACTAG
Organism: Alkalicoccobacillus plakortidis; assembly: GCF_023703085.1. Classification (NCBI taxonomy): domain Bacteria; kingdom Bacillati; phylum Bacillota; class Bacilli; order Caryophanales; family Bacillaceae; genus Shouchella; species Shouchella oshimensis. The sequence goes on along the minus strand of NZ_JAMQJY010000001.1, from coordinate 2,601,453 downwards.
AATCTATGGTGACAAAAGCGTATGAGCAATTAAATGATTGTCTTGAGGACAATGGCCAAGGCCAGCTTGTCCTGCTTGAGGGAGGAATTTACCGGGGCACGTGGCTTGAGAGCACGGGCACCATTAATGCTGAAATCCTTTCGCGTTTTATGCCGGACGTCGCTAAAAACACGTTTGAACTTTTTGCGACTCACCAGAGGCAAGACGGACTCATCCCATATAAGTGGACAACGGATGGTCCGGCATATCGGCAAATTCAGATGGTGACTCCGCTGGCTCGTAGTGTGTGGAATCATTACGTTTCCACTGGGAAAAATAAGGCCTTTTTGCAACGCATGTACACGGCGATGGCATCGTTTGATAAGTGGCTCGTCGACAATCGTGATACACGAAAAACAGGTTGCGTCGAAGCCTTTTCAACGTTTGATACTGGTCACGATAATTCTCCGCGCTTTTGGCATGTTCCAGATGTTCCACACGCGGGAGATGCGACCAAATGCCACCCGGATTCACCGACCCTACCATTTATTGCGCCTGACTTAACTGCAAACGTCTATTGTCAGCGCAAGTATCTCGCATTAATGGCAGATGAGCTAGGAGATGATAACAACTCAGATTGGCTATCACTTTCCGACACCAGTTTAACAGGCTTATTCACACATTGTTTTCATGAAGAAGATACGTTCTTCTATGACCTTGATATCAACAATCAGCATGTAAAAGTTCAATCTGACGTGCTGCTTCGGGTGCTGGCTTGTGAGGTTGGGGATCATACTTTATTTAAACAGGCACTCCACAAATATCTACTCAACACAGGAAAGTTCTTTGCTAAATACCCCTTCCCATCCATCTCGCTGGACGAAGCTCGATTTGATCCTACTTCAACAAACTATAATAGCTGGTCAGGCACAACCAATTTTCTTAGCTTAATCCGTGCCCCTCATGCATTTGAATATCATGGCCATGTGGTAGAGCTCACATGGGTGATGCAGCAAATTCTCTCTGCCTTTAATCACATGGATCGTTTTCCACAAACGCTAAATCCGTGGACAGGCGAAGCTGGTTTTACAGAGGTGTATTCTCCCTCCATCCTTTGCTTGCTTGATTATATTGAGCGACTGTCTGGAATCCTGCCTAGGCCAAATGGCGAGCTATGGGTGACAGGTTTGACTCCGTATCCTTACAAGCATGCTGATCAATTATCAGAGACAGCCTATAGCCGGCGTATCAAGGACAATCGGTATGAGCTACTCAACTCACAGGATTCCTGCACCCTCTACCAAAATAAAAAAGAAATCGCCACATTCCCAGCAGGAGTCCGACTGATCCTATCAACCACTGACGAATCCATCTCCATTGTCGGTATGACCGTGCGCACCATAACAGATACTCTGACTTATCGCGGCGTGTCATACCCATTTACACTAAACGGGAATGAAGTCCTTAAGCTTCAAAAAGGAAAATGGGAACAAATAAGCTCTGTTGGTGTTGTCCATCCCACTTATTAATAAACACAGATGTTTAACTAACCGCGATCTGTGGAAACATGGATATAGGTTTATATGCGCATTAGTGCAAAAGCCCCACCGCAACTTTGCGTCTATTTACATGATTTCGCGTCAAGTTTGTTGCAAATTATCTAAGCACTATCAAAAATATACAAAATGTAAGCAACCTACTAGACCTTCTGCCATCAAGCGTTATAATAAGTTCAAAGCAAGACATTATGCTCCAAGGAGAAAGAAAGGGGTAAGACAAGATGGGCTATTATGATTCTCAAGACCCAAATAACAAATCAACACAGCAAGGAAGCTATTCTAATTATCCTAGACATACAGAGCCGCAAGAAAGACAGCGCAAGCCTAAGGGCAGAAAGCGTACAGCCGGGTTATCCGCTTTTGGAGGAGCCGTTCTTGGTGGACTGATTGTTGTATTCACAACACCTGCCCTATCCAACATTGGTTGGTTACCATATGAGATTGAGTCGAACTCCCCACCAACCGAAGAGGTAGGCGGTACACAAATCGATAACAACACAGGCACCTCACAAGCGATTAATCTTAATGTGAGCTCCGGTGTAACCGACGCTGTTGAAAAAGTATCAGATGCAGTCGTAGGCGTCACCAACATGCAGCAGTCGGACATCTTCTCTGCACAAGAAGCAGCTGAAGGAACTGGTTCTGGTGTCATCTACAAAAAAGAAGGCGACAAAGCGTATGTTGTGACGAACAATCACGTAGTAGAAGGCGCCAATGATTTAACCGTTACCTTAACAGACGGCACCGATGTTCCAGCAACCCTACTTGGTGCGGATCTTATCACCGACCTTGCAGTGCTTGAAATTGATGCTGAACATGTTGATACCGTCGCAACATTTGGTAACTCTGAAAACCTTCGTGCAGGTGAACCAACCATTGCAATTGGTAACCCGCTTGGTCAAAGCTTTGCAAGCTCTGTCACACAAGGTATCATCAGTGCAACGGAGCGTAGTATCCCAGTTGACCTTGATGGTGACGGACAGCCAGACTGGAATGCAGAGGTTCTGCAAACCGATGCAGCCATTAACCCAGGTAACAGCGGTGGCGCGCTGATTAATATAAATGGTGAAGTAATAGGAATCAACTCAATGAAAATTGCCCAAAGCGCCGTTGAAGGAATTGGTTTCTCAATCCCAACAGCTGTAGCTGAACCAATCATTAATGATCTAGAAACCTTCGGCGAAGTCAAACGCCCTCAACTAGGTGTAGGCATTCGTTCACTAGCCGATATCCCAGTTCAGCACCGCACAGGCACCTTGAATCTGCCTGAAGATGTCGAAGAAGGTGTGGTTGTAACAAGTGTTGCACCAAACTCCTCAGCCTCTCAAGCAGGCTTACAGGAATATGATGTCATCGTACAAATCGACGGCGAAGACATTTCAGAAGGCGCAGACCTACGTCGTTTCTTATATACAGACAAAGCAGTCGGTGACACCGTAACCGTTACACTATATCGTGATGGTCAACAGCAAGACATCGACGTCCAATTACAAGAACCTCAAAGCTTCTAAATAGATCATCCACAAAAAAGCAGTGACCTATCAACAGGCACTGCTTTTTTCCTGTGTAAAAGGTTATCCACACATATCCACAACAGGTAGGATCACCCCTTATCCTATGTTATAATAGCCATGAAAACGAAAGGACGGATAGTGTATGTATTACGCATGTGACGAGCATATTGAGCTCGCTTTAGACGTCGTTGTCGACGAAAATGAAGTCTTCCCGGTAATGGAAAAGCTTACACAAGAACAAGCCTTATCCACAACCTGCAGCTTCTGTGAAAAACAAGCGATTTACTCTGTGACAAAATAATCAGATACCCACAATGTTGATATGTGGATAAGTTCTGTGGATAACATTTAAAAAGGAGCCATCAACACTGTGAATATCTCCATCGTAACCGTTGGCAAACTAAAAGAAAAATACCTCAAACAAGGCATCGACGAATACACCAAACGTCTCGGTGCCTACGCCAAAATCACCATCACCGAAGTCCCCGACGAAAAAGCACCCGAGAACCTAAGCCAGGAAGACATGAGAATTATCAAAGAAAAAGAAGGAGAACGTATTTTAAGTAAAATTTCACAGGATGCTCATGTCATTGCACTTGCGATAGATGGGAAAATGCAAACCTCCGAGGATTTAGCAGCCAACCTCAACCAGCTCGCCCTGCATGGGAAGAGTAAGATCTGTTATGTCATTGGAGGATCACTGGGATTGTCCGATAAAGTATTAGAGAGAGCGAATGAGAAGCTGTCGTTTTCTAAAATGACTTTTCCACATCAGTTGATGCGGTTGATATTGGTGGAGCAGGTTTATCGGGGGTTTAGGATTAATAGGGGGGAGCCTTATCATAAGTAGGTGAGGTTTTTATAAGATAAAGTTATTTAAAGACCATTTTTTTGCAAAGGTTAATTAAATTTACTGAAACTCATTTGGTTTATTACTTCATAGTTACTTCTAAAGTAATTTAACTCATTATATTTAATCTTTAAGTAATATTCCGTTAGAAAAGCCTTTTTAAAAAAACTAGTTACAAACATCTAACTGGATTAGACGATAGAAACATCATTTCATAAAAAATTATTGATTCTAGATAGCTTAATGTAGCAAATTACTATTTATAAGCTGTCTTGTTTGTTTTTTTATTTGTTTTAGATGTGATAGCTAAATATAAGGAGGCGTTTTGTATGGAAAAGAGTAAAAAAATTTATCATTAATAGCTGAGGTCGCAGATTTTACAAAATCTCGAATGCACAGGTATCCAAGATTCTTGAGATTAGCATCGAAAAAAACAAAGATTTAATGAAAAATCAATTGAACTTAGAGGATTTTTTAAATCCAATTAAATTTATCAATCTTTTAGAGAAAAAAGATTATCTTTTAACACCAGTTGCAAAAGAGAAGGTGTATCAAAAAGTTAAAGATAAATACGAGAAGCAAAAATTGAAGGAGAGTGGGTTAGTTTTTGGAAAAGTATTAAAATCTAATGAACTGGGCATTCGTCCCAATGCTAAAAGGGCAGGTTCTTTTGCGTTTATAGCTCAACAAATTGCCAAAGATAGTAAAAATGGAGATATTTATGAATTCATATATGATTACCACAACAGTAAAAATTTTAAATCTGACCCTAAAGGGCGAATTGAATACCGCATGTATTCTAGCTACATCAGAAATTTAAATTTGAATGATATTATTCTAATGATGAAGTCGCCTAATTCAATCAGTGATTTTATAGTCGGCTATATTCATCCTGGATGTTCAAATTACGATGAGGTTTTAAATCTAATTAATAATTATAAAGTAGGAAGAGGCTCTTCAGCATTAATTCCATCACTAGAGCTAATTACTGTCGGTGTAGCATTTACTGAAATGTTTGATGAGGATGAAAATAAATCAAATTATTCAGAGAATGAGTCTGTCACATTAAATGAGAAAGTAGTTGATAAAAAATTTGGTATAGAGCTCCCAACAACATTGTCTCCTAAAGCGTTAGCTGATTTACTTAAACAAAGCTTGGAAACAGATGGTGTAGACCGTACTGTTACCATACTAAAAAAAATAAAAAGGGATCGTCGATTCCGGAAAGCAGTTTTAGAGGCCTATAATTTCAAATGTGCTGTCACTGGACATTCTATTATGTATGGGGATACACTAAACGTCCAAGCAGCTCACATTAAAGGGAAAGAATTTGGAGGGTCAGATCATCTTACTAATGGACTCCTACTTTCCTTAGATCTTCATTGGGCGTTTGATCGTGGTTTTCTTGCAATAAATGAAGACTTCACTATACAAGTACATGAGAAGATGAAAGAAAACAACATCTTGCAAACCATTGAACGTAAAAAACTTCTTTTACCACAAAATGAAGATTTCTGGCCAGATTTAAAAATGATTAAGTATCACAGGGATAACATTTTTGGAAAATTCGCAATTTAATAATATGAAGCCATGGGTTAGGATACAACCCATGGCTTTTTTTAGTTCCAGACAATTTTAAAATACATGTTGTAAATATATATTATAAAAGTGTTCTCTCATTTTCCAACTATACTCCATTGTTATGGGTCCAATGGAAAGGTAGTATAAGAAGGGTGATAAGATGTAAAATTTATTTAATGAGATCAATAAGCAAGAAATGATAACTTCTTTCCTCTATTATTATCTAAATGCTTTTAGAAGATGTTATTATTAAGTTTTAGTGATTGCATATACTTCAATTTATATTTAAAATAGATGGGAATACATGTTCGTAATGAAAAGAATGGAGGATAGATCTATGAGTGAAACCAAATTAAATGTACTAGATCTATTTTGTGGCTGTGGGGGACTATCACAGGGATTTCTAGATGCTGATTATAATGTGATCCTAGGTGTCGATTTTGAAGAAGCAGCATTAAAAACATTTAAGCATAATCACAAGGATTCTGATGTCTTATTAGCAGATCTCTCTAAGGAAGAAGCTATTGATGAAATTGCTGAAAGTATTGGTAACCAAAAAGTTGATATTGTTATCGGAGGCCCACCCTGCCAAGGTTTTTCTTTAACGGGCTCACGAGATATAAACGATACAAGAAATACACTATATTTAGCAGTTGTTAAAGCTGTTAGGAAATTTAGACCTAAAGCATTTTTAATTGAAAACGTACCAGGAATCGCAACATTGTATAATGGAACAGTTAAACAACAGATAATAAATACTTTTGAGGATATGGGATACAATGTATCAGTATCACCTAAACCATTATTAGCTGCTGATTATGGCGTACCACAGATGAGAAAAAGAATGTTCTTTGTGGGAATAGAAAAGGGATACGGATCTTTTGAATTTCCAGAACCAAAATATACGCCGGAGAGATATGTAACGTGTAGCGAAGCAATTAATGATTTACCAAGTAGAGAGAACGAATTTGGATTAGAAAAAGATGAATATGTAAAGCAACCTCAATCGCAATATCAAGAAATCATGAGGAAAAATAGTAATAAGCTCTATAATCATGTTGCTAGTAAGCATACAGATCAAGTTAAATGGGTTATTAGTCAGGTTCCAGAAGGCGGTAATCATAAAGATTTGCCTCCTGGTGTTGGTGATAGTAGAAAGTTTAATGAAGCTTGGACTAGATATAACAGTAAAAAGCCTTCTCGAACAATTGATACTGGCCATAGAAATCATTTTCATTACAAGTATAATAGAGTGCCAACAGTTAGAGAGAATGCGAGATTACAATCTTTTAGAGACGATTTCGTTTTTCTAGGTACGAGAACACAACAGAACAGACAGGTTGGAAATGCAGTTCCACCTCTTTTATCCTTTAATTTGGCAAAAGCCATACATCAACATTTTCAGGATGTAAAAAACGGAACTAAAAAAGTCAAAGACATAGAACAATTGAACTTAGAACTGAACATATGAAGGTGATATTTTGTCTAAATTAAATACTCTAGAGTTATTTGTGGGATGTGGAGGACTACTCGACGGCTTTGAGAAAGCAAAGCATTACAATACAGTTGCTAGTGTTGAGTGGAAGAATTATGCGTGTGATACTTTAATAAATAGATTGAAAAAGACATATCAATATCAAGATGCTGAGAAAAGGGTTCTTCATTTTGATATCCAAAGAACTGAAGAATTAATAAATGGATGGAAAAACGATGACGAGTATGGTTCCCATATTGGTCTAAATTCTGTAGTCAATAATAGAGATATAGATGTGATTGTCGGGGGACCTCCTTGCCAAGCATATTCAGTAGCAGGCAGAATTCAGGATAAATTTGGAATGAAAAATGATTATAGAAACTATCTTTTCGAAAGTTATTTAAAAGTAGTTAAAGTCTATAACCCTAAGTTGATTGTGTTTGAAAATGTTGAGGGGATGTTATCAGCAGCTCCAGATGGTGAAAATATTGTAGATAAAATTAAAAGAGGATTTAATGAGTATGGTTTTGATATTGTTGAAGATATAAAAGAACAAGCTTTACTTGATTTGACTCAGTTTGGTGTTCCACAAAAAAGAAAGAGAATAATTTTAATAGGGTTAAACAGAAAATACTTTGGAAGTAACATGGAAGAAAACCAAAAATCTCTTCGGTTCTTCTACAATGAAGTTTTAAATAGATATAAATCAGATAAAATAAAAACAGTTCGAGATGCAATAGGAAAACTTCCTGCGTTATTACCATCGGAAGAGGATTATAAATTAGGTAGCCGGAAATATTCTCATTTTCCCAGTGAAACAGATTACACTTGGCATCGTCCAAGATATCATAATAGAAGAGATATAGAAATATTCAGGATATTGGCAGAAGATATCAATATGGGCAATAATAAGTATCTTTCGACTGAAAATCTTAAAAAACTTTATACCGAGAAAACGGGTAAATCATCAAATATCCATAAATATTATGTCCTAAGATGGGATCAACCGAGTAATACAATACCTGCACATTTAAAAAAAGATGGATTAAGACATATTCATCCAGATCCTAACCAAGCTAGATCAATAACAGTTCGAGAAGCAGCAAGGCTACAAACTTTTGATGACAGTTATGAATTCACAGGTAGTATGGTTCAAAATTATGAAATGATTGGGAATGCTGTCCCTCCTGAATTTAGTAAGAGATTGGCTAGTGCCATTTATGACCTATTTAAAGAGAAAGGAATGATTTGAAAAAATCATTCCTTTCTACCGTTTCTCTTAATTTTATAACGATATGACAGTGCGGAAGCATTATTAGGTTTAATAACTTCTTGAACGAATAATTTAAAAGGTGGATAAATCAATGTATTACTACAATGTTGAACACTTTGCAATTTTAATGGCATTACAATTCAATATATTTATTGATGAAGAGCAAGTAGAGGAAGAAAAAATGATTCTGTATAAAGAAGAACTTGATGATGAATTTGTATCAAATAAATTACTAGACACTACTCCAAAGAAGGCCTTAATGCATTCATGTAACTATAGTGATTAACTTAATGAGTGGTTTGTGTAGCGTCTCACGCTTATACGAACCACTATTTGATTTGCATGGAAAATGGAATTAAAGTTTCTGAAGAATTCTTATTATGTAATCACTAATAATACTATTTGAAAATAACTACTTATATGCCGATAAAATTTTAATAGAGTAATTATAATTTAAAACGACTATTAAGGAGTGATAACATGGAAAGAAAGAAACTAGTGTTATGAACCAGATTACTAAAGAGCTTGCAGTAGAAATGAATTTCGATTTCACTTTCCAACCTAGCATTGATGAACGAAGAGTAAAAGGCGTACTAACCGGTAGGTACATTCATAACGGTGATAACATTTTACTTTTGGGACCACCTGGTGTAGGCAAGTCTCATCTAGCCATTTTATAGCATATGAAGCATTAACACAAAGACATCATGCCTTGTTTATTACAACAAATAATTTTATGTTTGAGTGTCAAAAAGCTTAAAGACATGCGTTAATCAAACGAATTATCAAGAGGTATAGTCGACCAGATTTCATCATAGAAGAGCTTGGTTATTTTAGCTTTGATGATTTAAGCGCAAATAAGTTGTTTCAGATCATATCTAAAAGATACGAACATGGTGCGATGATCGTTACATCAAACAAATTGTATGTAGAATGAGGCAAAATATTTGGTGACGAGATGTTAGCTACTGCCATCTTGGATCGCCCCATTCATCATTCAACAACCTTTAATATAAAAGGGAATTCGTATCGACTGAGAGAAAAGAAAAAGGCCGGTGTTCAACCGGCTACCATTTGCTAGTATAAGGGAATTTGATCCCATTGAAAACAGGGCTTCTTTGTGAGCTAAAAACATAATAGACTAGACTAAAAGTGAAGTGAGAAGTATAGAAAGAGGAATGAAATAATTATTAATTAACAACAGTTTAAATAAGGAAAGAGCAATAAATATAAAAATAAAGTTGATTTCTGGGATTGCACTAATAGTTTTTATTTACTTATTTTGTTACTATTTTATTTGACATATAGAAAGATTGAGGGAGGATTTCTAGATGAAAGATAATAAGAGCTTATATTTTGATATCTGGAGAAAGAGAGAGTTTAGAGCATTACTCAGGGTATACACTCAAACAGCAAATCAATTTAAAACTCAAGAAGAAATGATATTAGGGTTTGGTAAGATGTTGGACAGGTACGTTGAGGGTGGGCATCAAAAATATATTGGAACTAAGAAACAGTGGTCAAGCGCATATACATTGGGGAGAGAGTTAGGCGTTTTTCGCTCCAAAATAGGTGAAAGTTATGAATTATCTCGAATAGCAAAGTCGTTTCTAGAGAGTAAGATCTTAGGAAGTGAGTATTTATTATTATATTTATTGAATCTAAACCAGTTAATTGGTGGAAAGTTAGTACATCCTTTCTATGAAGTCTTAATGGTAGTAAAACAAAATGGAGGGCAAATCACTAAAAATAACGTGAAAAATATACCGCAATTTAGATTATCGCAAATAAAGCAAGATAACCAACGTCAAATTGTGAACGTCTTTTTCCATAGGATGGTTGAGGCTCAAGTTATAGAAGCGACCTCCGAAAAAGACACATATAGAATCACTTCAAGGTATTCATTAGATCAATTAATAAAAAATTGCTATATAATAAATAAATTACCAGAAGAAAATGAGAGAATGCAACATGAAGAATATGTAGATATGTTGAGTACACTGAATCCTTTAGTACCAACATATAAATAAGGAGAACAATGATTAATGGAAAAGAGAATTTTAGATAATTATATAGTATCTTTATTGGCAAAACCATTTGTTGTTCTTTCAGGTAATTCAGGAACAGGAAAAACACGGTTAGCACTTAGGTTAGCAGAAAATTTAGAAAAAAAGAGCTACAAAGTAAACACATGGGTGCAAATAGATATAAATAAACAGGGAGGGATAGTAAGTAAGACAGAAGAGGAAATTAGAGAACTCTGTATTGATTCAAATGTGTTTATAGCTCACATTAATGATAAAGAATTTGAGATTCAAATAGAAATGAGTGCTCAAATCATTTGCATTAATCCGGTATTCTGGAATCATATTAATGATGATGGATACACGAAGATAAATTTAGGAACAGCTGTAAGAATACCTGTTGAAAAAAGACATGCGCTGATTCCAGTAGGCGCAGACTGGACTGATACAAGGAGTTTAATTGGTTATATTAATCCTTTTGGTCCTGAAGGGAAAACAATTTATGTAATGACCCCTATGTTAGAACTACTTCTGCGGGCTTTACATCCAACAAATAAGTATCTCCCGCATTTTATAATTTTAGATGAAATGAATTTATCTCATGTAGAAAGATACTTTAGCTCATTTTTATCAGCGATGGAAGCTGCACGGAGTACTTCTGAAACTGAGGGCATTAGTTTAATAGAACTTGCAGATCTACCTATTATATTAGAGACACTTCAAATGTCTGAGAATGTAGATGAAAAGATATTAGATAGTGCAAAACTGCTCATGGATGATAATAAAAGTATTACACTTCCACCCAATATATTCATTGTTGGTACAGTAAATGTAGATGAAACTACCTATATGTTCTCTCCAAAAGTATTAGACCGTGCGCATATTATAGAATTAGAGACAGAACATCCTTCGAACTACTTTAATCAGAAACCAGGCGAGGAGGACGTCATATATAATAGAGACACACTCCTTAATCATTTTAAATCTTCCATAGAGTATAGAGAAATTGAATATCAAGGAAATAACTTATTGGAAAATCTAGAAAGTAAATGGGGAGATCGAGATGGATTTAACTTAGCAAAAAGAGAAATGGAGATACTCCTTTCCGGAATGTATAGTATATTAAAGATTGTGAACTTTGATTTTGGATATAGAACCTTTAAAGAAACTATAGAGTATCTTTACTTCGCAACATTATATAATCAATCAAATAGTGATTGGATTGATTATATGGATAATGTTCTTCTACAAAAGGTTTTACCCAAATTGCATGGCAATCGCAGACAGTTAAGTGATGTATTAGAAATGTTAATTAAATTTCTAAAAAAAGAGACTTTTGAGGATTTAGAGTCTAGCTTAACAGTTAAAGAATCATCCGAAGAATATAATACTAATACTGATACATTACTAATTAGAAATAATCTTGATTTACCTAGAAGTATTGCAAAATTAGAGAGAATGAGGTCTTCATTAAATAATATAGGCTATACTTCCTTTATTAGTTAGGGGCTTAATTATGTTGGCTTTAAATCAATTTGTTATTAAATGGGAAGATACTAACATACAATTAGAAATTCAGATGATAACAGGAGAAAAAGGTTCTATTATTCAATTAGAGGATTCGAAACCAAATGTTTTTGGTTATTTATCGGCGGAAAATAAAGAGGAAGAATTTCCGACATTAGGATATAATATTCCCAAACTAAATATGTTTCATTCATTATTACTAAGAGAAGAGTCCTCCTATTTATTAAAGATATTACTTCCAAAAAAACATTTAGAAGAAAGCGACTTCTCTAGTCCTTTTGCTAATAGCTATGTAAATCATTTTATTAAACTGTTCCCAAGTAACATTTGGAGAAAAATAAGAATCAATGAGCAAGAATTTATTGAAGTTTTAGGGGAACTCCATACTAAAAATTTTGTTGGTACCTTAGATTTATCAATAAATAATAGACACTCTTTTTTATGTGAAGTAGCGGCTAAGAAAGTAAATTATGAAAATTCATACAGTGAATTATTAAATAATATAGCTGAAGAATCTAGCAATTTAATAATGCAATTTAGCGGGTTAACAAGTACGAAGGTATTAAACGATAATTCAAATTCGATAATTTTTAGTAAAGTAATACAATTAAGAAGTATAATGAAAGAGTTACCTTTAGCTATTGATATAATCCTTAATAATATTCACTCTAATATAGATAAGGAATCTATTTTAGAACCAATTGGGTTTGGTCATATTTCTGACTATTCTAGTATTACTAGTAAATCTTATGTGTTGGATTTGCAAGTAGGAGGAACACTTAACAAGAAGTTTAGGGGATATACACCCCAAAAAATAATTTCTGATCAGAGTAAGGAATCAATTGACACAGTAGAAAACAGATACGTTAAAAATTTCTTAGAAGAAACACACTATCTGGTGAATAATCTAGTTCGTCAGATACGTCTGGTTATTAAAAAAAGTAGTAAAAATAAACTTTATAAGATTTATATTAGTGAAACAAATAGTTGGCTTACGATTTTAGAAGACTATTTAAACAATAATATTTTTAGGAAGGTAAGTAAGCTTAAATATTTTCCTTCAAATTCACAAGTATTACAAAATAGAGTGGGATATCAAGATTTATTATTGTTGGATTTAAGACTTCAAAGTGGGCTTTCATTATCTTGGAATCCAATCGAGGCAATTACCAGTGACGTATACGTTAAACCTATATATGAACTTTATGAAATTTGGTGTTTCTTTATAATTAGGAACTCTTTAGGGAATATTTTTGGAACAGAAAATAAAGAAAGCAATGTATGGTATCAGGAGAATGGAAGTATTAATTTTAATTTAAAAAAGGGTACTAATAGTTGTCTTGTATACCAAAGAAATAAAATAAAAGTTAATTTATACTATAATAAAGAATTTAGTAAGCAAACAACTTTAGGTAAGTCATATTCGATAAAACTAAGACCTGATTTTACAATATTTATTTCAGATAGTACTAGAAGAGAAAATGGTTATTATATACATTTTGATGCGAAATATAGGATCGAAAAATTAAATCAATATCATGAATTAGATACTAAAACAAGCAAAAAAGATGATCTAGTAAAAATGCACGCCTACAAAGATGCTATAGATAAATCATTAGGCTCCTATGTTTTATATCCAGGAAACGAATTTATTAACTTTCAAGAAAGTTCAACTATATTACCCGGAATTGGTGCGATTCCACTGATACCGAATATTAACGATACTAAGAACAAATTCGAATTATTTTTAGTTGAAATAACAAATTTTATAACGGATAAGATTTTAAAAAATAAATAATTACTGTAAAATAAAAGTTAAGAAATTAAGAAAATCTGGTATTCTGGCCAGATTGGGCGTATGCAGTTGTCTCGTTAAAAACATAGCCTTCCTTGTGGGCTTTAATGATGTCAGTAACTTTGTTGCGACCTTTAAGAAAATTGAAGGGATGACACCGAAGGTCTATCGCCAAAGCTATCAGCATCAATCAGGAAGACTGCCGAGTGAGGGGTAGTCTTCTTAGGTTGATCCGCGATTACGATCATTGCTTTCATATTTTCATATAACTATGGAAAATATTCATACTATAATAAAATGAAAGCGGTTAATATTAGCTGTATCCACTTAGTCAGTGATCGTAGGAGGTTATTATTATGTTGCAAGCTCAAAACGGAGAATTTATGTTAGATGGCAAGCCTTTTCAGGTGTTGTCTGGAGCCATTCATTACTTTCGAACGGTGCCTGAGTACTGGGAGGACCGCCTCCGCAAGCTGAAGGCAATTGGTCTGAATACAGTGGAGACCTATGTTGCTTGGAATGTTCATGAGCCTAAAAAGGGAGAGTTTCATTTCTCGGGTCTCGCAGATCTTGAGACGTTTATTGAAACGGCTCAGAAGCTAGATTTGTACGTAATAGTCAGGCCTTCTCCATACATTTGTGCGGAGTGGGAGATGGGTGGGTTGCCTGCGTGGTTATTAGTAGAAGGAGATATGGTGCTTCGCTCCAGTCATCCAGCGTTTTTACGTCATATTGAAGAGTACTTTAACGTACTTCTTCCAAAGATTGAGAAGCATTTAAGTAAGTACGGGGGACCGGTTATTGCGATGCAAATTGAAAATGAATATGGTGCGTATGGGAACGATCAAGCGTACCTTGAATTTTTCAAAGGGCAATACGAAAAGCATGGAATCGATACGTTTCTGTTCACTTCGGATGGGCCAGTGTTTATCGAACAAGGCTCGTTACCAGTTGTAACAACGACGCTGAATTTTGGTTCACGGGTAGAGGAAGCGTTTCATACGTTAGAACAGTATAAGCCCGGCTCTCCGAAAATGGTCGCTGAATTCTGGATCGGCTTGTTTGATCATTGGGGAGGCGAGCATCATACAAGAGATCCAAAAGATGCTGCGAATGTGTTTGAGGACTTAATGAAAATCAACGCCTCGTTGAATGTCTATATGTTCCACGGGGGCACGAATTTTGGCTTTATGAATGGTGCTAATCACTATGACGAGTATTATCCAACCATTACAAGCTATGACTATGACAGCTTGTTAACGGAGAGCGGAGACATCACTCAGAAGTACAGAGATGTGAAAGATGTCTTACGTAAATACGTGGATGTACCGGAAGACATCGAGAATGAGATTCCAACAAAAACTTATGGTTCCGTCAAACTACAGGAGTCTGTCAGTTTATTCGATACCTTACACGACATAAGCTCTGTGAAAGAACACTTGGTTCCACTATCCATGGAGGATGCAGGACAAGCATACGGGCTTATTTTATATCAAACGGAAGTGAACCGAAAAGGGGAATTAACGTTAGATACAGAGCCTATCCGTGACCGTGCCTATGTGTATATAAACGGGAAGCTTGGAGAAGACGATCTACATTAACGATCAAGAAAAAACCGTTCAGCTACACTTCCCAAATGAAATGAACACACTGGAGATCCTTGTTGAGAACATGGGGCGAGCCAATTACGGTAAGCATCTGACAGACAAGAAGGGGATCATTCGTAACCTTTGGTTAGGGGAGCAATATTGGTTTGATTGGAAGATGCATGTGATTGAGCTAGATGTCCTTCCTAGTGATTATGCGGGAGGGAAGGAGGAGCGTTTTCCTAAGTTCTATCAGGGAAGCTTCGATGCTAGCGAATGTCACGATACATTTGTGGACACGGAAGGCTTTATAAAAGGGAATGTATTTGTTAACGGGTTTAACTTAGGTCGCTACTGGAATGCCATGGGACCACAGCGGACCTTATACGTACCTGGGCCGTTATTAAAGGAAAAAGACAATACGATCACCATATTAGAGCTTGAGGGAACGACGGCAGATGAAATTACGTTAGTCGATCAGCCTAAGCTAGGTTAAACAGAACCCAGTAGCATTCCTTGGAATGACTGGGTTCTTTCTCATAGAGGTTTCAAATTATCATATATTCTTAGAAGAATTTCGTACTCGCATTATGTAAGCGCTTATAATTAGGGTGAATTCGTAAGAACGACCGCAAAAAAGAAACGAGGAGAGTGAATGATGATTCAAATGAAAAGAATGTTTGGTACTTGTTTAGCTGTTGCTGTCTTAGGTATACCGACTATAGGTGGACAGGCTGGCGTAGCAAACGCAGCCTCTGAACCGGTACAATCCGAACTATTCGTAGAGAAGGTAGAGGGACTAGATGAAGATTTTATTAGAGGGGTAGATATATCGAGTGTGATTGCTATGGAAAATAGCGGAACGGTCTATTACAACGAAGAAGGGGAAGAGCAAGATGTGTTTCAGACTTTTAAGGAGGCAGGAGCCAATTACGTGCGAGTGCGTGTATGGAATGATCCATACGATGCTGAAGGGAACAGCTATGGCGGAGGAAATAATGATCTAGAAACGGCGATTGAAATTGGAAAACGAGCCACAGAAAATGGGATGAAACTATTAGTAGACTTCCATTACTCCGACTTTTGGGCGGACCCAGGGAAACAGTTCCCCCCTAAAGCATGGGAGAATTTAAGTCTTGAAGAGAAAAAAGCTGAGCTATATGACTTTACGAAGGATAGTTTAGAAGAAATGCTTGCTGAAGGAATACACATTGGGATGGTTCAGATCGGTAATGAAACAACAAATGGGCTTGGCCGGTGAATATGATTGGTCTAATATCACGTCGTTGATCAATGAAGGAAGTAAGGCGGTAAGGGAAGTGGACGAGGATATTCTCATCGCTTTACACTTTACAAACCCTGAAAGAGAAGGGAGATACGCATTCTTTGCTCAAACATTAGACGAGCAGAATGTAGATTATGATGTCTTTGCAAGCTCATGGTACCCGAATTGGCACGGAACATTAGAGAATCTGACGACTATTTTTAACGAGATAGCGGAGACCTACGATAAAAAAGTAATGATGGCAGAAGTCTCGTATTCGTATACAAATGAAGACCGGAATGGAGATCCGATTGGTACGGAGGAAGTTCCGGGTTATTCAATCTCCGTACAAGGTCAAGCTCACGTAATTAGAGATGCAATTGATGCGGTGGCGAGTATTGGGGATGCGAGTATTGGGGATGCGGGTATAGGTGTGTTTTACTGGGAGCCAGCTTGGATTGATCCAAGCTGGATATACGGAGGACGAGCTATACGATATTAGGGAAACACATGGCTCTGGTTGGGCATCAAGCTACGCAGCTACCTACGATCCAGAGGATGCAGGCAAATATTACGGTGGAACGTCAGCTGATGACGAAGGATTGTTTGATTATCATGGCCATCCATTACCATCAATCAATGTGTTCAAAGATGTCTACACTGGAGCTGTGACAGAATTAAAGGTTGATCGAATACATGATGTTCATCTCCAGATTAGCCTTGGTCAAACAGCAAAGTTACCTGAAACGGTAACAGTCAGCTTTAATGACCGAAGTACTCAGGAGGTACCAGTAAGCTGGGACGAGGAAGCATTCCAGCAAGCTCTAGAAAGTGGACTGGGATCATATGTGATTAACGGAACAGTAGAAGATGGACAACAAGTAAAAGCACATCTCGAAATCACTCAAGAAAATGTTGTGAAGAATCCTAGTTTTGAAGATAGTGAGAGAGCGATGTGGGAGATCACGTATGGGGAAGGGCTACGTCCTCACACAAGCTTTCAACATAACCCAAACGATGCGAGAACAGGTAGCTATGCGTTGCATTTTCACTCAGAGGAAGAAGTTGATTTCAAAATAGAGCAGCGCATCACTGGTTTGGAGCCTGGATACTATGATTTATCTATGTTTATCCAAGGTGGAGATGCAAGTGAATCAGATATGTATCTTTACGCACATACATCAGAAGAAGAGTATCGACAGGATACAGCGGTTCGCGGTTGGAACAACTGGGATCAACCTGAAATAAACGAGATTCTAGTATTAGATGGAGACATAACAATTGGAGCAAATGTAACAGCAAATGCAAACGCATGGGGAACAATCGATGATTTCAGTCTCGTTCGTGTTGGTGATATAGATCAACATGACTTGAATGAGCAGCTCTCGGAAACGCTTGAGGGCTATATCGCTTCCGGCGACATAACGGGGCCACTTGTATCACAGCTTCAAAATAGCTTAAAACAGGCCAGACATCATTATGATGCAGGAAGAACAGGACAGTACGAGCATTTCCTGAACAAGTTCCTCACACAAATGAATAATCACAATAAGCATATAACGGCTCATGCTAAGGAAGAATTGGAGAAGAAAACGAGGTTAATGCTAGAGCAGTAAATATCTAGAAACACCGCCTTAGCTGCGGTGTTTTTTTATCAACTACATTAGTTTACAGAAAATTCATACCATGATATGTTAAACCTTTAAAACGCGAGTAAGATGGCTTAGCGAGAAAGGTGGAGGCCATGGAAGATCGGATCGTGTTACGGAATGTGATGAAGCTAACTGGAGAACCGATGGATTTGGTGATCGATCTAGGAACACTTATTGAGATCGCTGAGCCGGGTCAAGGCGATGGAGCTGTGATCGACTGCACGGGGATGTATGTATCCAGTGGGTGGATTGATTTACATGTT
Organism: Alkalicoccobacillus plakortidis; assembly: GCF_023703085.1. Lineage (NCBI taxonomy): Bacteria > Bacillati > Bacillota > Bacilli > Caryophanales > Bacillaceae > Shouchella > Shouchella oshimensis. Next base: position 2,583,112 of record NZ_JAMQJY010000001.1, on the reverse strand, counting down.
CATGCGTTTCCTGAATTGGAGCCGTATGGCGATGAGATTGATGAGATAGGTGTGAAGCAAGGTGTAACAACAATTGTTGATGCGGGGAGTACGGGTGCAGACCGGATTGATGAATTACTCGCGAGTGCTAGAGACGCCAAGACCAATGTGTTTGCTTTTTTAAATATCTCGAGGATTGGCTTGGAGCGTGTGGATGAGCTTTCAAATTTAGCTTGGATTAATCGTCAGGCTGTGATGGATGCGATTAGCACGCATGGTGATTTGATTGCTGGATTAAAGGCACGTATCAGCAGGTCTGTGGTTGGTGAGTCGGGTCTAGAGCCGTTACGAGTAGCACGCGAACTCTCTGTAGAGACAGGAAAACCTTTGATGGTACATATCGGATCGGGTCCTCCGGACATAGAAGAGATCGTTCCCTTATTAGAAGCAAATGATGTGATCACCCATTATCTAAACGGTAAGAAAAATAATTTATTTAACGATAATATGAAACCGCTTTCTGTTTTGCGTGACGCGATAGCAAGAGGTGTCCAGCTAGATGTCGGGCACGGTACAGCAAGTTTTTCATTTAAGGTAGCCGAGGCTGCTAAGTCACATGGGATACATTTCGATACGATCAGTACGGATATCTATCGAGGCAATCGACTTAATGGGCCTGTATATAGTATGGCGAATCTATTAACGAAATTTCTTTCACTCGGTTATTCCCTTCAAGAGGTCATTGATGGAGTCACTGTAAATCCTGCTAGGTGGCTCGGGATGCCGGAGCTTGCTCACATGAAGGTGGGAGAGCCAGCGAACTTAACATTATTCTCGGTTCAGGACCAAGAGGTGACACTTGTTGATTCTGAAGGAGAAGAGAGAGTTTCAACAAAAACAATCATGGCAGAGGGGGTATTTGCTCGTGGCGAATACATTAAGTGCTAAGTACGGGTTGAAGCGTGTGATTAATGCAAGCGGTCGAATGACGATTCTAGGAACCTCGACGGCATCAGATACGGTGATGGAGGCGATGTCACAGGGTGGACAGCAGTATGTAGAGATTGCGGATCTAGTGGATAGGGCTGGACAGTATGTTGCAGGTATTGTTGGTTCAGAGGATGCGGTAGTGGTCAACTCTGCATCCAGTGGAATTGCCCTATCAATTGCGGCTCTTGTTACAAAGGGAGATACTCGCAAAAGCTTACGACTTCATCAGGAGCCACTGATACACAACGAAATCCTGATGCTGAAAGGCCACAATGTGCAATACGGCGCCCCTATTGAAACGATGATCTACTTAGGTGGTGGCAGGTTAGTTGAGGCAGGCTATGCAAATGAGGGGACAGCTAATCACATTGAAGAAGCGATCTCAGAGAAGACGGTAGCCATTGTGTACGTGAAGTCTCATCATGCTGTGCAAAAGAACATGATTCCAGTAGAAGAGGCGTGGGAAGTAGCAAAGCGTAACGGGATTCCGCTCATTGTGGATGCGGCGGCAGAAGAGGATCTTCAAAAATACGTTCGTTACTCGGATCTTGTGATCTATAGTGGTTCAAAAGCCATCGAAGGACCGACTTCGGGCTTGGTTGCAGGGAAGAAGCAGTACATTGATTGGATAAAGGTACAGCTAAAAGGTATTGGTAGAAGCATGAAGGTTGGCAAGGAAACGACCTTTGGCTTACTTCAAGCCTTGGATGAATTTGGAGAAAAGCAGGATACAAGCGCACAGGAGAAGGAAGAGTTACAGATCCTTCTCGCTTTAAATGAACTAGCGGGTGTCTCGGTAGACATTGTCCAGGATGAAGCTGGTCGTCGTATTTTTAGGGCACGGATCAAGATAGATGAAGGTGCGGCAGGTGTCAATGCCATGCAGCTTGCTGAGAAATTGCGCAAGGGAGACATCGCGATCTACACACGCGATTACGGAGTGCGGGAAGGCTTCTTTGATATTGATCCTCGTCCTCTTAGTGGCGATGATCTTCAGGTGTTGGAATCTAGAATACGTCAGCTTATTGGAGGTCAGTAAAATGTCGAGTCTCTCAAAACGCTTTTATAAAGATCGAGTGGCACTGAACGTACTAGCAAACAGTATAGACAATGCGAAGGATATTTTTCAAGCAGCAGAGGGGTATGTTGTCGTTGGGGTGCTTTCAAAAAATTACCCAACCGTAGACGAAGCGGTAAAAGCTATGAAGGAGTACGGTGAGGTGATTGAAGATGCTGTCTCCATTGGGCTTGGAGCGGGAGATAATCGTCAGGCGGCGGTTGTGGCTGAGATTTCTACGCACTACTCAGGCAGTCATATTAACCAGGTGCTTCCGTCTGTAGGAGCCACTCGTGCGAATCTAAATGGAAATGAAAGCTGGATTAATGCGCTCGTTTCTCCAACAGGTAAGCCAGGTTACGTGAATCTCTCAACAGGACCCATCAGTGCCGAGCAAAAGGAACAGGCGATTGTTCCGGTTGAGGCTGCGATCGCCCTTGTGCGAGACATGGGAGGGAATGCATTAAAGTACTTTCCGATGAAAGGATTAACGACAGAAGAGGAATACCGTGCCGTGGCAAAGGCGTGTGGAGAAGCAGGATTCGCACTCGAACCAACGGGTGGCATTGATAAGGAGAACTTTGAGGCAATTCTGCGTATTGCTCTGGAGGCAGGTGTGCCGAAAATTATCCCTCATGTGTATTCATCGATTATTGATAAGGAATCTGGTAACACGAACATTGAGGACGTAAAAGAGTTGATGATCACCATTAAAAAGCTGGTTGATGAGCATGAGTAAGCGGATTGCAGCCTTTGGCGAGGTGATGATGCGATTACAGGTTCCTGGCTTTGAGCTGTTATCTCAGGCGAACACGCTCCATTACTCGTTTTCAGGAACGGGTGTTAATGTTGTGTCTGCCTTGTCGCATTATGGTCATGCTGGGTATTTGGTTTCAGCTTTACCTGCCAATCCGCTTGGGGATGCGGCTGTAAGCTATCTTGGTAAGCTAGGCATCTCTAAGAATTACCTTGTACGATGGGGGCAGTATCTTGGTCACTATTTTCTAGAGAATGGAGTTGGTCCAAGACCAAGTCGCGTGACATATTCAAACCGGCTAGAGAGCAGCTTCAACACCGCACCTGAATCGATCTATGACTTTGCTCAGATAGCGGAAAACGTGGATGTTGTTCACTTTTGTGGGATTACCCTTGCTATGAATGATACAGCTCGAACGAATATCGGGCGGTTTGCAGCAGCTGTAAAGGAAAGTGGTGGACTCGTTGTCTTTGACTGTAACTATCGCCCTTCGCTGTGGGGTGAAGATGGGTATGAAAAAGCAAAGCCGTATTACGAAGACTTGCTTACGAAGGCCGACATCGTGATGATGAATGAGAAGGATGCCTTGCATGTGCTCAACATGCAAACTAACAAGACAGACCGCACGGAACAGCTTAAAGAGCTCATTCCAGCTGTAGCAGAAGCCTATTCCATTCGAGTTATTGCAGGTACGCATCGCACGATCCACGAGGATCAAACACACTCGTTACGGGGCTATCTATACAAGGACAAACAATTTACCTTTTCGAACATACTGAGATTTACCGTGCACGATCGAATTGGGGCGGGAGATGCTTTTACGAGTGGCATTATCCATGGAGAACTGGAGGAGCTGTCACCTGAAACAACTGTTACGTTTGCGACAACAGCAGGGATGCTGAAGCATACAACAGTAGGTGACACACCAATGTTAACCGATGAGGATATTTTTGAAGCGATGTCTTCACAAGGTGGCGATATTAGAAGGTAGTTAAAAAAGATCAACTTAAAAATGGCAATTGACAAATATCTAATTCTTTCATAACATTGTGAAATACATATAATTGAATATCTTATCTAGAGTGACTGAGGGACAGGCCTGATGACGTCCGGCAACCATCATGTGTGACATGAAAGGTGCTAATTCCTGCAGAATGTTTCATTCTGAGAGATAAGTTTTTTTATGAAAAGCCTCTTTCTGATGAAAGGGGCTTTTTTGTTTTTTTGATACGCACTGGGATCGTGAATGAAGGCGACACGATGTTCATTGTGTCGCACCAGCTTCAGTTTGTGAGAGAGATCTCTGACCGCGTTATTTTTATGGAGATTTATAAATGAGGGAGGACATATAAATGAATCCAATCGAACATATCTTAACTGACTTTCCTCTAATGATTTTAGATGGAGCACTGGCGACAGAGCTTGAACGCTATGGGTGTGACTTAAACGACCCATTATGGTCAGCCAAGATTTTACTCGAGAAGCCGCGCGTGATTAAGCAGGTTCATACGGATTATTTTGAGGCTGGCGCAGACTGTGCAATCACAGCAAGCTACCAGGCGACTGTGAAAGGCTACAGGAAAAGAGGCTTGAGCGAAATTGAAGCTGCTATGTTGATTAAGCAATCCGTTCATCTTGCGGTGGAAGCACGGGACGAGTTTTGGAGTGTTGAGGGGAATCAGCTTGGACGTCCAAAACCGATTGTTGCTGCGTCGGTTGGTCCGTACGGTGCGTATCTTGCCGATGGCTCTGAATATCGCGGAGACTATGGATTATGCGAAGAGGAGCTCGTTTTATTTCATAGAGAGAGAATAAGACTCTTAATTGAAGCGGGTGCGGATGTTCTGGCATGTGAGACGATTCCGTGTTTGGTAGAGGCCAAGGCAATTGCTCGTATATTAAAGGAATTTCCTGATGTGTATGCGTGGATCTCGTTTAGCGCAAAGGATGAGTTGTATATTAGTAGTGGAGAAAGAATGGCCGACTGTGCAGAGTGGCTAGCGGGAGAGAAGCAAGTAGCGGCGGTTGGCATCAATTGTACGGCTCCGCAGTTTGTGGAGTCGTTGATTACTGAGGTTAAATCGGGCACGTCGAAACCAATCATTGTGTATCCAAATTCAGGTGAAGCATATGATGCCGATAGTAAGCAGTGGAGTGATGAGGGTTCATATGAGTCGTTTGTTGCAAGCACGAAGCGGTGGTTTGAAGCTGGAGCTACGGTGGTTGGTGGATGCTGCCGGACAACGCCTGAGGACATTAAAGGGATTCGTGAGTGGATGCGCAAGTACAGAGGGAAGGAATTGATTGAGAGGATCGATTCCTTTTTCTTATGCTAATTCTCCCCCTGCAACCGCTCCACACTCTCCGAATGAAAAGGAGAAGCCTCCCCTCATCTACTACACTAAAAGGATTTCTGTCCAGATCAAAGAAATTAAAGCACTGCATTCCTCCAAAATCCTCAGTCTCCCTTCTCTTCATTCCCCCCAACATACTTCACCGAATGCATATGCGTCTTCGTTAACTCAATCACTTCTTGAATAAACGTCTCTCGATCTTCCTTAAAACCCTCTCTAATCCAATACTTCAACAATCCATAAAACCCATAAGCTGTGTACTTTTTAAAATATTCCATGTTCACGGGGGCATGATCAATCGTCTCAAATTCAAATTGCTCTTGATATATTTTCAGAATGGTTTGCGGGAAACGAGTATGTAAGCCGGGTAAGGTATCCTCATATTTAATTAAGGAAAAGAAGTCACGATTGGTGTAAATGTAGGTGACAATATCAAAGGACGAATTTTTCAGATGGGTTGTATGCACTTTTTGCCCGGGTACGTAGGAATTACCGACAGACTTTTCTAATCCTGCTAATGTCGTCACAAGTGTATCTTCGGCTAAGTCTAGTTTGTCTTTGTAATGAATGTAGAATGTACTACGGTTATAGGCCGCATGATCGACAATGTCTTTTACTGTTACGTGATGGTAGCCCATTTCCTTGATGAGCTCGATTAAGGCGTGTCTGAAATGTGCTTTGGTTCGATTTTGTCGTTGTGATGACTGTTCATGATTCATGGAATAATCTCCTTCAATCTAGACACTTTTCATCAATATGTCTATGTAGTAGACATATTGAGAAAACCTACTGATTGTTAATTGTGAACAAAGTAGTACAATTTAGTTACATAAGTTAGGCACTCATAATAGATACTATCTATTATACATGTCTGGATTATGCAGATAAGATTAGCCTAGGGGGCATTATGATGGGAAAATTACAAGACAAAGTAGCAGTGATTACCGGCGGTGCATCTGGTATTGGGGCAGCCACTGCAAGATTATTCGTTTCAGAAGGAGCCAAAGTGGTTCTTGTTGATTTAAATGAAGAGAAGGGCAAGGCGTTTGAAAAGGAATTGAAAACGCTTAATGCAGAAGCTCTTTTTATAAAAGCAAATATTACGAGTGAAGAAGATGTGGCAAATATCTTCAAACAAACAGTTGAAGCGTTTGGCACGGTAGATGTTGTTTTCAATAACGCGGGAATTGGCCGTGTTCATCCATCGCATGATTTAGAGTACTCAGAATGGCGCAATACGGTAAATGTTGATTTAGATGGTGTCTTCTTAGTTGCACGTGAATCAATCCGTGAAATGTTAGAAACAGGCGGCGGTACGATTGTGAATACGGCTTCTATGTACGGATGGGTAGGCTCACCTGGATCAGCTGCTTATAACGCAGCAAAGGGTGGAGTTATTAACCTAACTCGTTCTCTTGCTCTTGAGTATGCAGATAAGAATATCCGTGTGAATTCACTATGCCCAGGTTTTATTGATACACCAATCATTCCGGAAGATGACAAACAGACATTAGCTGGAATGACACCAATGAAACGTCTTGGTCTAGCTGATGAAATGGCAAAAGCCGTATTATTCATGGCTTCTGATGATTCTTCTTATATGACTGGGAATAGCTTGATTGTTGATGGTGGGTATACTGCACAGTAATGGAACATAATTTACTCGCTTCAAAAAAAGGTCTGTATAAAACAGGCCTTTTTATTTTGATCAAATTCTCTGTTTCTTGTTATGAACTGGGTAACATTTGAAATAAATTACCTGAAATGGTTTTAATTTTTGTGTATAAAAGGAGTAAATTCTTTTAGTGACGAATTAGTATAAGAGGACAACATATATTGGAGGATACTAGAGATGAGTTGGATTGATTTGAAAGAGGAGTCGGAGATCAATGATTTGCTAGAGAGATTCGGTTATTTTCATGATGGATGCTTGAGGGAAATGCATATGTGGACAGGGACTTTTGTTGATGAAAATCTATCTATGACTGTCCCTGGAGAACTAGATACGAATGTAAAGCTGTTATTTCAACGTCAGTATAGCGATCTTTCTGCAATTGAATTGCTTTTTGAAGGTGTGACAGGTATTCATATTACTCCAACGCCTGAAAATTATGACTCAATTATCCATGATGCCATTATTTTAAAAAGAAAGAACTGCTTTTATTGGTCAGATGACTTTGATTTTCAACCTGAAAAAGAAATTGAAAATGGTGTGAGTTGGATTGCAGCAAAAAAGCTAAAGTGGAGAGAAGCAAATGGGTGGTTAGGTAAGAAAAATCGTTATGGCAACAATGAGTAGGTATCTCAAACTAGTGTATACACTGTTTACACTAATTAAGGACGAGGTCACATTACCGGGTTACGGCCTGCTTCAACATTGGATTAAAGATACCCCATTTTTTATACACAAAAATACCCTACAGATAGACTCTCCGAAAGAATCAACTCTGTAAGGTATTGTTGCTCATTCACTAATAAATCGCTACTTTCCCATAAGGACCCTGAATAATCTCTATTTGTGTTTCAAAGATATCAGTTAAGAGCTCTGGCTGCATGATTTCGTCTACTGATCCGAACGCAGCAATTTGTCCTTTTTTCATGGCGCAAATTCGGTCAGAATATTTTGCGGCGAAGTTAATATCATGCATAACCGTGACAATGGTTCTCCCGAGTGTATTGGCAGCTTCTCTTAGATGCCCCATCATTTGAACGGAGCGGGCGACGTCAAGATTGTTTAACGGTTCGTCTAATAGGACGTATTCCGTCTCCTGACACAAAACCATTGCGACATAAGCTCGTTGTCTTTGGCCGCCGGAAAGCTCATCTAAGTACCTATTTTCTAGAAGAGTTAAGTCTAGAAAATCAATATACTTCGAAACGATGGTCTCATCTTCATTCGTTAATCTTCCTTTTGAATAGGGAAATCGTCCGAAGCCAACAAGTTGTCTCACTGTGAGCTTTGTGACAAAGTGATTTTCTTGTCGTAAGATGGTTAAGATCTTTGCTAGATCCTTTGATTTTGATGCTGAGACGTCCATATTGGCTACTTGAATCTGTCCTTCATCAATATCTAAGAGTCTGCCAATCATTAAGAGTGTGGTCGATTTCCCCGCACCGTTTGGACCAATTAAAGAAGTGAGCCCCGCTTTTGGGATCTCTATATTTAACGGTCCGATTATTTCCTCGTTACTATATGACTTTCTCACATCATTAATCTGTATCATAAAGACCTCTTCCTTAAGATGACATATAAAAAGATGATTCCACCGAACAGTTCAATGATAATTGAAACGACTCCTTGAGCATTAAATACATGATACATAAGGAAGTAAGCACCCGTTAAGATCAAGAATCCTATTGCTAGAGCCATCGGAAAGATATATCTATGGTCATAGGTTGGTGCGGCTTGATAACTAAGTGTAGCCACTAAGAATCCATAGAACGTAAGCGGTCCAATTAAAGCCGTTGAAATAGACATTAAGATCGCAACTAGGATAAGGATATAAATGATGCTAAAGCGATGATTCACGCCAAACGTAGTAGAGACCTCTTTGCCGAGTGACAGGGCATTTAATTTTTTTGAGTAGGCAAATACGAGAAACATAACTACGGCTACTATGGGAATGACCACAGGGAAATAATCAGAGTCTGCGTTATTAACAGAGCCAAATAGTCTAGCCTGTAAGATATCGAACTCTGAAGGAGAAAGGACTCTTCTCATGAACGTGGAAACGGACCTAAGTCCTGCCCCAATAATAATGCCAACTAAAAGAAGAAGCTGCAAGTTCCCGTATTTCCCGGAAAGTAACCATCCGTAAAGGATTAAACTCATCAACACCATCGCCCCAACTTGAAACAGAAACGATCCGATTCCAGTAAAGTTTATGAACGCCGCCGCACCAAAGAAGAAGATGGTACTCGTTTGTATGACAGAGTACAGCGATTCAAAACCTAAAAGGGAAGGTGTAATGATCCGGTTATTTGTGATGGAATGGAAGGCCACGGTTGCTAAGCTTTGACAGATCGCCGCTATAATCATGGCAATAAGTGCGACCACCCTTCTCTTCGTCACAGGGATGAATGAAGGTGAATCGATAGGAACTGGATTGTTATAGACCAGGAGACCATAGGAAGCAAGGATGCCTAAAGCGATTAAGGATAATAGTAATATCCAATAACGTCTCTCTTCTTTTTTGAAACGAAACGCTCTAGCCGATCTCTTTTTATTTTCTAGCTTTAGTTTGGCGTTAACATTTTCGTTTCTTCTTTCTTCCAACGTATTCATCTGGCCCTCCTTGGTCTTCTCTGCCTCAATAAGATCGTGATAAATACCACGGCACCTACTGTTCCAAGAATGAGGGAAACAGACACTTCAAAAGGCTTGATAATGGTTCGAGAAATGATGTCACATACCGTAATGGTTCCCATACCTATCACACAGACCCAGGGCAAATTACTCCTTAGATCATCCCCCCTGAACATCGAAACAATATTCGGCACGATTAAACCCAAAAAAGGCAAGTATCCTATGACCGCCGCAACAATCCCAACAGCGATAGAAATAAGAGCCGTACCAAAAAGAACGATCATATTGTAATTTACGCCAAGACTTTTGGCGATATCTTCTCCTAGACCTGCGAGCGTCAACCTGTCAGCACAAATAAAGATGAGAATGCTTATAATCACGATGAACCATAAATATTCATATCGTCCAACCTGTACGGCCGCAAAAGAACCGATAAACCAAGCTCTCAATGTTTTGGGTCATTTGAAAAAGGAGTCCTACAAAAGTTGAAACCGCGGAGACAACAGCTCCAAGCATAAGCCCAATGATTGGAACGATGAGAGATGAGCGTAGCTTCACTCTTCTTAAGAATAAAAAGAAGATCATCGTTCCGATAAAAGAGAAAACGATGGCACCTAGCATCCTGACAACTAAAGAAGGGGAAGGAATGACTAAGTACACAATAAGAAGTCCTAGACCTGCCCATTCAATCGTTCCTGTTGTGGTAGGTTCTACAAAACGGTTTTGTGTAATCAGTTGCATGACGAGTCCCGCCATGGCCATCGCAGCACCAGTAAGAATTAATGCGACTGTCCGTGGAACACGTGTTGTAAAGAACATTTGAAGTCCGTCTTCTTTTCCGTATATATCATAAACCCCAGTAAACAGTGAGATGATGCTTAAAATAATTACAACGATAATGGCGAAAATAAAAGGTTTTGTCCATAATTTGTTTTGGTTATAAAATCGGGGCTGAGAAATTTTCTCAACCCCGGTTTTTCCGTGATTTGACACGATGTCAGGCTCCTTCACATTACTTAATTTAAAGCACTTGCAAGGTTTTCAAATAACTCGATAAACGTTTGGATTGATTCGTTTGTGTACGTGTCAGTTGGTGCATAAAAGACGTGACCTTCAGAAATAGCCGTTGTGTTTTGCAGGGCAGGTGATCCTTCAATAACGTCTTCTGCAGGAGCAGAATCTTCACCAGAAACACCAGCATCACGATCTAGAATTAGAAGCCAGTCAGGGTTGCTCTGTGCAATCGCCTCGACAGAAACATCATCACCTTGGTGATCAGAAGAAGACCCTTCAACTTCTAAAGCTTGGCGCAAAATCAAAGATTTCATACATCGGTCCCCAAACGCGTCCAGAATGAGGAGCAGCAAAGTTAATATCTCCACCGGAAACAATCACACTCATCACTGTATCCGTTCCGTTATATGCAGATTTCACGTCTTCAATCGCTTGATTAAACTCAGCTTCTAATGCTTCAGCTTCTTCATTTTTATCAAAAATTTGACCTAAAGCGAGTGTATTTTCCGTAAAACCATTTACAAAGTTCTCTCCAGGAGAATCAGATTCTTCAGACACATCAAAATTAAGATCGATGACCGTAGCGTTTGGAACGATTTCTTTAATGTCTTCATAGTAGTTAGCAAATCGTTGACCGACAATAACAAGTTCAGGATCTGCTGCTGCGAGAATTTCTAGATTTGGTTCACGGTGGTTACCAATATTCTCAACTGAATCATCACTTACATAAGGGGAGTCTGCAGGCATAACGTCTTTTGGAGCAGCTGCTAACTCAATATCCCAGTCAGCTAACGTTTCAAATGCTCTACTATCCAAAGCAACAGTTCTCTCTGGATTTACAGGAACGGTCACGGTCCCATGAGCATCTGTGATTTCAACGGTTTCAGGTGTCTCTTCTGTTTCAGATGTTTCAGTCGTATCAGCACCACTTGTTTGCTCTTCCGTTGTTGTTTCGTTATTTGAATCTGAACAAGCGACCAGCATGGAAGTAAATACAGCCGCAATTATTGGCAATTTGAAATAGCTTAATTTTTTCATTTTTCTAGACCTCTTTCTTCTTTTTATATAGTTTTAGACTAGCTATGAATAAAAGGTAGCTCCATATGTATTGTGTAAGGAACTAGACTAAGCGATTAACGATGTATGTAGAAAATGATGAATTCAATCATTTAATTGGCCATGTTAAATGGTATTGATAATCATTTTCAACTTGATCTCTACTATGAAGTATAGATTTTAATTCTGTGAAAATCCTGTGAAAAAAATATTGGTTAAAGAATTTTTTATGACTACATCAAAATTCAAGGCAAAAAAAGTGATGAATGTATACAAAAAACACGAGTAACTTTCCGCGCAAACGGTTTACTCGTGTGAATGATTCCAAACTATATAGAATGCTTTTTATTCTCTATTCAACCATAGAATAACCTCTGCCATGTATGGTTTGAATATACCTGTTTTCCTTTTTGCATGTTAGTTTTTTTCGTAAATAGCCAATGTATAAATCTACGATATTCGAATTGACAGCTACGTTATATCCCCAAACCTTATTTAGAAGTATTTCTCGGCTGAGTATACTGTTTTTATTCTTAATTAGAAATAAAAGTAAATCATACTCCCGCTTAGTAAGCGAAAGAGACTCTCCATCTTTTGTTACCATATTGCGTGTTGCATCAACAAGGAGCTCTTTAAATTGTAATACATTTGTTGTGTTTGAATAGAGTCCATCTACTCTTCGTAGTATGGCTTTCATCCTCTCGACCAACTCGTTTTTGGCAAAGGGTTTTCTTATATAATCATCTGCTCCTGCTTGTAAGCCTGCAATGCAGGCTTTGCTGGATACATGATCAGTGACAATAATAAGCGGGGTCGTTTTAACGGACCGTATTTGTTTACAGATTTCTGGTCCAGGTCTGCTTAATGAGTCCCAATCCAAGATGATAAAATCCCAATCTTGCTCAAAGGCTATGTTGAGCCCTTTATTTTCATTATGAAGTGTCAAAGTAAAGCCAGCTTTTGGATTCAACGCGCTTACGATTTTTTTTGCGTAAGACCGTTTATTTTTAATAAGTAGCACTCTCTTCACATTCGCTCACCTCTATTTGGAACACTGAATTATTTATCAAAAGAAATGGAGTTTTGTTCGTTGTGGATGTGGTTTAGTAGAAGGTTCAAAGAGGAGACTTTTGAATCATCATCACATATCGTTTTTAATCAAATTCACCATGCTTCTATTAGAATCTATTTTATCAAAATCTTTCTATAGAGTGCAAAAATGAAAACAGAAGCGTTGTGTATAGACGAGATTCCCCTTAACACCTAATTAGGATAATTTTACCCCTCCTATTTTCCTGTATAACTAGAAAGTCTAACCTAACTTGCCGATAAATAAGATGATGACAAAAAATCACAATGGCTATAGGTTCTCCACTCATGGAAAATGACATCGCCATGTACTTTATCACAGTAGGAGGGCAATAATGGCAACAGTTTCATCTATGATTGTTAATTTCATGAAAGAAAAAGGTTGCACCAAGGTATTTGGTATTCCTGGCAAACCTATATCTCCACTTATTCTAGCGATGGAGAAAGAGGGCGTTGACTTTGTGCTTGCGCGGCATGAAGGTGGAGCTGGATATATGGCGGCAGGTTATGCGATGCAGAACCAATCGCTTGGTGTAGCAATTGGGACGAGTGGTCCTGGTGGAACGAACATGATTACGGCTGCGGCTCAGGCTGCTGCGTTTCATGCCCCTGTTTTATTCATTACGGGTCATCCACCACTTGGGTTGTCTGGAAAGGCGCTTGGGCAAGATTCAAGTATGTTTGGTACGGATCTGGTTGAGCTGTTTAAGCCAGTGACAAAGTTTAGTGCAAAAGTTGAGAGTAAAGAGATGTTGAGGCAGCTCTTACAACATGCAGAGGAGCAGGCATTAACGGGTTCAAAGGGACCTGTTCATCTATCCATTCCACTAGATATTTTAATAAGTGAGATTGAGCCGTTTGAGTTTGCTGTGCCTGCTCAGGATGATGTGATTTCCGGTAACATCGATCGCGCTATTGAAGCGTTAAATGCTGCAGAGAGACCACTGATGCTTCTTGGAAAAGGAGCTCACCTATCTCAAAGCTATGAGTCGATTCAAGAGCTTGCTGAGCGCTTGCAGATTCCTGTTATAACAACGCCAGGAGGAAAAGCAGCATTTGTTGAGACGCACCCGCTTTCTTTAGGTGCACTTGGATTAGGTGGGACGGAAGCGTCTGCTGAATATGTGAAGGATAGAGAAAGTGACCTTTTAGTTGTCATTGGCTCTAAGCTTAGTGATATGTCGACCGTTGGCTTAACCGTAGGTGGTGAACCGAAAAAGGTTATTCATTTTGATCGACATGCAGATTTTGTCGGGAAAACACTTGAGAGTGACACGATTTTTGTGCAAGGTGATGCAAAGGTGAATTTGCAACAGCTCTTGAAGCAAGCCAAACACCCGGAGGTTCCTGCTCTTGATTTAAGTGCGTATACCGAAAAGGAAACGGCTAAGGAAGCTGATCCAGAGCCTGGTCGATTATCGGCCGTTCGTACAGTAAAAGTTCTGCGTGACCTTTTGCCCCATGATGCGTTTGTCTATGGAGACGATGGCAGTCATTCCTTTTATACCATTAAGCACTTTACTACTCATGTCGCTGGAACGTTCCGCTTTGATGATGTGTTTGGAGCGATGGGTAATGGGATTGGTCTTGCGATTGGCGCTAAAGTGGCGAGACCAGATGAGCCAATTGTTTGTTTTACAGGTGACGGATGTCTCTTTATGCATGGGACAGAGATTGCGACAGCTGTAGACGAAGAAGCACATGTACTCTTTGTTGTCTTTAATAATGAAATGCTCGACATGGTGGATAAAGGTATGAAGAATAACCTTGGTTTCTCCGCTTGGATCTCGTTATACAAAAGGTGTCAATGTAGCTCAGTTTGCTGAGTCGATGGGAGCCGCCGGTTTCCGTTGTACGACAGAAGCAGAGATTGCAGAGGCATACGATGCATCAAAAGAGATAACAGGTCCTGTTGTCATTGAAGTATTAGTCAATAAAGAAGAATGGCCACCTACGATTGGACGTTAGGTAAAAGGAGGATCTTATGAGTGAGAAAGCAGCAGCAGGTTGGAAGATGATTGATGAGTTAGCTGGTGAGAGAGGCATTCAAGCGATGAAAACAGTGGAGGAGTTCTCTCCAAGGCTTGCAAAGCTTGCACTAGAGTTTGGATATGGTGATGTGTATCTTGACGATGCGCTTGATAAAAAGCAACGCGCGCTTATTACGCTCTCTTCATTAATTACGCAAGGTGATAATGGCAGAGGTTTGACCTACCATTTTAATGCAGCGCTTCGTGTAGGCGTGTCGAAGGAAGAAATTTTAGAGTTAATTAATCACTGTAGTGCGTATGCAGGATTTCCAAAGGCGATCCACGCAGTACATGTGTTTAAAGATTTTTTAGAAAACCAACAGGGGGAATAGAAAATGGCAAATTATGAGTACAAAGTTGAAGGTGACGTGTTTTATTTTAAATATCTAGAAATGGCTAGCACAGCGGCAGAAGCTCAAGAGCAGGCTGATTTTGTTCGTAGCCAGATTAGTAAACCAGGAATCAAGAAATTCCTTAATGATAACCGTAATGTGACTTCCGTTGCATCTCCTGAAGTGAGTGCTGTGTGGGGAGAACTAATGGGATGGTTATCAACTAGAATTGAGAAAAACGCAACCATTACTCCAAGTGCTTCATTGAAGATGCAGTTAAACCGACTGTCTAAAACATCAGGTTCGTATGACATGGTGCGTGCGTTCACTGATATTGATCAAGCGCTTGAGTTTGTGGGAATATCTGACGCAAAGATTAGCTAGGAGGTTGGCCAGGTTGAATACAGAAAAAAAGAGACTTCATAAAAAGCTACAAGCCTTCATGATTGGTACAGTGGCGGGCATTATGCTTATCTCGCTGTTAACTGTCTTATTTGGTGGAGGATTAAGCGGGAACGTCATTCTATGGTCTGGTCTTGTCCTAGTATGGGTACTAGTTGGAGTGACTGCGTTTATTTTTAACAAACAGCTGATTCGTCCATTACGAGAAGCGGAGCAAGGTTTAGTCGAGGAGGGATCGTCCCTTTTAGGTGAAAAAATCAATTTTGCTCAGTTTTTAAATGCTTTAAACACGAAACCCCAACACCAACAAGTGGAGGTGGCGAGTGATGATGAGTGGAAAATCCAGTCTGCGGAAGCTGCAAATCATCTGCAAGTGTCCTCAAGTGAAACAAGTGCGGGTGTAGAAGATATTGCGAAAATGATGCAGGAACTAGCATCAAACAATAATGATCAAGTGGATGCGATTAAGTCGATCGATGAAACCGTTTCGTTTATTTTCTTTAACTTAAAAGAAATAAGCGAAAGTACTCAATTCGTTGCAGAGGCGTCAAGTACTACCTATACCAATGCAAAACAAGGGAATACAGCGGTTAAGCAATCGATTGAACAAATGGATTTAATCGGTAAAGATGTTCAGTCATCAAGAGAACAGATCGAAGCTTTGGGCTTGAAAACAGCAGAAATCGAACAGATTCTATTGTTGATTACAGGTATTTCAAAACAAACGAACCTACTTGCACTGAATGCTGCAATTGAAGCAGCGCGAGCAGGGGAGCATGGTCGAGGATTTTCCATTGTGGCAAACGAGGTCCGCAAGCTTGCTGAACAAACAAATGATGCAACGGCGAACATTCAAAAGCTTATCGTGGAAGTTCAAGAGGGCAGCAATGATGCGATTAAAGCGATTCAAAAAGGGGCCGATTCGGTTCAAGTTGGAATTGGCTTAAATCGTGATATGGGAACAGTCTTTCAAACGATTAATGAAAACGCGCAAGAAGTGGATGAGTTTATTCAAGACCTATCCGAATCTATTGGCGAGTTAACTGGTAGTATGGAAGACGTTTCGAACACAATGAAAGAAGTGTCTTCAGTAGCTGTTCAATCGAACGGAGCTGTACAAAACGCTGCTGCCGTTACAGAAGAGCTTAGTGCCTCTATGGAGGAAATCTCAGCTTCTGCAGAAACGTTAGCTAGTGTGACAAACGGACATATGAGAGATGAAGGTCTTTCATTTGATCACGAAGAAGAGAAAGAATCTGCGTGACCTAACCATCTATATTCAACAAAAGCATCGCCATTTGGCGGTGCTTTTGTTTATATAGAGCCAAGCTCCTAAGAATGTTCGTTGTGTGATGCTATTGTATAATTTCAAAAATGGCGATACACAATAGACAGATCATATCCCCAAAAAACGCTGATAAATATGGATTATGTAAGTGGCAACTAGAGGTTGCACCTTGATGCGCCTACAACTAGCTTTACTTGAACGGCTCCATTCTTCCATACTGAGATTGTTAAGGAAAGGCGATGAGATTCATGAATTTTAGTGAACGATTGAAACAAGAAAGAGAGAAGAAGGGCTTGTCCAAACAGAGCTTGCTGAAAAAATGCATGTGAGTCGTCAGTCTGTTTCAAAATGGGAGACCGGAAAAAACTATCCAAATATCGAGGTCATTATTGATTTGAGTGATTTATTTGGTATTACGATTGATGAATTACTAAGGAGTGATGAAGAATTGAAAGAAAAAGTGATTCAAGATAGTAAGCAATTAGCATACCCAAAGTGGAAGGTTTTTTTCGATACAGTCTTTCTATTAGGTGCCTTTTTATTAGTATCAAAACTAATCATTTTCGCATTAAATTATTTCTTCCATACAAACATTCTTATATTAGAAGGCCGATCAAATTTTGTGATTAATTTTCTGCCACTCTTTATGATGGCTTTTGGTGGTTTTGGTAGTGATCAATTAAAAGAGAAGTATAGATAATGCCTTATGTACGTTCGTTCAAATTGATATAGCTAGAAAAGGGGAGAACATAGCTCCCTTTTTTAGTATGCTCATTTCCATTTAACTTTTTTTGAAGGCATATTTTTTTCAACGATATGTTTAAAAGAGATCCTATCTTCATTTGAAGAAAAATATCTTTTAGGTAAAACAATTGCTTTATGTTTAGATATGTATAGACGAAACATGTCCTTATGTTCAAAAGTTGCAATAAAGTCGTTCCATTCAAGATGAGAATTTGAACTTTTTACTTGTTGATTAATTCCATCATTTGTAATCATATATCTTATTTCATTTTTAATAAGTCGATCACTTTTGTACTCTCTACGAATGCGAAATCGTAAAAGTCCACTCAAAAATAAAGCTGCAAAACCTGCAATAATCAAAGATTGAATCACATGAATAGGTAGCATTGAAATCCAGCTATCCGCCGCAGAACGATCTAATATTGGTAATACAATCATTCCAGCAAAAAAGCAAAAATAGCATACCTAATGACTATTTTTCTCGTGTGATATGCATTATGTTTCTTGTAGTCTTTAAACGTTAATGTTCCTGCAGCAGTAAGGCCTGCTTCTTGTTTTGGTGGCATGATAACTCCCTTTCACTTACGAATAAGTTCATTCTGTCATAGATCTAATGCCTCTTCAATTAAATCCTCTACAAACTCGGACTCTTTTTTATAAATCTGAAACATAAAATAAAAAAGCGATAGGATCGGCAAGTAAAAATCTTGATCCGCTTCATTAAAAATGTCGATCTTTGCGCCTTTTCTAAAAGTGTATGGCATTATTAGGCCAATTTTCTCTTTCTCTACTTTTAACTCAATATGACCATCCCAATCCTCTTCTATATAGATGTTCTTCCCGTTAATGACACCTGATACTGCAAAATAAAGAAGTGATTTTCCTTTATGGTCCTGAAGGGAAAATGTCCGGTCAGCTACTTGAAGTAGATAGTCTGCGAAGATCAATCGACCTTTTTGAATGCCTACGTGAATAGATTGATCATCGGTTCGACTTGTGTAGACGAATGCATGTCCTTTTTCAAAATGCGTTGCTTGTAACGCATGAATATCAGCAAGTTCAATCCCGTCAGAATCGTGTACATGAAATTGGTGGTCTTTTTTTATCATTGAAAAAGAAGCCATTCATCTAGCCGCCTCTCTATTGAGTGTAATAGTTCTTTATACGAGATGACGGGAGCTTTGGTTTCTTCCCTTAAATCAATCTCTTAAGCTCATCCACAAACCTCTCTGCAGGCTTCGAGAGGTTATGATTCTTTAACCAGATTAAGCCTACCGGTGATATAAAAGGTTCGTCATCTACTATTCGTAACGCTTTAATAGTCGGATGGGTGTTCTGCTTCACAAAGGCCTCAGGAACAATGGCGTTTGTCATATTCCGAGCAATCATTTGGGTGAGTAGCTGAATGTCAGAGCATTCCCCTATAAGTGTTGAATCTATTCCTCGTTTGGCCAAGCGTTCGCGGATTAACGAGTACACGCCTAATCCTTCTGAGCTTGGTAACATTAATGGATACTCGTTGATGTGCGGCCATGTGATTGTATCGTGTAATGGTGTTTGGTCAGACGTCACAAAGTAAAAGGGTTCATCCTTTACATGAAGAACGTCAAATTCACTTAAGTGTAGAGGTAGTCTGATTAGAGCAATCTCAATCGTGCGATCCTTTACTAGCTGACAAAGGTGACTGGATTCATTTTGTTGGATCTTCAGATGAACATTCGGATACAACTGATAAAATTGTTGGATGCTAGTCAATAATTCGGTCGAAGAAAATGTGTTAATGCCAATGCTTAGTGTGCCTGTTAACCCTGCCCCAATATCCTTCACATTCTGCTTGGCCTCTTCTGTCAGCTGCAGGATTTCTATGGTGTATTGGTAGAGAGAACGTCCAAGCCTCTGTTAATTCAAGCCTTCGTCCATGTCGATGAAATAGTAGCGTGTCTAGTTCCTGTTCCAATGAGCGTAATTGCTGGCTCAAAGGGGGCTGAGACATATATAGTTTTTCTGCTGCGGCTGAGATGTTTCCTTGCTCGACGATCTCTTTAAAGTAGCGTAATTGCTTAATATCCATCCTCATTCATCCTCTACCATTGTTACTATATGATAAACCTTACTTTACTCCATTTTATTCATATAATGAAATCCTTACAGGGTGTGCTACCATTTGATAAAGGCTCTATAGGAGGGTACAAATGAATACGTCTACATATTGGATCTTTAATGTTTCACTTGAAACAGGCTTTATCTATCAGAATGATGAAGTCGTTGGTACTGAGACAAAGCGTTACTTTCTTCAAATAGAATCAGGTTCTATTGTGAAGATACAAGAAGAACAACCAAAAGAGAATGTGACTTACATTGATGCAAAAGGTTTATTACTCATGCCATCGTTTAGAGATATGCATATTCATTTAGATAAGACGTTTTATGGTGGTCCATGGAAGGCTCCTTCAAACGCGCCAGGTGGGATCTTTACTCGCTTGCAGGAAGAAGAACAATTACTGCCACAATTAAGACCCTATACAAAGGAGCGTGCAGAAAAGCTCATTGAATTACTGATTCACTCAGGCACAACAACCATTCGTACTCACTGCAATGTCGGTCAGATAGAGGGACTTCATCAGTTAGAAGCAACACTTGAGGCGAGAGAGACTTATAAAGACAAAGCGGATATTGAGATTGTAGCCTTCCCACAGCAAGGCTTGATTAGAGGACAAGCACGTATTTATGTACAGGAAGCATTAAAAAATGGAGCTTCATTTGTTGGTGGAGTGGATCCTGCAACCATTGACACAGACATTGAACATTCCTTACAGACCATGATGGAATTAGCTGTGCAGGCGGATGCAGGCATCGATTTACACCTACATGATAGCGGTCATCTAGGCTTGTTTACGATGAAGCGTCTTGCTGCTCTTACAAAAGAAGCAAAGATGCAAGGACGCGTTACCATAAGTCATGCTCTGGCGCTTGCAGATATTCGTGAGAGTGAGCTGTCAGAGATGGCTCAGATTCTAAATGAACAGAAAATAGACATTACCTCCACTGTCTCTCTAGGTAAAACGATTCCCATACCTTTTCTTCACAAACAAGGAGTGAATATCTCTTTAGGTGCGGATAGCATTACCGATCATTGGTCTCCATTTGGGACTGGCGATAGCTTGGACAAAGCGACTGTTTATGCTGAACGGTTTGGAAAGAAGGATGAGAACTCCTTACATCAAGCTCTCACTTTTATTACGGGACATAAAACACCTCTTGACCAGGAAGGAAGCAGGGTCTGGCCAACACTTGTTACACCAGCTGATTTCGTATTCGTTGATGCGACATGTAGTGCAGAGGCTGTGGCAAGACGTGCAGAGAGAAAAGCTGTGTTTTTTAAAGGCGAAATGATTGTAAATAAGATGGATCTAGAGGAGGGGCAGACTCATGAATGATTCATATTGGCTCAAAAACGTCAGAATCGAATCAGGTTTTCACCAGGAGGAAGGACACTACGTTGGAACAAAAACGGAGTCTATACATGTGAAGATCGTCAATGGCTTGGTGGAAGAGGTCCTTCCGACTAGCGATAGTCTGGATGAGGCCGAAACACAGATGGATGGAAAAGGATTGCTCTTATTACCTTCCTTAGTTGAAAAGCACTGTCACCTTGATAAGACATTACTTGGAGAGAAATGGCGCCCTGTGAAAAGAGTAACGTCCATTTTTGAACGCTTTGAATTGGAAAAGAGTATCCTCCCACACCTGAACACAACAACACAGGAACGAGCAGAACGACTGCTTGATACGTATGTTCAAAATGGTGTGACTCATGTAAGGACGCATGTTGATATCTATCCAGAGGTTGGTCTTACGAATCTAGAGGAAGTCATCAAAGCGATCCAAACGTTTGAGAATAAACTAGACGTAGAAATCGTTGCCTTCCCACAGCATGGCCTCTTAAAAGACGAAACCATCGAGCTTTTACGGAAAGCTTTAGCATATAATCAGGTTCGCTATATAGGAGGAGTCGATCCAGCCTCTGTGGACGGCGATATCGAGAAATCATTGCAGACCATGGTTCAATTGGCAAAGGAATTTCAAGTAGGCATTGATCTGCATTTACATGATGCTGATTATTTGGGAACCTTCACAATGAAACGACTTGCTCAATTAGTGATAGAAGCTGATTTGCAGCAGAACGTATTCATAAGTCATGCCTTTGGTCTAGCAGATATTCCACCAAAGCAGCTCAAGGAGACAACCGATTGGTTAGCGAAAGCAGGGATTACGATTATCACAAGTGTACCGATCAGCAGACCATTTCCTCCTGTAGCATTTTTGGAGGAGCAAGGAGTGAAGGTATTAGTTGGTTGTGATAACATCTTTGACCTTTGGTCTCCATTTGGCAATGGTGATCTTATCGAAAGAGTAAGCCGCCTAGCAGAAGCTTCAAGGTGGAGTGACGAATGGGAGTTAGCCCAAAGCTTAAACTACATTACGTGTCCCAAGGCATGCTTAACGAAAGAAGGCAGACCAGAGTGGCTAAAAAAAGGGGACGAAGCGAGCTTTATACTTGTTCCAGCCGAATCCTCTGCAGAACTGGTGGCGAGACGTATTAGACCGGAAATGACGGTGTTTAAGGGACAAATCACTGCAGGTGTTTAGAAAGAGTTATACAACGTGGAGGTTTTAAACATAGTGGCTCATACATTTAAAATTGGGGAAAGCCCAAACATTATTGAAATAACCATTCCTCATCATGAGACAGACGTGCAGGATATCTATGATGAGGTTGAGAGCGAATTAACCATCCAAAGTGGAAAGTATTGCGTGCATCAAGCGGGTATATGGATCTCATTGAAAAACGTGTATTTACTATATCAAGAGCTGAATGAGGTCTATCAAGAATTAAAAGGCAAGGTCATTTTCTCAAATGTAGAAGAGTCGTTCTATATTGAAGTGACCTTGCACTCACTCGGTCAACTGAACGTGGAGGGGTATATTCAAGACCTACCAAGTGTGAAAAATAAATTAGCGTTTGAATTTCAACTAGATCAAAGCTACCTGCCAAAAACAATTGATGAATTAAAGGACATCTTCGCAAAGCTTGGACAAGCTTAGATCAATCGTTTAAATGGACGAAGCATATATTTGCTTAGTTTGTGTGGACCCTTTTTATCAAGCATTCTAAGACATTCATCAGTGATAAAGTATATGGCGAACACAAGCATAGCAAACACAAAAAGAAGCAATAAGAAGAAAACCGTTAGAAAACTGAATAGGAGATGTAAATTTAATGATAACGCGAATCGAGCAAAACTAGCCTTGTATGTAATCCATTCAATCAAAAAAGTTACAGGTAGAAGGTAGAATAGGATACCACCCAACACGTATAAGCCGCTAATGTGTAAATCAGAAATAAGATGTCTTTCGTCACCTAACATTGTAGAAGGAGGAGACATTAAAGCAATACATAATGTAGATAGTACAAAAGTGATCAATGCAGCAAGGAATTTTCGTTTTAACAATCATTTCACCTCTAGCTACATTATACTAAATTTTCCTGATCAATCGTATCATCATTGGATGATTTTAGTATGGGTTGAAGAGTATTAAATTCAAATCCCAGCATCCTCTTTTCCAAACAATCAGCTTAAGTACGCTTTTTATGTTAATCAGTTAGTAATACTATAGAAGAGTGTGGATGGATGCATTATCCAACATTTCTCTGTGTATAATAGAAATTGATTAATCTGTGAAACGGGGTGAGGAATTTGGAGAACAAGTGGTATAACATGGATGTAGATGAAATAGAACAAGCTCTAGGTACACAGAAAGAAACAGGATTATCCACTGAGGAGTCCCAGAAGCGTTTAGAGAAGGATGGACGCAATGAACTTCCCGAGAAACAAGCAGAATCGAAAATCAAAAAATTCTTAAGCCATTTTAATGATGTCCTTATTTATGTACTACTTGGGGCAGCTGTTATTACCGCTCTGTTAGGTCATTACATAGATACTAGCGTCATCTTGCTAGTAACCATAATTAATGCATTTATTGGCTATTTCCAAGAGAATCAAGCGGAAAAAGCGTTAAATGGGATCAAAGCGCTACTTAGTTTAACGGCAAATATAAGAAGAAATAATGAACGTCTGGAAGTTGATGCAGCCGAGGTGGTTGTTGGAGACGTGGTGATTTTGAGTGCCGGCGACAAAGTACCAGCTGATCTCCGACTAGTGGATGCTCATAACTTACGGGTTGAAGAGTCAGCACTCACTGGAGAATCGACGGCTGTAGACAAAGAATTGAAGGTGCTTGAATCAGATACAGTCTTAAATGACCGAATCAACATGGCGTTTTCAGGTACATCTGTCGCTGCGGGCAGTGGCGTCGGGATTGTGACAGCGATTGGTGCAGAAACAGAACTTGGCAAGATTAACCAAGCGATTTCAGATGTAGAGGATTTGCAGACGCCATTATTACGCCAGATTGGTGCATTTGGAAAAACAATTGCACTGTTTGTGGTTGGTGTCGCGGTCGTGATGTTTTTATTCGGTTACTTTATCAGGGACTTCCCAGCAGGTGAACTGCTGCTTTCTGTTATCGCGTTAGCAGTGGCTGCTATCCCAGAGGGACTACCGGCTGTTCTTTCGATCATTCTTGCTGTAGGTGTACAGCGTATGGCGAAGCGTAACGCCATTATTCGGAGTTTACCGTCTGTAGAGACACTTGGTTCCGTTTCAGTGATTTGTTCAGATAAAACAGGAACACTAACCAAAAATGAAATGACGGTTACCAATGTTGAGACAACAGCAGCGAAATATGACGTTTCTGGCACAGGTTATGCTCCAGATGGCGACATTACGTTAAATGGTGAACAGCGTACGGAAGATGCAGATGAAGTGCTGAGGCGCTTCCTGGCTAGTGTACAGATATGTAATGACGCCAATTTACGTCAGAATGAGACAGGGCATTGGACAATTGACGGCGATCCAACAGATGGCTGCTTTTTAACACTTGCCCGCAAGTCTGATATGGAGATGCCTAGTTACAAAATCATATCTAAAATTCCTTTTGATTCGGAATATAAGTATATGGCGGTTCTCGCCGAAGTGGACCAGGAACGTTTTATCTTTGTGAAAGGGGCTCCTGACCGCGTTTTTGAAATGGTTCAGAAAAACACTCAAGCCGATTTCAACCTTTCTTATTGGGAAGACCAGATGTCCCTTCGTGCAAAAGAAGGGGAACGGGTCATAGGTGCCGCCTATAAAAAGGTTTCTGCAGATATGGATTCCATTGGTCATCATGATCTAGATGAAGGCATGAACTTCCTTGGTATCGCAGGAATTATTGATCCACCTAGAGAAGAAGCCATGCAAGCTGTTAAGACGTGTACCAAAGCAGGTATTCAAGTAAAAATGATTACCGGAGACCATGCAGATACGGCAAAAGCCATTGGCAAACAACTTGGTATTGGTGATGGAACACGCGCATTAACCGGTCGCGAATTAGATAAAATGACCGACGAAGAGCTAGAGGTAGCTGCAGAGTCTACCCACATCTTTGCAAGAACCAACCCAGAGAATAAGCTGCGCCTCGTAAAAGCATTGCAGAAGCTTGGTCACATTTGTGCGATGACAGGTGATGGCGTGAATGACGCAGCAGCCCTTAAGCGTGCAGACATTGGGGTAGCGATGGGTATTAAAGGAACCGAAGTGACCAAGGACGCTGCGAAGATGGTTTTGGCCGATGATAACTTCCAAACGATTGTTCATGCAGTGGAGGAAGGTAGAAGGGTCTATGATAATGTAAAGAAAACGATCCTCTTTATTCTGCCAACAAATGGTGCGGGAGGTATTCTCATAATCGCGAGTATCTTTTTAGGGATGACCATGCCGCTTACTCCCGTTCAAATCCTTTGGGTCAACATGGTTGTGGCCATTACCGTCTCCCTCGGACTTGCCTTTGAACATCTGGAAAAAGGCTCCATGGACCGGCCGCCTCGTGATCCTAAATCATCATTACTGTCAAAATATTATTTGTTTAGAATCTCATACGTTTCCATCATGATTGGTATCGGAACGTTGTGGATGAACACCTTTATGCAAAACCAAGGCTACAGCGGCAGTGACCTGCAAACAGTCATCTTACAAATGTTTGTGATGGCACAACTGTTTTATTTGTTTAACTGCCGAAGTGAACTCGGTTTTGCGTTCAACAAAGATTTCTTTAAAAATAAAGCGGTGTTTTTAGTTGCAGGTATTCTCATTGTGCTGCAGCTGGGCCTCACCTATATTCCGTTTATGAATACGGTGTTTCAAACGGCACCAATTGATCTCTCAGAATGGGGCATTCCCTTATTAATGGGTCTGATTGTGTTTGTGATTGTGGAGATTGAGAAGGTTATTACGAAAAGCATTAGGAAAAAACGAGTGACGAGCTAAGCCTAATCAAATGTTAGAGGGCTGTTTTATAAGCGAAAAGCCGAAGTAGACGATGATGTCTATTTCGGCTTTTTTGTTGGAGGAATTTGGGATTTAATGAAGAAATATAAGAAAGAACAAAGCATTTTGAGACTATTTTACCATGTGTAAATTGAAGGATACTCATAAGAGAAGGAGCTATGCCTCATTTTCTTATCCAATATAAGTAGGTGTTTTATGCGTTGGAGATATCTGTTTCGTTTTTACTTCAGACAAGTAATGAAAAGTAAGTTATATATAATAGCTAGTTTGATGGCTATTATCCTGATTATCAGTCGAATCTATTTATATCTAAACACATGGTTTGATCAAGAAGATTACGGACAACTACCGGCTGATATTGTAGTTGTTGTTCAAGCCGTTTCAATCCTTTACATACTCTTCTTTTATCGGTTATTTTCAAATGAGATCTTGTACGGTATACAGAATATCTTTGTAGATGGCTATAAGATCATGCTCGAAAAAATGAGCGCACTGCTACTTGTTCACGTTGTTCTTCAGCTAGGTATAACATTCCTTGTTTTTATGATGTACTCAGGTGTGTATGCATTGATTGGAATTGAGTTTTCTGTTTTTTATCTGTCTTTGTTGCGTTTTTTAATCGTTTATATGCTAGGACCAATCATTCTTCTCTTCTTTTATGGAATCTTGGTAGCGATAATTTTTGAAAAACGAAAGATTGCCATAATCGCGATTCTTATGATTTGGTTGTTTACAGGAGTGATAAACCAGGAGATTTTTCGAGACTTTTTTACGCAAGTATCGGCCAATGATTTGTTTCCCCTATTAAGCATTGGTCCAGAGAGCATGCATCTAATTTACCTTTCCTATATAGGGTTTAATCTTGACGTTGGAAATGAGCTTACATTATTGACTTGGTTCTTATTGCTTACAATCATAATCTTACTCTTAGCCGTTAAGTGGACTTCAGTTAACCGAGAGAAAAGAGCGACGTGGATCAGTGCGCTCATTTTATTTGTCTTGGCTATAGGTTCAGGTTATGGAGTGTTACACTTCAGCAAGAACTCATTCAATTTTGCTGCCACAGAAGAAACTTCATATTATCAAAGCCTAAGGGAAGCTCCTACCGACTTAGATTACGAGATTAAAAGCTATCAAATTAATATGAATCAAAATAAAGTCGATGCATCTATTACATTCAATAAGACACATACAAACACTCCTACCTTTCAGTTGTATCACGCCTATCCAGTAGTATCAGTTAGCATAGATAATCGTGAGGTTCTATTCGAAAGAGAGGGAGATATCATAAAGGTTTATAGTGAGACAAAAGAGTTTGAGAGTTTGTCAATATCTTACCAGTTGGTTGATACTTCATATATCCCTTATAGTGCAAACAAAACAACGCTCCTTGCTAACTATGCATGGTATCCAAAGAGATCTCATGAACACATGTACATTGATAAAGCTAATCCATATATGCCGAATTCATATCCTAAATTAAGCGATTCTCTTTTTACCCCTGAGGTCTATGAGTTTAAGGTGAAGACTGATCGTATCCTATTCACAAATCTAGAACTGAAAGGTGACCATTATGAAGGAGAAGCACAAGCAGTCACTCTTTTAAGAGGGCAAGGCCAAGCAACTCACCTATAATGACTATGAAATTACCTATCCATCAGATTGGGTCAAGATGGAGGAACGAGTGAGTGAAGTTTTAACTCACTGGGAATTAATCATCGATGAGCTGCAAGCAATGATGACGATCGATATTCAAGAGATCCCGAAAAAAGTTGTGTTTTCTAACTATGGATTGAATTCTCTTCTGACGAAAGACCACATGATCTATCAAACACATAGCACAACTTCAGTGGTTGATTTTAATACAAGCAAAGATTTCGAGAAAAATTTAATTGAATTAATGATTCCGAAAAGAGGGAATACAGAACTCTTTTTTGAGTGGACCAATATGACAAGCCAATTTATTAGAGGGGAATTAAACGTAGAAGTTGAGTGGCCAGGACTTAGTGTAGATGCAATGGGATTTGATGATGATCTAGAGACTGCATTTAATCAACTCTATGCTGATTTTGACGCCTTATCCATTGATGTCAAGAGATCCTTTTTAGATGCGTGGTACACGGATATGGATGAGTCATGGACTTGGATTGAGGTTACTAGCCTGATGGAGGAGATGAAAGCACAATGAATATAGCAGTTAAAGGTCTAACAAAGTTCATACGTAAACAATACATCCTAACTGATGTTCAGTTGTCGTTTACTGGTGTGTACGGGTTACTCGGACCGAATGGAGCGGGGAAAACGACGTTAATGAAAGTCTTAGCTGGTTTAGAAGATTTTCAGGATGGTAACGTGTATGCAGATGATGATCTTATTAGTAGAAGCTCTTATGTCAAACGAACCGACGTGATCGGGTATATGTCTCAAGATTTTATGGTCTATCCGGAGTTAACAATTTATGAAGTGTTAGAGCATATAGCCCATCTCCAAGGAGAAAAACCGATTAACATTCCTACCATCATTAATAAAGTAGTGGAGGACGTAAACTTAAGTGTATATACACACAAAAAAATGAAGGCGTTATCAGGAGGAATGAGGCGAAGGGTAGGTATAGCCCAGCTTCTATTGCGGAATCCTTCTGTCTTGTTATTCGACGAACCTACAGCAGGCTTAGACATTGAAGAGCGCATTCGCTTTCGCAATCTATTAAAAAAACTAGGTCAAACCCATACCGTAATTATTTCATCTCATCTCGTTGAAGATATTGAGTTCCTTTGTACCCATATTGGAATCATTCGGGAAGGGCATGTTCTTTTTGAAGGCACACCATCAGAACTAAAGAGTCTGGCAAAAGACATCATTTATGAGATTAGCGTGAAACCAGAGGAGTTGGATCAAGTTATTTACTCTGAGGACGTGATTCAGATGGATGATGAAGATACTCATATTAATGTGAGAGTATTTTCCGAGAATTCGGACAAAGGAAGTAGAGTAAAGCCACGATTAATGGACGGATACTTAGCCTTACTTAAAGAGGTACGTCATGAATAGAGTTCTTTATTACTTTAGATTCGATTTGAAGCTGCTCGGGTCATTGTATTTCATTCCTCTCGTGGGCTACCTTCTTACATTACTTTTGATAATATGGCGAGGTTTTTCAGATCCTTATTTAACATATGCCTTCCTGCAAGGCATAGCCATTCCCATGGCTAGCTTGCATTTAATTAGTCTTTACAGCAGCCTCTATGAGGACGGAGCAAAAGACACATTAGTTCCAATCCATCAGAAAAAAGTACTTGTAGATATAGGTCGGTACGTCTCTCTTCATGGATTTGTCCTACTGCTTTTTGTAGGTTTTATTAGTTGGAAGAATGAGGCGGAATTTTTTGATGGAACAATCATTGCGCACCTTATTATATTATTTGTCTTCTATCAACTTATTGGACTTGCATTATTAACCCTTATAGAGAGCCTTGAACTGACAATAGCCATCGTCGCTACATATACGCTAACCGAAGTGGTCACGCAAGGAACATTTATGCCATGGCCCCATCTTTTCGTTTTTCTGGGACCTGTTTATGGAATGGAGATGAATTTGAAATTTATATTCTTAGGACTTGGAGTGTTTTTATCTGTGCTTCAGTTGTGGAGGACGATTGCAAAAAGGTAAATTCCTAAAAAGCCTGTTCAGACAGGCTTTAAAAAATTTCAGTTACCACTGGTTGTACCTCACGTATTCGTTCTTCTGATACGTCATTCTCTTTCCCTTGAAATTCATAGAAAATTGACCATCTTCATAAAACGTAAGGGTACTCATGAATATCTGGCATTTCTAGATTCCCCTCTATTTCTTCACTGTGAAATTCTCCTTTCATCATTTTAATTCTTATCTTTTGCTACTTTTCATCTACTGGAGCCTTGCCGTTAAACGAGATTATAAAAACAAGTAAACAGACAATGAATGCAACGAACGCAACCCAAGCCAGACTCGTGGAAACGGGAATCACATTAAGAAACCCCAGTATCGCAATAACTGGAAAAACAACCATACCAGCTAACACTTTTTGAAATTGTAAGTGGCGTGATTTTCTGTTTAGAAATGACATTTTAACCCCCTATGCTCCTTTTACCCGTCGATACCCTTAGTGATTGAATTTGAAACAATATGGAAATTAGATAATCTTTCTATTTGTTTTCTTGTTTATTACAATTAATTATTCTTTCAAATGATTGAATATGGAACCAATCACCTAAAAATATCGTGCGTTTTCTCACCTACCTAAAGATAAAAGTTGAAAAAAAACGACCTGTTTGATAAAATTTGTGCAATAATAACTTTACAAACTGTATGAATTTTCATCAGGCATTACAAAATTAAGATAATGTAGTGAATGGTTTTAGTTCTTCGTTAAGGGGAGACACTTTTGAACTCGATATCAAATGAACAAATAGTAAGCAAAATAAAGCAGATAGAAAGTGAGATCGCAGATGAGATGGTCACGTTTGAATTCTCTTCAGCTGTAGGTCTTTTATTTGAGAGTATGTATAAGAATGATGAGCCGAAGTCGTCAAATGAATCTACAGGCACGGATGAGACGAACATGAGTCAGGTCATGCAGAGGATGAGCGAGCTTCATACTGGGGAAAACAAAACTGCAGAGTCAAACGCTCCTAAACAAAAGGATGTGCAATCATTCATTTCACTTTTCACAACTAGTTGGAAAGAAGTTGCCGAGAAAAATGTCATTCTTGAACGTGGACTTCGTGAGCGCATAAAGAAGTTGGAACAGTCAATTGAAGGGGAACCCTCTCTTGAAATACAGGATAGAATCCACTCGTTAAAACAACAGCTAGATGATTGTGTCGCTTACTATAATTGGGTCGAGAATTTAGTTGAATTCTTTGATAGTGGTGAAATCTTAAACATTGTTCCTTTTAAAGAACCTAATTTAAAAAATCACTCAGGAGGTACTCAAACATGAAAAACAAACGAATCATCACAGCTGCGGTCACAGGGGCCGGAGATACAACTGCAAAAAGCTCGCACGTACCGGTCACACCAAAGGAAATTGCTGAGGCGGCTATTGAATCCGCAAAGGCAGGAGCAGCGATTGCACATATTCACGTCCGTGATCCAAAGACGGGAGTAGTCAGTCATGACCTCGCTTTATTCCGTGAAGTGGTCGAACGCATTCGAGAACACGAAACAGACGTCATTATCAATATCACAGCAGGTGGTGGAGGAGATTTCGTACCTGATTCAGAGAACCCTTATCAGGCAGGAGAAGGTAGTGATATTCAGACCCCTGCAGAGAGGCATGAACCTGTAGGAACTTTACTTCCTGAGATCTGTACATTGGACTGTGGAAGCTTAAACTTCGGCGACCAAATTTATCTTGGCCCGGCAGGCTGGTTACGTGAGCATGCGAAACTAATTCAACAAAGCGGAGTGAAGCCTGAGTTGGAGATCTTTGATACGGGCCAAATTCGATTAGCAGAGCAGTTAATTAATGAAGGACTCATTGATGGGAACCCAATGTACCAATTCTGCTTAGGTATTCCTTGGGGTGCAGCAGCAGATGCGGAAACGATTGAGTATATGAGAAATCGAATCGTAGAAGGTGCTTCATGGTCTGCGTTTGGTATTGGACGGATGCAGCTACCAATTGTGATTGAAGCCGCAAAGCTTGGTGGGAATGTTCGAGTTGGTCTAGAGGATAACTTATATCTTGAAAAAGGTGTACTTGGAACCAATGCTCAGTTAGTAGATAAGGCTGTAGGTGCTCTTAAAGAGGTAGATCTTGAGCCAATGACTCCTCAAGAAGCACGTGAAGTACTAAAACTTAAAAAGTTTAATCAATAGAAAGAGGTTTCCTACTATGACACAAAAAACAATGGCGGTTATTGGAACCGGCGTGATTGGAAACGGGTGGATTGCGCGATTCCTAGCTAACGGACATAAAGTACGCGCATTTGATCCAAGCTTCCGGTGCAGAAGAAAAGACAATTGAGTATTTGACCGGGGTGTGGGATAGCTTAACAGACTACGGCATGGCAAATAACGCTTCAATGGATAACGTTACATTTGTCGAGACGCTGGAAGAAGCAGTGCAGGACGCGGATCTTGTTCAGGAAAACGTACCTGAACGAGAAGAGCTAAAGAAACAAGTGCTTTCTTTGGCAGACGAGCATGCGCCAGCTACGGCCATAATTGCCTCTAGTACATCGGGTTATATGCCGTCAGTCCTGCAAGAAAACTGTCACCATCACCCTGAGAGAATCATCGTAGCGCATCCGTTTAACCCAGTTTATCTAATCCCTCTAGTTGAACTAGCGGGAGGCAAAAAGACCGATCGCTCAGTATTAGAAAAAGCGCGTGAGATCTATGATGGTATGAAGATGAAACCACTTGTCATGTCTGGTGAAATTGATGGTCACATTGGTGATCGACTAATGGAAGCCATATGGAGAGAGGCCCTTCATATCGTCAATGACGGTGTAGCCACAACAGAAGAAGTGGATGCGGCGATAGTATACGGACCAGGACTTCGTTGGGCTCTCATGGGGCCTTTCTTAACGCTGCATTTGGCCGGTGGAGAAAAAGGCATGGCGCATATGCTTGAACAATTCGGACCTGCCTTGAAGCTTCCATGGACAAGGCTCGTTGCTCCTGAACTTACAGAAGAACTAAGAGGTAAGGTCATTGAAGGTACTGCCACACAAAGTGGGGACAGCAACATTCAAGAGCTAGAAGAGCGCAGAGATCGCTTTTTAATTAAATTAATGGAACTCCTCGATGAAGAAGGCTTCTGGCCATCTGAAAAGTTGGTGCGCAAATGAGTACTGTCTGGACAGGAAATGTGCAAACAGACTGGGTCGATTATAACGGCCACATGAATGACGCCGCCTATGCAAAAGTGTTTAGTCTCTCTTTAGATGCCCTCATGGATCACATTGGATTGGACGCGGCAGGTAGAGCCGAACTGGCATACACCATTTTCACACTCGAGGCTCATCTGAAATATGTGTCTGAAGTACATGAAAGTCAAACCCTACAGGTCGTTATCAAACTCCTGGACGCGGATTCCAAGCGTATGCACCTTTGGTTTGAGATGAAGGATGGCGAAGGGAATACCGTGGCCACAAGCGAACAAATGGTGATGGGTATGGATGAAAGTATAGGACGTCCAGCTTCCATTCCCAACAACGGTTCATGAGAAGATAGCAAAGCTTCCATTGCTTAAGAAAGACGAATGGCCAGAGGGTGCAAATCAGCCGATGGGAATTCGACGGAAGAAATGAAAGATATAGAAGCATCAACCATGGATGTGGTTGGTGCTTCTATTTTTTCGTTTCACCTCCACCAGTAACCTCTTGATAAACGCCTCGCTTTGATAAAATACGTGGAACCATAGCAATTGGTTTCTGGTACAGTTAAAATACAGGATGAAGTGGATACAAATGAATGTAAGAGGAGGGACTTCATTGATAGATGTATTAGGAAAACAGTTCCGATTAGACAAAATAATCTTCTCTATTCTTTTTCTAATGAGTACAGGCGTTATCTGTTTAAATCTTGTTTATGCTCTCGCTTTCGGGACGGACTTAGTGAATATGAACATGGGCATTGATGTCGCTCTAATTATTTATTCTGGTTTCAATTTATTTAAGAGACAGGATTAATTATAAAGACTCGGGTAAATAAAGCTTATACATCTCAATTGCATTCGTATGCCTTTCTAACACAGCTAACGTTTCAGGATGTGGTCTTGAATAAATCGTAGGGTAGTCTTTTTCTCCTAGGTTCTCCTGTATGGAAAAAGCTAAGGACTCTTTATTCATCGAAAACTGTGCATCAATTCCCTCTTTGTTCCCTCGGGCATCTAACCTTACCCATTTATTAAGTGATGTAAAATAAACCGCATTTAAAGCATGAATACAATAACCTTTCTCTGGAGTATCAAACAGCATTAATCTCTGATAACAGAAGCCCGTTGGTATTTGTTGCGAGCGTAATAAGGCTGCGAGAAGGTTCGATTTCGCATAACAGATGCCCTCTTTATAAAACAACACATCTGATGCTATACATGTCACACGGCTCCCCTGAATATCCCAGGAATGAGAGATCTCATCTCGAACAAACTCAAAAGCGGCTGTAGCCTTTTCTATCTCTGTTTGAGCTGGATGAAATAATTGGTTATTTTTTCCTTAATTAATGGATGGGAGTAATTTAACTCTGTAGTCTCAACTTGATAATCTTCTATTTCATCTGATGCACATAATAAATTCATACCTCTTACCTCCCCAATTCTAAGAATCTATATTATAGAGGAGTGTTGTTGGAAATCCTCAAGAAGCTCTGTTTTAGTTAAACCACCTATATCAAAATACATCCACGTGTCATAAACCACATGCTAATAAATGAATAATACCTCTTAAGTGGTCTTAAAACCAACTTAAATTTGTAAATTACTCAAAAATAAGAAATTTTCACCATACTACATTGCATTACACAGTACCGAAGTATATACTATAAACATAAATTAGTAATGGTGGTTATTTATGAATGTTCAGTTTAAAAAAGGCGTATTAGAATTAGTCGTTTTGTTAATCATTAATCAAAATGATGAGTATGGTTATTCATTAGTAAAGAAGATATCAAATCGAATGGATATTACGGAGGGGACCGTGTATCCGATTTTACGCAGACTGGTCAAAGAAGAATACGTAACAACGTATCAGCAAGCATCTGCAGATGGACCTTCTAGGAAATACTACCGTATCACTAGCATTGGTAAAAAGAAGCTTAGAGCGTTGACCTCAGAATGGAAAGAGTTTACTCATATTATCGACTTTTTTATCAGGGAGAGTGATCAAAATGAACAAACGTGACTTTCTAAACGAATTAAAAAAGAATTTGAAATACATGTCTGACGAAGAAAAGGAAGACATTCTTCAGGATTATTCCTTGCATTATGCGGAAGGCGCCAGTGATCAGAAGAGCGAGGACACCATATCTAGGAAACTAGGAGATCCTAAAGAGATTGCAAAAGAACTAAATGCGGAGAACGCAATACAAAAAGTAGAAGAGCAAAAAAACATTAAAAGTATCTCGAACGCTGTATTATCCATTATGGGCTTAGGTGTCATGAATTTTATGTTAGTGATTGCTAGCTTATTCTTTATACTTATTTTTTCTCCAGTTATTTTACTGTTTGTTGTAGGTGTTCCAATTATGCTCGTCTCACCGGTGATCTTAGTGGTAATGGGCTTTGTAAATGGGTTTCACACACTTGGATGGCCTGAAGTATATGAAGTCATTAGATTATTAGCCATTGGCTCCGTGTTAGCTGTCGTCGGCTACTATATCGCACGAGCATTTATGAAGTTATTCATTCACCTCCTTAAATGGAATATAGCTATGGTAAAAGGGAGAGGGTTAATGTGAAAAAAGGATTACTAGGAGTATTTGGTTTGGTCGTATTAGCTGGATGTAATCAAGCAGAAACAGAAGTGGTTGAGAGTACGGAGATTATAGATATAGAAGATATCGAAATCTTTGCAGAATCGGATCAGACCAATGAATCCATTACTGAAGAGGAAATAAAGGATAGTCTAAAGACTTATTTAGATAGCAGCGGTGATTTGCATAGAGCTAGATTTATATATGAAGTGGTTCTAGATTCAGAGGAAGAGCTAGATGAGAACGAGGCTGAAGCCTACAAAAAAATAAATCTGCTCCTTTTAGAAAACGATCTGAATTTCTCTGCATATATTTCTGCAAATACCCTACCAGATGGGTATCAGGATGAGTCAGAGCATATCAGTGACTATATCACAACGCTAAATCAATACCTTATTGAGTTTGACGACACAATTTATGAATTAATTGATGGAGAAATTACTATTGATAACCTAAAAGAGCTAGGCAGTACACCTGATATTGTGAATGGAAAAGAACAGGCGAAGATCGAGAAGTTTCTTGAGGAGAAAGAAATTGAATCGAGCGTGTTTGAATAAGAAATTTATAAAAGCTAATGGAGTAGAATCAATTCTAAATGACTATATTTTTAAACTGAGCTGTTAGTACAGAGTCTTTTAATGAACCATCTCGATTCAACCACTTCTTTGGATAATAATCTGAGAATGCTTTAGCTCCAGTTGAAATCCAACTTTTTCTATATGTAGTATGCAGTTCTTCTTTTGAAGTCAACATTGTCCCATTTTCGTCGTAATCATCATCATCTACACCGAATTGAAAACCACAACAACTACATATTTCGTAGCTGCAGTTACCTAGAATATCATATGGAGCTTCATCTAAGCCTTTATAGCCACACACTAAACATATGTGAGAATGAATCAAACTAAATAACCTACTGTCTTTTGTAAGCTTATTTCATGGAATGAAATGTGGTTGAGGAGTAAGAGATAACCGTATGAAATCCATATTATGATATCATGCTATTCCTCCGATGGTTTTGTCTAGGTTGATCATAACAAACATTTAAATGATATATAGTGGTTATTCCTTGAATCAATTTCTTGAATGTTCTTTCTAAGCCCATTATATCGTGACAAAAAACTCTTAGATCTCTAAATTTACCATCGCAAAAAGAATTGACAAATAAAATTGTAGCGTTTACAATTACCTCAAATAATAAATTAGGATTGTAACTGCATCGAGCAGGCAACACCTAGGTAGCCGTATGTATAAGTAT
This sequence comes from Alkalicoccobacillus plakortidis, assembly GCF_023703085.1. NCBI lineage: Bacteria > Bacillati > Bacillota > Bacilli > Caryophanales > Bacillaceae > Shouchella > Shouchella oshimensis. Next base: position 2,546,543 of record NZ_JAMQJY010000001.1, on the reverse strand, counting down.
TTTTTCTGAGATACTTCTATGGTTATTTGGGTGTTTTTTATTTAGGAGGGGGCATCGTGCGTATAAAAAAAGTCTTTAACAATAATGTTATTTTGGCTCACGATGAGAATTTTGTAGAGAAAGTGTTGCTTGGTAGAGGACTTGCATTTGGAAAGAAAGAAAGAGGAGATGAAGTAGACCAAGATAAAGTAGATAAGATCTTCACTCTAGAATCGAAAGAACTGGTGGATAGCTTTGTACATCTAGTCGGTGAGATTCCTATTAATCATCTGGAGTTAACCAATAGCATTGTGAAGGAAGCGGAGAAGGAACTGGAGATTACTTTTAATGATAGTATCTATATTGGCTTAACCGACCACATTAATTATGCGCTCCATCGTCATAGACAAGGAGAGCATATGAGAAATGCATTCCTATGGGAAATCAAAAAATTCTACCCCAAGGAATTTAAGGTCGCATTAAAAGCGCTTGGATACAATTTATTATTATGAGAAAGTCAGGTTAACAGAGGATGAGGCTAGCTTTATTGCACTTCATTTTGTGAACGGACAAAATCTCGATTCCACTTTAGATATGAAAGCAAATAGTGAAAATGCAGTGATTCTCGATATCCTAAATATTATTAAGTTTCATTTCAATATTGAAATTGAAGAAGACTCGATCAACTATAGTCGTTTTGTGACGCATGTTCGATACTTTTTACAGCGAATTCATGGACAAGTTCGTTATGATTCTGAAGACGACAACCAACTATTCGTTCAAGTAAAGACTAAATATGCAGAAACCTATCAATGTATTTTAAAAATAGATGCGTATTTTATGTCAAAGATGAATGTATCGATGACATCGGAAGAGCAATTATATTTTATTCTTCATATTAATCGTTTAACAATGCGAGAAAACCAAATAAGATCTGATCATGGATTGTAACTGTTAGGCAGGCAACACCTAGATGATCTGTATGAATGAGCATATTGTAATGCTTCTTCATGCATGATTATATAGGTGTTTTTTTTATACCAATTATCCTGGAGGGAAGAACATGAAGTATACAGAACTCGCAAAAGAGATTCTTGAACAAGTTGGTGGGGAGAATAACGTATCGAACTTAACCCACTGTGTGACACGCTTACGATTTAACTTGAAAAATGATAGTTTGGCTGACATTGAAAAAATTAAGCAGATGGATGGTGTTGTCGGATGCGTACAAAAGGGAGGACAAACTCAGGTCATCGTGGGTCCTCATGTCAAAGACGTGTTCGATGAAGTGAACAAGCTAGGCAATATGACCAGTGATGAGAAGCCAGAAAAAGACGATAAAAATGCCTTTGCTAAGCTCCTTGATGTGATTGCAGCAATTTTTATCCCGATTGTTGGTGCTTTAGCTGGTTCCGGGATGGTTAAAGCGATCCTTGCGTTAAGCACAAACTTTGGATGGATGTCTACAGAGTCTCAGACCTACTACATTCTGAATCTGATGGGCGACGCCGTCTTTTACTTTCTACCATTCTTAATCGCTACTACGGCAGCGAAGAAATTTAACACAAGTCCTTTGCTTGCACTAGTGTTTGCAGGTATTCTTCTTCACCCTGACTTAACAGCACTTAGAACAGAAGGAATTGAAGCTGCATTTCTAGGAATACCAATTAAATTAGCCGTATACTCATCATCTGTTATCCCAATAATTTTAATTGTATTGCTTCAATCATATGTTGAGAGATTTATGCAAAAGATTACACCAAACGTTGTAAAAATCTTTGTTGTACCAATGATTGTTATTCTTGTTGTCGGACCGATTGGATTAATTGTACTTGGGCCAATTGGTGCTGTTATTGGGGAGTATCTAGCTCAAGGCTTTACGTTTTTAGATGAAAGAGCAAGCTGGTTAGTACCCTTTTTAGTTGCAACCTTTGCACCATTCCTAGTTATGACAGGAATGCATTATAGCCTTGGTGCCGTTCAAGCAACACAACGTGCAGCTGTAGGATATGGTTCCATTCTTACACCTGCAACACTTTCATATAACATGGCTCAAGGTGGAGCGGTAATCGCATTTGCTGTTAGAACGAAGAATAAAAAGTTAAAAACACTTGCAACATCAACAGGCCTATCTTGTTTCATGGGAGTTACCGAACCTGCGTTATACGGAATTACCTTGCAACATAAAAGAACTCTAGCCGCTACCATGATTGGTGCCGGGGTCGCTTGGACTATACGCTGTATTACAGGGATCAAAACGTACTCAGCTGGTACATCTAATATCTTCTCACTGCCGATTTATATGGGTGGAGAAACAATGTGGAACTTCTATAACGCTATCATCACACTAATTATTGCTATTATTGTTGGATTTATCGCAAATCTTATCTTATTTAAAGAGGTCGCTGAGAAAACAAAGCAAGATGGAGATGAACAAAAGAAAACAGTAGAGAAACCAAGCGTTAGCATTAATGAAAAAATGAATCAGAGAACAGAAGTGTTTAGCCCACTAAACGGAAGTGTAATTCAACTATCAGATGTGAATGATGACGCCTTTGCAACTGAAGCCATGGGTAAAGGAATAGCGATCGCTCCGACTGAAGGAAAAGTAGTCGCTCCATTTGATGGAGAAGTCGCGATGGTTTTTAAAACAAAACATGCGATTGGTTTAGTCAGCAAGGACGGGTTAGAAATATTAATTCATGTTGGAATTGACACAGTTAAGCTAGATGGACAATTCTATACAGCCTTTGTTAAAGAAGGAGATCAAGTGAAAAAAGGAGAGACGCTTCTTACATTTGAGGCGGACAAGATCGCAGAAGCCGGCTACGAACTGACGACTCCTATTATCGTAACAAATACCGGTCAATACCTTGATGTGGTTGAAGGACAAACAGACGAAGCAACAAACGATACGGTCATTCTAACAGCTGTAAAATAATAGTATGAAGGGGTTTGAGAAGCATGAGTGTATTTCCAAAAGACTTCTTATGGGGCGGCGCAACAGCCGCCAACCAATGTGAAGGAGCTTATAACGTGGACGGGAAAGGATTATCCGTCCAGGATGTCCTACCAAAAGGCATATTTGGTCCAGTCACAGACGGACCAACAGAAGACAACCTGAAACTAGAAGGAATTGACTTCTATAACCGGTACGAAGAGGATATCAAGCTCATGGCTGAAATGGGTTTTAAGGTCTTCCGGATGTCGATTGCGTGGACACGCATCTACCCAACAGGAGAAGAAGATGCTCCAAATGAAGCAGGTCTTGCATTCTATGACCGTGTCTTTGATACGTGTCATAAGTACAATATCGAGCCGTTGGTTACCCTCTCACACTATGAGTCACCGTTACATCTAAGTAAAACGTACGATGGTTGGAGAAGCAGAAGGCTCATCAACTTGTTTGCGAAATACGCAGAAACGGTTTTCAGACGTTACAAGGACAAAGTGACATACTGGGTGACGTTCAACGAAATCAATGTTACCTCTCACGTGCCTTTACTTGGTGGAGGCGTGCTTACACCAAGGGATCAATTAAGTAAGCAAGACATGTACCAAGCCGCTCACCATCAGCTTGTTGCAAGCGGACTAGTTACAAAAATTGCACGGGACATCAACCCAGACTTCAAGGTCGGATGTATGGTTGCATCGGCACCACGCTATCCAATGACGTGTCATCCGGATGACGTAACGTACGCAATGGAAGAACAACAGGAACTCACACTCTTTGTACACGTACATGCCAAAGGAGAGTACCCTTACTATACAAAACGTCTATTCGATCGTGACAACATCAAACTTGAGATAACAGAAGATGATAATCAAAGCCTAAAGAACACAGTCGACTTTATCTCATTCAGCTACTACAATAGCAAAACCGTAGCGAAGGATCCATCCAAATACGAGCTAGCTCAAGGAAATCTCTATCGTGGATTGAAGAACCCATATCTAGAGTATTCAGAATGGAACTACCCAATTGATCCACAGGGATTGAGGTATATCCTGAACTTTTACTACGAGCGATATGAACTCCCAATGTTCGTCTCTGAAAATGGCATGGGTGCACTGGACCATCCAATCGAAGAAAACGGAACACTAACGATTAATGACGACTACCGTATTGATTTTCATAAAGGCCATTTAAGAGAAGTTGGCCGAGCTATTGAAGATGGAGTCGACGTATTCGGCTACACTTCTTGGGGATGCATTGATTTAATTAGTGCAGCTTCGGCTCAAATGGAAAAGCGCTATGGCTTTGTCTATGTGGACCGTGACAAGGACGGGAACGGAACGCTTGAGAGGTATCGGAAGAAGTCGTTTTATTGGTATAAGGATGTAATAGGGAGTAACGGGGAATCGCTATTTGAGTAAGGAAATTGGTCTATGTAATTAAACATGTCTAACTTTTTTTGGGGGGGCTTAAAAAGGGTAGAAAGTAAATGACTTGTTCCCTTCAAGGGATCTAATATTACCCATCTTAGCCTAAGTTCAATATAAACGAATATATCAGAACATCCGCGATTTCTTCTCGGGTGTTCTTTTTATTTTTCAAGGGCTGTTTCATTAATACACTCATATTAAAAGCTTCAGTCATTCTGTTTAAGCCTAGAAATCTAGTAATACCTAGTAAACTCCTGGCATCTACTTTCAGGGGTTCACCTCAATTAAAACAGGAATACGAGCAAGCAATTCTTTGTGAGTTCGATATTTAACTCGTTATGGACGCAAGTCAATTTACATGGTGTTTTAATACTTAAATGCGCTACCAGCTACATAATAATATAAGAATTAAAAAGTTTGAACGTAATGGTTAAATTTAGTGGTTTAAAACGATATAATAGAAGATATATCCTAACTAAATCATAAAAAGGAAATTAGTAGGATAGGAGGTTATGATGAAAATTTCAGCATCCTTAGGAATAGGCAGCTGGATCTTTGCGATTGCGTATTTCTTATATGAACCATTCGCCATTCGCGCGACCACTGCACCCTATCATTGGATTCAACAACCGATGAGTGATTTAGGTGTAACAGAGTGTGGTAAAGACACCTATATTTTAGCAGCATATGAACTCTGTTCACCTCACGCTTACGTAGTGAATGTTTTGTTTTTCCTAACAAGTATAGCCTTGCTCATTGGTTCAATTTATATCTATCAACAGGTAGATAAGAGCCAAGTTGTTCAATTAGCAAATGTCGGCCTTATTATTTTTGCGGTGGGTGTTGGTTTTAGTGTGATACCAGCAAATCTTAATTTCCTATGGCATACCATCCCTAGTGTTTTGTCCATGATGGTCATTGGACCAGCAATTGGATTATATGCAATGAAATTTAATAAAGGAAAAGGGCTCTCGTACGTAGCTTGTATTCTTCTGAGTGTTTTGTTTGTTAGTTTTTTTGTGATGATTGTAACCCCTTTTGAAATTGGAGGGTTATTACAACGACTATTTTATTTGGTGGCCTACGGATGGGGGTTAATTATAAGTTTGATGATAAGTAATGGTGCTGTAAAGAGACATGCGAGATCTGCTTTCATTAGGTCTTAACTCCAATTACTGGTTATCTACTGACAGATTTCTTCCGATTTTGACAGAGGTTCGATACCAGGAGCAATGAGCAATATATCTGATTCGCTTATCCTTAGACGGACTCCGTTTTTAAAGCCCTTCCTATTGGGAAATACATAAATAGTATATAAATGTAAAATATTTGCCGATATAATAGGTAGTAGAAATAAGTAGATTGAAGGGAGAAAAGCCTATGAGTGGTCAAATACCTGCTGTGATAGTAGGTTCTAAATGCGTAGAGTGGTATAGCTGTATGATTCAAAGTGATTTTGAAAAAGCAACTGTATTGAAGCACGAACTTAAAGGCATGATTCAAGAGATGGAGCCGGACGATAAAGTCATTGCTTATTATAATCTACTTCTATTTCGATATAACCTATTAATACAAACTCCACAATCAAATGAACTTATTCAAGAACAAGGCTTAGAGCATTCAGAAACAGAGCCATACTTAAAGTACATGTATTATTTTTTAAAGGGACAATATGAATTTTATGAAGAAAGATACACATCTGCAGTAAGGCTTTATGGCCAAGCTGAGAAGCTTTTAGATCAAGTTTCAGATCACTATGAACGTGCTGAATTTTATATGCGTTTAGGGAACGGATATTATCGAATCAATCAATTTACATTTGCGGTATCGTATCTGAATCAAGCTATTACGATATTTAAAACAGATAAAAGCTACCGTAATAAAGAACTTAATGGCTATTTATTGCTTGCTGCTATTGATTCTGAATTAGGGAACTTCGAACGAGCAGAAGCCAGATATATAAAAGCTCTAATTGAGGCACAAGATTATCCTAAAGTGCATTCATTAATTTTGAGGAGTTTAGGATTAAATCGAGTGAGACAAAACAAACAAGGTGAAGCACAATCCTATTTTGAACAGGCTTTAAAAACTGGAAACCATGAACATACCGTGGTTGGAAATAAAACAAAAGCGGATTTAGCATTTGTTCATCTAAGACTTGATGATATAGGGTCTGCTATGCCTTTATTAGTAGAAGTTGATCGTTGGTTAGAACGGCATGATAATGTTGAATATAAAGCAAAACGTCTTATTTATCATCACTTATATATAGAACGAACCCATGGACAAATTAATGAAGAAAAGATTAATGAGGGAATAAATCAGTTAATAAGTCATGAATTATATTTTGACGCTAGTGAAATGGCTGAGGAACTTAGCCGATATTATGAAGAGAAAGAACAATTAGGACAAGCTTTGACTTATGCTAAATTAGCCTTACAAATGAATACAAAACAAAATCAGTTAGGGAGTGTTGACATTGAAAAATCTAAATAAACTACTAGTTGCAACTATGGTATTGCTGTTCTTCTTTGCTTCAACTCCGGTGTCGGACGAGCCTATTTTTACCCCAACTGGCAAGACGGATATAGAAACTTAATAAAGAAGCACTTGCCTGCAGGCAAGTGCTTCTTTTATTTCGATTCATTAACGTATTAGGGATTTACGATTGCTTTTAAAACAGTTTCTATCTTCTCAAATAATACTATGTTCTCTATGGTTTTTACTTACTATTCATAAATCAATTCTTGGTTTAGTTTAGTAAAACCGCTTTCGTCTATGCTAAATTGAAAACTTACATTCGGTAACCCACTTAAATAGAAAGTACCGCAGTTCTTCTTTTGGTTAACCTTCAACTCTGTTATAAATACGTTCATGAAGTTCATCCACCTAACTAATTAATAGAGTATTCTAAAATTATAGCTAGATTAAGTAAAGGTTCATAAGAGCTACAGTTAGAGAAAGCCCCGTCTATATAAGTTATTAACAAAGAAAGTTGGTTCGTTTTGATTCTATCGGGATGTTCTGAATGGATAATCTGCTCATTTTTATTGTTGGTTATGTCTTTGCTTTTAATGAATAGATCACACTGACAAAATCACCTTTCATTACAGGTATATCCAATCCAATTTGTTCGAGGCGATCTCCATAATCAGATCGATTTTGTTCTTTAATAAAATACTGCCAGTTACGGTTCAAGCCATTTAACTTAATTCGTTTTCTAATAGGTACAGGCTCTGCCAATACTCTAAAGAAAAAGACAATGGCTTCCTTCTGATCTTTCGACACAAACATCCAACTCGTTTCGTTTTCATTAAATGGGCTTTTTAAGCGGTAAAAATCTCCATATTGAATAAGCGGTCGGATTTCTTTATAAGCAGCAACTTGTTCTTTGACACTTTGTTTCTCTTCATTCGTAAGTTTTGTCAAATCAAGTTCATAACCAAATGTACCAGACATTGCAACATCCCCTCGTATATCAAGAGGTGTCAAACGGTGAACCTGATGATTTGGAACCGTAGAAACATGAGCACCAATGCTACTAATTGGATAGACTAAGCTTATTCCGTATTGAATCTTTAATCGTTCAATAGCGTCTGTATTATCACTTGTCCATGTTTGCGGCATGTAATGGAGCATACCTGGATCGAATCTACCTCCGCCACTTGAGCAGCTTTCAAATAGAATATCAGGAAACTCAGATGTAATTCGCTCTAATAAACTATATAGGCCCAGTACATAGCGGTGTGCTGTTTCTGCTTGATTTTCACTTGATAAGTTGGCTGAGCCTATCTCTGTAAGACTACGATTCATATCCCATTTCACATAACGGATGGGTGCCGATTGAAACAAGTCTTTTAGAGTAGAATACAAATACTCCCGAACATCCTCTCTTGTTAAGTCCAGGACGAGTTGACTTCTATGTTCTGATCTTCTTCGCCCTTCTACATGGATACACCAATCTGGGTTTTCTCTATAAAGGTTACTTTCAGGTGATATCATCTCTGGTTCAACCCATAGCCCAAATTCCATACCCTTTTTGTTAATACTCTCACCCAAATGCTTTAAACCATTTGGAAGCTTTCTATGATCAACAGACCAATCACCTAAAGATGTGGTATCGTCGTCTCTTTTCCCAAACCAGCCATCATCTAACACAAATAATTCAATTCCAACTTCCTTTCCTTCTTCAGCGATCGCATGTAGCTTATCTTCATCAAAGTTAAAGTAGGTTGCTTCCCAGTTATTCACTAAAATTGGTCGCTCTTTATCACGGAAATTCCCTCTACATAAACGTTCTCGGTATAATGAGTGATATGTTCGCGACATTTGACCGATTCCGCTTTGCGAGAATACCATCACGGACTCAGGCGTCTGAAACTCAGAGCCTACCTCTAGAACCCAGTTAAAATCAAATGGATTAATTCCTAGAGACAGCCTTACCGATTGAAACGAATTGACCTCTGCTTCAATTTTAAAACCACCACTATAAACCAAGCTAAAGCCGTATGCCTCACCCCGATTTTCATTGGTCTCGGGCTTAACCAATGCCATAAAAGGATTAAGTTGATGACTACTCATCCCTCTACGACTTTCAATAATGGTGCTACCAGAACTTAATGCACGCCGTTCAATATTTCCTTCCCGTGCCCAAGCACCTGATAAATAAAGCGATTCAAATGAATCTCCCTCAGGAAAGTCAATACTTGCACTTAATGCACTCCAAAGGCGTAATGATTCCGTACCATTGTTCTTAAATCTAGTATTTCTGCATATAACAGATCGATCATGAAAAATGGTATACGATAAATAAATGGTAAGACTAGCGTATGAATCATAGAGTTCAATCTCTAACGTTTCCGCTTCACTTTCTTTCTCAGTATATACAGATGGAAGACCTACTAATGGAGATTTTCCCTTGAAAATACGATGACCTTTATAAAGAGCTTCAGTAACCCTTGTTCCATCTTCAAGCTGAACTAAATATGCAGGATGTCTAAAATCTCCCGTACCATACTGAGGGTATTCTTGTGGTAATCGATCTAACCCGTATTTTTCATCATCTTGTACAATATCTATTAGATTCTGATTATCATGTAACCGTGCCCCCCAATATAGATGAACAGGGTAACCTTCGTTAATGGACAATACGTAACTCATCTCTTTTGATTGGAGATGAAACAATCCTTCTTCTTTATGTGAATAAATAACCATAAATAACCTCCGATACTTTTTTAATAGTAAGTAATAAGGTAAAATATTTAACAAGACAACTAGGAGGAGCTAACTCTATGTCTCAAAAAATGGTTTATGTTTCTAAGAACATTCATTTTCTTGATTTGTATCTGCATAATTTCGGTGAGGAAAAATGTAAACCTTATCATTCTTATGGGCCTGCTATTAGAGAGTACCATCTTATACATTATGTTCTTGAAGGAAAAGGAATTTATAAGATTGACAATCAACTGTTTGAGCTTTCAGCTGGTCAAGGTTTTTTAATTCCACCAGATATCGTATCTTTTTATCAAGCAGATGTAGAATACCCATGGCAATATTGTTGGGTAGGTTTTCATGGCCTTCAAGCAAAGCACTTTATTAAGCAGACTTCATTAACAAGAAAACAACCCATTTTTCAAGATAAAGACGCCTCATTTGCTAGTCACATAACACAAATGCTTAAAGCGAACTCTGCATTAAGACAAACGGCACTTTTATATCTATTACTTGATGACCTGACGAAATCAAATCCTCGTCAAGTTCACTTTGATCTAACGGAATCTAAACAAGAAAACTATGTTAAAATGGTCATCGATTTTATCGATATGCACTTTTCTGATAAACTTACAGTCTTTCAAATTGCTAGATTTGTTGGTCTTGATAGAAGCTATCTCACATCTCTCTTCAAAACGTATATTGGTCTAAGTATTCAGGAATATCTTGTTAATTATCGATTATCGAAAGCTTGTCTTCTTCTGAAAGATTCCGACCATGCAATTGGAGACATTTCACGTTCAGTCGGCTATCCTGACTCATTGTTATTTTCCAAGTTATTCAAAAATAAAATTGGAATCTCCCCTAAAAATTATAGAATGGAACAAAAGCATAATAGGGGAGAAAAGGAGGAGGCCCAATAAAAGGGCTTCCTTACTTTTATTTTTTATTATATTCCGTTCGTAGCTTATCACCCAACTTCTTGAGTTCATCTTCAACATCTAAATCTTTATTATTGATCTGATCAATGACCGGCTGAACATTTGTAAGAGCTTCGGATTTTTCAGGGAAAAAGCTCTGTACAACCGTGTTTTCTTCCATAGCTTTTGCTACAATTGCGATATTATCAGGTGCATAATGACTTGTTCCAAATGTATCGGCTGCACTAATTACAGAAGGATAAGCACCAACGATATCAGCTTGAATCTCTTGTCCTTTTCCATGAGTTAGAAACTCAAGTAATTTCCAAGCTTCTTCAGGGTGTTCGGTTTGTGAACCAATGGCAACTGGAAGTCCTAGCAGCTGAGACTTATTACCTTCCTTCCCTCCAGGCATTTCTTGAATATCCCATTCAAAATTCCCGTCTTCTGCATATGCACGCCAATGCCAAGGACCAGCTATACCCATCGCTGCTCTACCAGCTAAAAATAGATCGCCTAAGCCTTCAGATTCAGTAGCCGTTGGTGAAACTTTATGCAAGTTAGATAGATCACGAATCCATGAAATGGCTTCAACAGACTCAGGAGTATCAATTAGAACTTCTGTTCCATCCATACTGAATACTTCTCCACCATTTTGAAGTAACGCTTCCATCCAATAGTATCCACTAGTTCCAAATTGAGTTATTTTTCCGTTCTCCTCTACAGTTAAGTCTTTTGCCTTCTCTAAAAAGTCATCCCATGTCCAACCTTCTTCAGGGTAGTCGACACCCGCTTCATCAAACATATCCTTGTTATACACAATATGATGAGTAATTAAATCCCGAGGTAGGGCATACACATTATCCTCGTATCTCCCCATCTCCCACGCTCCAGGAAGCCACTCATCTTCACTTAATCCTGCTTCTGCAAGCAACTCATCTAATTCCATTAATAGATTCTGACTAGCAAAGCTTTGCAAGGCTGTATCTCGAACCCAAGTCACATCAGGCTTGTCTCCACCCGCAGACATGGTTACAAATTTCTCGTTCACGTTATCGTAAGGTACATGGATTAGTTCAACCTTTATTCCAGGATTCTCCTCCTCAAACACATCTAAAATTTCTTTGTCGCCTTCAAGCTCTGCAGGCCCATTCCCCCATGCAAGCATTCTTAACGTAACGGATTTATTATCGGAGGCATCCCCATCGGATTCACTTCCACATCCAACCAAACCGGTAATTAGCATTGTCCCTGCTAGACCCATTAGCCATTTTCTCTTCATAAAATCTCCCCCTAATTTTTTATCCTTTTATACCTGATAAAGCAATTCCTTCAATAAAATGCTTTTGTGCAAAGAAAAAGATAAGAACAAGCGGCAATATTACCATCGTACTAGCAGCCATCATAGGACCCCATTGCATGTTTAGTTGGCCATTAAATAGTTGAATACCTAAGGCAAGAGTATATTTGCTTGTATCATTTAGATAGATTAAAGGAGTAAGAAAATCATTCCAAGCTCCCCATAAATGATAGAATCCCAACAGTTATTAAAGCGGGCTTAGATAGCGGAACGACAATTCGCCAAAACACTCCAAATGTCGAGCAGCCATCAATGATTGCGGATTCTTCCAGTTCCTTTGGAATGGCTTTAAAGAACTGTCTTAATAAGAATATAAAGAAGGCGTTTCCAAAGAATGCAGGGACGATTAAAGGTAAAAAGGTATTTACCCAACCTAAATTAGAGAAGATAAGGTAAACGGGAATCATTGTCACTTGAGGTGGAAGCATCATAGTGCTTAGCAAAATAACAAACCAAAAGTTTCGCCCTCTGCCCTTAATCCTTGCAAAAGCATAACCTACAATCGAACTTGAAACGATTGTTCCAAGGACTGTGAATCCAGTAACGATAATTGTATTCATGTAAAACCTTAAAAACGGGACAAGTTCGAAAACCTCCTTGTAATTGCCCCAATCGAATGGAGAAGGCAAAATGGAAGGTGGGTATGTTATCGCCTGAGACTCTGTTTTTAAGGAGGTACTAATTAACCAGATGAACGGTAGTATAAATAAGATTGAAAAACCAATTAAAAGCGCGTAGATCATTATTCTGTCAATCGTTCTACTCTTCTTGTAACTTTTATGTGGTTTGATATTAGTACTCAAAACCGCTTTCTCCACTCTACTCACCCCCTCTATTAATCATCGTACTCATAGTAGACCTTCTTACCAAAGAATTTAAATTGTAAAAGTGTAAATACAAGTATGATTAAGAATAATATCCACGCTAATGCAGAAGCATAACCCATCTTAAAGAATTGGAATGCATTCTGATAGAGATAGAGAACATAAAATAATGAGGCGTAGTTTGGTCCACCATTACTCATTACATATGCTTGAGTGAAAACTTGGAATGACCCAATAATCCCCATAATTAGATTAAAGAATATAACGTGTGAGGTCATTGGAACGGTTACATTCCAAAACTTTCTGAACTTACCAGCTCCATCGATATCAGCAGCTTCATATAGGCTTGGTGGTACTCCTTGTAGACCGGCTAAATAAATAACCATTCCTCCACCTACACCCCATAACCCCATGATAATTAAGGTTGGTTTAACCATTGATTCACTAAGTATCCAATTAGAAGTAGGTAAACTAAAAAAATCAAGTACTGCATTTGCTAAACCAAATTCCGGCTTGGAAAATGAGAAGCCATAATAAAGAGCTTGCTACAGCTGGAACAATAGAAGGCAGATAAAAAATCGTCCGAAACACTCCCATAAATTTAACTTTTTGATTTAATAAGACAGCTAGTAAGTATCCAAATACTAAACTTAGTGGTACTCCAAAAAAAGTAAAATAAAAAGTATTCCAAAGCGTTTTCCAGAATAGCGGATCATCAAAGAATAAATTCTTATAGTTTTCTAAACCTATCCATTCAGCCCCACCAAAAATCTGCCAATCAGTAAATGACATGTATAAAGAATAAATCATAGGCCCAACCGCTAGAACTAAGAATCCAAACAACCAAGGCGAAATAAACAAATAAAATATCAATGTTTGATTATTTCTCCTTTTCTTTCTACCACCCAATATCCACGCCTCCTTATAAAATCAGCTAAATTGTATGCGCTTTCATTAGTGGTATTTTATCTTATAATCTCGCACTTAAGATATGTCTTAAGACGTTGAGAATATGGTTTAATGCTTGTTATTATTTTATCTGCACATCATCAAGCGAAGCATATTAAAATAAGCCAGGTAAAAATCATATGATTTTACCTGGCTTATTTATATACTCTTTTTCTTAATACTTGAGCATAGAATACATCATTTCTCAGCTTTGACCTTTGTAAGTATCATAACGCCATAAGGCCCGACCGTACCCGTACTTTGGAGAGTTACATCAGATAAAAGCTCGTTCAATGGTTCATTCAGAGTAATGGTTTGCACATCTCTGCTGTAGTTTAGTAAAAAGAGATATTCCTTGTCCTTACTGCCTCTTATAGCGAGCTCAATCGTTTTTGGAAGTATCAGCTCTGACCTTGTCTTTAACCCTGTAGAAGGTGTCTAATTATATGAGACACCTTCTTCTTCCGTTTACTTATCCATCACAAACCCCGTCTTCGAAGTCTGCTCCTCACTCAACCACTCAGCTTCTATTAATCCGTTCAACCAGGTTTCTTCAATCGAATCAGCTAGTTCCTTGTCACTAACCTTCGTTGAGATCTCGGCAATTGTATCCCCTTTATAGGTCCAGATTTCTACATCTGCATCGATGCCTAAGTACTGGCCTTCATATGTTTTCGCTAGGGCAGGACCATATGGAATCGTTTGACTCAGGGTTTCTTGGTACCAGTCTTCATTGTCCCAGTTACTATATTTCTTAGGAGCTTCATCTTTGAAAAGGTTGATCGCGTAGTCGACATCAATGCCATCAAAAGTTAGTTTTTTGTTCTGTTTAAATGTTTCTTTACGGCTGATGGAGAAGGTATCGGTGCCTTCTTTGCGGTCGTTTTCGAATTTGTAGTTGGACATGTCGTTGTGAAAGCCTTTGGCTGTTGCTTCTGCAATGGCGTCTTGTACGGATACGCCAGGGAAGACCTTTTTATAGGTGATATTTGTTTTCTTATCACTTGCATACACACGCAGACGGTGAATATATCCTTGATCACGGAAGGTTTGATCAGGTGTATCAAAGTAATAGACCTTTACGTCTTCATCGTGCGTGGCATTAAATGCATTTATGATGTCAGCTTGATTCGCGAAGGCATCTAGATCGAGGTTGAATTTCACTTCATAGCCTGGATCAATTGGGCTTTCTGCTTGGGCGGGATGGGCTGTACTTGTAAGAAAAGCAAATGTTAAGGCGGCTACAATACTAGTTTTTTTCATGTGATACGTCCTCCAATGTTTGGTTTTTTAGAATTAGTTCTAAATCTCGTTCTTTGCTGTGGAAGAAAATCGTGTTTCTAGCATTGATTTGTCGGACGAGTGTTTGGAGATCTTCGCGATCCGGGTGAGATTTGTAAAAGGGAGAGTGTTCATTTTTATAGATCCCTGTTTGAATAACTGTACAGTCGGATGCTTTTCCTTTTAATAGATAAACACCTGGTTGCTTCTTGTTTTTAGCTATCTGCAGGCGATCACTGCTCAGCATAGCTTCTAGTTCACAAATTCGCTCATTACGTAAGTTTTCGTGATGCTGCAGGTAGCTGTGCAGATGGCCGTGTAACGGTCGATCGATAAAAAAAGTGCGATCAGGAAGTAGCTGATAAAGAGAGAATAAGAGATCACACGCTTTTCCAGAGATCGTAATTGGAATGAGATATTTTTCTAATGGGTCAGCGAGTAGAGCTATGATGTTTTTGGTACTTTTTTTGTACGGCATGGTGTAAGCAGCATGGCCGCTATCAATCAACGCCAGGTCAAAGGAACGTATTAAAGGTGTGTCCGTGACCAAAAGGGGAGAGGTCAGTGCCAGATCTCCTGAGAAGAAGGTGGCTTGCTGATTCACAAAAAAGATGTACCAAACGCTGCCTAGCATATGTCCGCTATAGCCCCAGGTGATGCTTAGGTTTTTGGTGATAATCACCTGCTTGCCGCGTGTTTGCGTGGCAAGTGCACGAAATTGCAGGTTATCAATTGGAGCGTCTGGTCTTTTCTGACGCCATATTGGCAAGATTATGGCTAGTTGCTCGAGGCTTGCTTCGGACATCCAGACGTCTCCTTTAAAGCCTTTTTCCGCGAGCAAGGGCAGGGCTCCGATGTGATCGTTATGTGTATGAGAGATAAAGACGGCTTGTATTGATTGGGCGATGTCTTCTGTGATGTCTGGATAGACTTCAGGTGTTCCGTTACGTACGCCGCAGTCGAGCATAATGCGTGTGTTGGTTGTGTGGTCGGTTAGGATAAAGCAATTTCTACCGTATTCTTTTACGCCTCCGAGGATTGTTACATCCATCATATTTTTGTTCGTAAGGCCCTTCGCTGTAAGGATTCAATGATGAAGATACAAAGGATGGTTAGGAGCACCGTCACAACGGCCATGGCCATACCTTTGGCGACATCTCCTTGTTCGAACTGGCTATAAATGAATGTTGCACTTGTTTCAACGGACGGCGGAAGAATAAGCAAGGAACCAACAAGTTCACGCATGGAAATAATAAATGTCATCACCCAACCAGCTAGGATGCCCTGTCCTAAAAGGGGCAACCAAACTTTGATAAGAATCAGCCATTCGTTCTGGGCAAAGACAGCATTTGATTGATGAATGGACGAATGAAGCTGTGATAAGGCAGACTTTGTATACTGCACAGAGTACGGCAGGAACAGGACAATGTACGTCACAATTGGCATCCAGGTTGTGTTATAAATCGTGGATGGAAACCACGGTGTATTCCAAAATAGGATTAGACCGACAACAAAAACGATACCCGGAATGATATTAGAGAGAATACTTGTGAAATCAACGAGTTGCTGTGACTTCTTTTGCCCTGCGCGTATAAAGAGTGCGGCACTAAAACCGATCACGGCAGCAATCGTTGAAGCGATGAAGGCAAAGTTAATGCTGTTCATCAGTGCGGTGAAGCTAGCCGAGCCAATCGTAAATGGGTCGGCGTAGTGACTGAATGTTAGGTTACTGAGATTTAACCCGTCTCCTCGTATTTTGAGTAGAGACGTCACAATAATCGAGAAGTACGGGACACCAATAGACAGGCCGAGAATGATGAACACATAGCCACTGGAAAGCACTCGAATCCATAGTGAATCTTTTGGTTTCATTGTGGTTCCAGACTTACCGGAATGTATGCCATACGAATATTTTCGACTAATGATATTTTGCAGATACCAGATCACCATACAAATACTAAGTAAAACCAAGGATAAGCTCGTGGCTGCAGAGATATTGATCGGCCAGCGTGAGAGATACGCATGAATGTCAGTCGTTAACACGTCATAGCCAATTCGTTTTCCAAATGTGGCAGGTGTACCGAATTCACCTAATGTCTTAATAAATACGAGCAGACTTGCCATGACATAGCTTGAGATGAGTAATGGTAATACAACCCGAATCCAGTTGAAGACGGGATTGCCCCCGTAGATTAAGGTCGCATCCAGAAAAGATCCATTGATTCGCATAAGCGCATTTTTCAGCATCAGATACAAAAAAGGATAGAGATGCATACTCATCACAACCACCATGCCGGCGACATTAAAGAAGGTGAAGGGAGCCTTACCTCCAAAGAGTTGCTCATAATAGCCATTGTTCTGCATAAATAAGATCCATCCCATGGAACCGATATAGGGCGGGGTCATAAACGGGATCACAAAAACAATGTCCAACCAATTGCTTTTAACTAGAGCAGTTTTTGTTCGGAAGATGGCGAGTGGCAGGGCAATACATGTTGTAGCCGCAATCACATAGACACCAAGTAGTAAGGAGTTCTGCATCGTTTGAATGATGCTATTTGTTGTTAGAACATAACGCATGGATTCAAATGATAGGGAGCCCTCATCCACAAAGGTGTAGATGAGGACTGAAATTAGTGGTGCTACTGCTAGGAGACACAGTATTAGGAATAGCACTGTAAATGGGGCATGTCTACGTAAGATCACATGTATTCCTCCAATAAGTTTCTTAACGCATTAGTCCATTGATAAGAAGGTGTTTAACGTTTCGATTTGCTTGTCTTCAATCCCGTCAAATTCAAATGGAAGAGTTGGGATATCGGCTAGTACTGCACGGTTACTTAATTCAATCTCCTCGTTACCAGGAAGGATGTATGCATCAGCAACAAGCTCTTGAGCTGTATCAGATAATAGAAAATCCATGTACGCTTTAGCAGCATCGATATTACTAGAGTCAGCTACAATACCTGCTGCACGTGGGCTAATCACTGTACCACTCTCTGGATAATAAATATCAACAGGTTCGCCACTTTCTTTCGCTTTGTAGGTCATGTAATCAACGGCAGCGACTACAACGTCTTTATCTCCAGTGATGACAGCGTCGAGTGACTCCTTGTTTGCTCCAGCAATTAGTAAGTCGTTGTCCATCCAGCCTTGGATGATGTCCCAGCCTTTCTCATCAGCATCAGTTAGTCCATAAAGAAAGTCGACCGCTGATCCAGAGGAAGTAGGATCAGGCATGGTTACACGGCCTTGCCATTCGGATTCGCCAAACTCATTCCAATCAGCATCTAGAGAATCTACTTGATTGGTGTTATAGGCAACACCAAGAGCAGAGGCACTATACCCGTAGTAATAATGATCGGAATCACTCCATTCAGGGTTCATGCTATCGGCATTTTCCGGCTCATAGGGTTGTAATTTCTCTTCTGATTTTAAGCCTTCCATGGACGGGATCGATGCAAGCACAACAACATCAGCAATTGGATTATTGGATTCTGCTTCTAGGCGAGAGAGGATTTTTCCTGTGGTGCTTTGGAACATTTCAACCTTAATGCCTGTCTCTTCTTCAAATGCTGCTTGAATATTCTCAGCTAATCCTTCTGGTCCCGCAGAGTATACAGTTAAGGTCTCTGGTGTTGTAGCTGTTTCAGATGAGGCTGCTTCGGTTTTCGTACTTGTTGTGGTGTCAGTCGCACCAGCATCAGCTCCACAAGCTCCTAGTAGTAGTACGGATGCAGAAACACCTGCGATGGTTAATAGATTCATTTTTTTCATGATTATGCCTCCCGTTTCATTAGTGAATGTATGTGATGTTCATCAATATAAAGCTTGATTGTAGATCCCTCTTGATGAGGCTTATTGTCATAGAATTTCCATAGCTGTTCATGCGTGTTAACAAAAATAACGTAGCGATCACCTTCATACATACTCTTTGCGACCACACCAGATCGTAGGATCGTGTGTTTACGAGGCTGCAGAAAGACATTCTCTGGACGAACCATACTGTTCTGATCCTCTAGCCAATTCGTTTTGCCAATGAAATTTGCCACAAAGGAGTTGGCGGGAGTGTGATAGATGTCTTCAGGTGAGCCTGTTTGAACAACCTCTCCCGTATCCATGACAATCATGCTATCTGACATGGCCATTGCTTCGGTTTGATCGTGTGTAACAAAAATGCCTTGTGCGCCAATTGATTGAACGATCGTCAGGATCTCCTCGCGCATTTGATCTCTCAGGACGGCATCCAGAGCACTAAGTGCTTCATCGAAAAGAATGAGTTTGGGATTAACAGCAATTGCTCGTGCCAACGCAACACGTTGTTGTTGACCACCAGACAAATCGCCGGGCAACACGTTCGCTTTTGCTTCGAGTTTCACTTTTGACAAGGCCTCACGAGCTAGATCAACTCGTTCCCTCCTCGATACTTTTCCGCGAAGGCCAAAGGCAATATTCTCTAAGACACTCATGTGTGGCCATAATCCAAAATCCTGAAACACCATCGCAATCTGGCGTTTGTTTGGCTTCACATTAATCTTCTTTTCCTTTGAGAAGATCGTCCGGTCATCGAAAAAGATGTCCCCAGCTGATGGTTCAGAAAGCCCAACTAGCATTTTTAGTAACGTTGTTTTCCCACAACCAGATTGACCGAGTATCGTAACAAAGGTGTCTTTTATGGTGAGATTGATTGGTTTCACAGCTTGTACCTGGCCAAATGTCTTCTCAATGCCCTCTAAGCGAATGATCATGTTACCCTCTCCTCATTTTTCTCTTCGTCTCTAAGTGTAGTGATGAAGTATTTAGAAAGGATTAACGAACTGTTAACAATTCATTAAAAAGAATCTGATAAGATCTACCTATCGTTAGAAATTATCTAAACTACTGTAGGAGGATAAAGTGAATCTGCAAAAATTACAGGTCTTTCTCTCATTAGTAGAAACAAGAAAAATGACCCAAACCGCAAAGCTCTTGGGATTATCTACACCAACGGTTTCCTTTCACATTAAGTCGCTTGAAGAAGACTATGGAGTGAAACTTTTTCGGACAAATGCAGGAGGATACAGGCTGACAGATGTAGGGGAAATGCTTCATCATTATGCGAAGCAGCTCAGTCAAGTGAACCAAGCACTAGTTAAAAGCGTCGAAGATTATAAGAACGGGGAGAACGGATCGATCAATTTAGGAGCAAGTGGAGTGCCAGCTCAGTTGTTTATGCCAGAGTTGATTCATCAGCTGGCTGAACGATACCCAAGGATCAAAGTCTCACTAGATGTGCAAACCGCCCCGGAAATAGAAAGAAGACTCCTTTTACAGGAGCTTGATTGTGGTCTATTGATGGAAACAGGGAAGAAAGAAGAAGAGCTGATGTATGAACCCATCACGAGTGACAAAATCGTATTAGCCTTTAGCCGGTCGCACCCATTTGCAAGTGCACCTTCTTTTGAAAAGGTAGACCTCAAAGAGCAGATCTTACTTGTGCACAGACTCTCAAGCTCAACCGGTCACTTCTCAGAATCATGGCTAAGAGAGCAGAAGCTACAAATGGAGATGATCCAACTAGATTCAGTCTCAACGATTATCAAAATGCTATCCTACGGCAAGGCAGTAGCCTTAATCTCCAAGAAACTAATCGAAAATGAAGACCATCTTGCCTATATCGAGTTCGAAAACAAAGAGCTCGAACGGCAAATTTATTTTGTCTACCACCGCAATCTTTGGATGGGGGCACCATTTCGTCATTTTCAGGAACTGGTGGAGGAATTGAAGAAGGGAGGCTAGTCCCGTTATACATGAGATCAGTGCTGTTTGATTTTTTGGGGTATGTCTAATTGATTAATGATGAAGGATAGCAATGCATCCAATGGATTATCAACTTTCTGGGACGTTTGTTTCTCATATTCCTTTGCAGCACCTACCATTGATAACTGACCAACTGATACGTGTTTGTTTGTATGATTTAGTAAGAATTCTAGTATCTTTTGTTCGTATTCCTCTCCGCGACCTTGTAATAGTAAGTCAAATGATTCTTCAATAATAAGTGGTTTGCAATTTACTTGTTTGTGGTGGTAATATGCGTAATCATTAAGACGTTTTATGGTTCCATTAATCGTATTCGGATTTGTAAATAGCATCAATTGAGGTTGTTCAGAACAACAAATGTGGTCAAAAAAAGGTTCATCGATTTTTATGATAGGTACTTCTATCATGAATATGCTCTCATCTATCATGGTTATGTATTCTGTACAAGTAACAACAATGGCATCCACTTCACATGTAGCAATCCACTCTAATTGATCTTTTACTCTATTTTGAGAAAGCACCTTATTAATGTCCTTTTGAAGTAATAAACCAGGATCAACAAAATGAACTAACTCAACTTCGTATGGAGAGAAACATGTTTCTATGTGTTCGATGTTCGTATGGTGCGCATGAAGAAAACCCAATCGCTTTTTCAAAAACTCATCTCCTGTTCTAGTTCATTTCAATCCTTACTTTTAATTTTACTATATAGCTCCGGAGAATGGTTCTAAGCTAGCCAAATATCTAAAACACATAATAAATAAGAACATACGCCACAAGCTTTCCTAAAAAAAGTGCCGCAAGCAGTTTCTTATAGGAAGGCTTATTTGCGTCTTTTATTTCTTGATTTTCAGGAGAGTGCATGATCATCACTCCTACTTTTTTAATGTTCTATTACCTTAAGGGCTCTTAATAAAACCACTTTTTGTTAATTGAACCCTATAAAGTTAAAAGAAAGCGCCGCCACAAAATTTTTATATATGATCGGCTCACACACCATTCACAAAGGGTGTGAGCTATCCGATAGATAATTATAATACTTTGTTTGACTAAAGTAGACAGAATGATTTGACAAATTAAGAATAGGGGAAAACACCACATGAACAACATCAGACGTCGTAACATCTTTTCATTTCTGGAGACTTCTTTAAAAACTAAGCTCATTCTTTCCTTTTTACTCATTTTGATAGGACCTAGCCTTATGATTGCTATTATTTCTTTTTATAGTGCTAGTCAAAATGTGGATCAGCAGCTTGAAGGTGCTGCCGAAGAGAGTCTGGCCATTATTGATCATACAATTACTAATTTTATAATGACTCAGAAAGAGAACATCGACTATTTAGCTGATACGAGTGATGTGTCTACCTTTTTAGAGGAAGATGCATCAGGTCAGAGAGTGCTATTAGATGATTTTCAGGATTCTAGATCAAACGTAGAACTAACATTTGTGGGGACTGAGCAAGGTCATTTTATGCAGTCACCAGTTGATCCTCCGGCAGATCCAGATTATGACCCTCGGGTACGTCCTTGGTATCAATTAGCAAAAGAACAAAGTGGACAGATTGTCATTACGCCACCTTATGTATCAGCTTCTACTGATTCTGTCGTAACAACAATTGCAAAGACGACAGAGGATGGACTGGGAGTGGCGGGTATTGATATTACGTTAAATGCGATTACAGATATGCTTTCTACGATTACGATTGGGAATGAGGGATTTGTCTTTTTACTTGATGCAGAGAACCACTATATCTCTCACCCTACTGAAACAATCGGAGAAGAAGCGAGTGGTGAATTCCTTACTTTTCAAGAGAGTGAAAAAGGCAGGCTTGGATATACGTACAAAGGTGAGGCTACAACGCTAAACTATGTGACAAATGCAGAGACAGGCTGGAAGATTGTTGCTGTTTCTTTAGATAAAGAGGTTGGGGAAGCGACACATCCTATTCTCGTCACGTCAGCAATTGTTACCGTAGCTTCTATTCTGATTGGAATGATCATCGTCATCATGTTATTACGTTCGATCACGAAACCACTTGAAAAGCTAACAACGTCAGCTGAACGAATGAGTGAGGGAGACCTAAGTGTGACGTTTGATGCGTCGTCCAATCAAAAAAATGAGATCAATCGTTTAAGTCGCGCGTTTGAGACGATGAGGCAATCGTTATCCACGATGATTTCACATGTGCAGGATAAATCTCAGTATGTTGCTTCTTCATCAGAAGAGCTCTCTGCAAGTGCGGAGGAAAATACAAAAGCAACGGAGCAAATATCTGAAGATGTACAAGAGATGGCTCAAAAAGTAGACAGACAAAGGGACCTTATTCAAAGAGGAAGCCTGGCTACGAAAAAGATGACAGAGAGTGTCTCATCGGTTACGAAACGATCACAAACAGTACTGACAAATACAATTCAAGCCACTCATGCTGTGGAGGATGGGCATACAGCAATCTCAAGTAGTATTCAGCAAATGCAGCAGGTAAAACAAACGGTTGAAGAGCTCTCAACTAGTGTAACGGGTCTTG
Source organism: Alkalicoccobacillus plakortidis (assembly GCF_023703085.1). Classification (NCBI taxonomy): domain Bacteria; kingdom Bacillati; phylum Bacillota; class Bacilli; order Caryophanales; family Bacillaceae; genus Shouchella; species Shouchella oshimensis. The sequence continues at coordinate 2,523,313 of NZ_JAMQJY010000001.1, read as the reverse complement.
GACATAGAGCTACTGAGGTTAATAAAGTGATAGATGAAATTACTGGTATAGCGGAACAAACCAATCTATTAGCTTTAAATGCAGCTATTGAAGCCGCTCGGGCAGGTGAGCAAGGAAAAGGGTTTGCGGTTGTGGCCGAGCAGGTTCGTCGTCTGGCAGAACAATCTGCAGAATCGGCAAAGGTTATTAAGAAGATCCTTGAATCCATCCAGAAAGAAACGAACCAAACTACTGTGAAAATGCAAGAAAGTACAGAGCAGGTTCAAAAAGGTATTGAGGTCGTTAATAATGCTGGCGATACATTTGGTGTGGTTAAGCAATTCATTGATGGGGTGTCTGAAGAAATAAAAGATGTCTATGAAGAAACTAAACAATTAGACTCAGGTACCAATCAGTTTATTCAAACATTCCAAGAGATCTCAACGATTGCAGAACTAACGGCAGCAAACTCAGAAAACGTAACTGCCTCAACAGAAGAACAGCTTGCATCCATGCAAGAGATTTCCGCTGCAGTCAGCAGTCTTTCTCAAGTAGCGGAGGAATTACAGGATTTGGCGTTACAGTTTGAATTAGAAGACAAATAGTAAGAGAAAAACACACTCTACATAGCGGGAGTGTGTTTTTCTATACATTTGTGATGATGGTTTAATCATCCGTCGTTGTTTTCTTAAAGCAAATGTACACTACTATTGCTGCAACCAATACCCATATGGAAATGACCCCAAGTGGTAACCATGAATTGGTGTCATGGATTCCAATGGCTTGCATGATGGGGACATATTCAATAATGGTAGCGGCGATTTCATTATTTACAAAGAACTCCAAGTTTAAAAGCATTGGTGTAAAACCAAACAAAAACATAATGGGCATAATGTACACGTAAGTTGAGGCCACGCTTTTAGCGTACAGTCCAATACCAATTCCAAGTAAGAGAAAGAACATAAATAGTAAGAGAACCCCTATGATTGCCCTGACGTTTAGTAACGGATCAAATCCTGTGATCACGAGTGAGATAGCAAGTGCTACAAATGTGACAATGGTGGTGACTAGACTTTTCCCAATAATGATATCGAAAAATGAAGCTGGCGATTGAATTAAACCACGTAATGTTTTCTTTTCATTTTCTTCAGCCATCATGGTAATAATCATATTAGATGTTACAGCTGAAAACGTAATGCCAATAATCATATAAACCAGAAAGACTGCCGCTTCACCATCACCTATCTGGCTATAAAGCAAAGCCATCACAATGGGAAGGGCGGCCGTGACGAGTAACACTGTATTTTTCATGAAGTCTTTATAATCCTTTTCAAAAATGGCAGCTATACGTTGAGTATTCATTAGACTAGCTCCTTTCCGGTAACTTTTAGGAAGATTTGGCCAAGGGACGGGTTGTCGGAATGCATAAATTTAATTTGGTTTGTTGTGATTAACTCGTTTATTTGACCCGCGTTCTCTGGCTTGTTTTGAATAACTAATTGTTCACCAGTAACTGTTTCTACATGAAAAGCATGTGTTGAGTATTTATACCTGAGGGCAGAGGGACTGTCTATTTCCTGCAGCTCTCCATTGTGTAAGAAAGCAACACGATCACATAACTCAGTAGCTTCCTCCATATTATGAGTCGTTAAAAAGATGGTGGTTCCGGCTTCGTTTAATCTCTGTAATCCACGGTGAATATGTGTCATGTTTCCGGGATCTAGGGCAGATGTCGGTTCATCAAGAAAAACAAGGTCAGGTTTATGAATAAGTGCTTTTGCTAAAAGGACACGTTGCTTCATGCCTTTTGATAACTTGGAGACGGTTTTCGATCCTTCATCTTGTAAATTTACTTCTTTTAAGATCACGTCGATTTGTTTTAGTGGTGCACCATATAATTTGCAAAATAGTTTTAAATTATCACGTACTGTAAGTCGATCGTATAATGTGCTGTTATCAGATAAGACGCCTATTTTTGATTTGAAAGCAGCTGATCCAAATTTAGTTGAATCCATTCCGAGTACTTTTACGTCACCAGCAGTTGCTGAAAGTTCGCCCGTTAGTATTTTATTTGTCGTTGTTTTTCCAGATCCACTTGGACCAAGTAATCCAAAAATCTCTCCTTTTTTAACTGTAAGTGTTACGTCCTTAATAGCGGTGTGTGACCCGAATACTTTTTTCATTCCGGTTAATTCGATTGCGTTTGTCATTTGATTACCCCCATCGGTTGATTGCTTTCATCATAGCCTGTAGGAGTTTATGAAGCATTCGATTTCAACCGAAATGTACCCAATTAAGAGTGAACGGTACCAAACTTGTATTAAAAACTACCGAAAATAAGCTTAATGTACCAACTGTTTACGCTGAACTGTACCTATTTAAGGCTGAATTTCTCCTGGATCTCCTGGATTTTGGTTCGAGACAATGGGATGGTTGATTGTACGCTGTTATCGATTCTGAGCGAGTAGGCATTTTTTGACCATGTAATGATCTCGCGTACTTTTTGCAGGTTCACAATGTAAGAACGATGGCATCGATAGAATCCATAGACATTTAATTTTTGCTCGATTTCTGCGAGCGTTGAATCCATAAGATAGGACTCATCATTAATGACAATTTTTCCTTTTCCATCTTCGCTCTCTATGTAATCGATCTCAAGCGGATCAAATAAAATAATTTTGTCATCGACCTTTGCAGGAATTTTGAATAAGTGATCAAATGTAGTAGAAGGAGGTGCCTCCTCTTCTGCAATCTCTTCTTTCTCCTCAGCAATCTCGATTTTATTTAGTCCGTTTTGCTGAAGTTTATATGGGACGTCACCAAGTAATAAAGCGTGTTCCATGTTGGACACTAAAATGAGTATAGGCATAGGGTGGCTTCTCATCTTTTCGAGCATTTTGATAAAGGTTTGAGTGGTTTTAATATCTACACCATGAATGGGCTCGATAAAAACCATGGACTTGGCATCACTCAAAAAGTATTTGGCAAAGTATACGCGTCGAATTTCAGATTCGGTGCATGTATGTAATGGTTTCTTTGCGCAGCTATGTAGTTCAAACTGCACTAAGATTTCGGGAAGAGTTGTACTATGTGCAAACCATTTATGAAAAAAAGCCACATTGTCCTCGACTGTAAGGCGCATGTATAAGCCGTCTTTTTGGTCAAAGAGGGGGATGTTGCTATTAGTGTTTAGGTTTTTAGCTAGCTCTGTTTGTTTATCTGTATCACAGTAGATGGTAGTAACAAAGGAATCGCTGATAGTAAGGGAAAACGCGGGCAGCGACTCTGAGCTGATAATTTCTTGATCAATGATGAACGTGGCCATGTGGTTACCCCTTTTTGTATGAATTGTTGAATTTTGTTTACAGTAATATGGTTACAATATTAATCACTTTTGTCAATTGATTATTTTATAGGAGAATGAACAAATGAAAGAAGCATGCTTCTCTTAAATATGATTGATAGAGGTGGGAACCGATAAAATCAGTATGGTGCCTTCTCCAGACCAGACATCACTGTAGTTTTACGTAAAAAAACGAGCTGAATTTTCTAATACAAATAAGTGTAAGACCATGAGCAAAAGGGTAATGGAGAAGACACTCCGTACCCTTTTATTTTCTTTATATAAGAACCGATTCTAACATTGACCACTTGAAACATGGGGGAAGGCTACGATATAGTCTAACAGGGATATTTTTATTAATGTGTATGGGCTGTTCTGCCTGTGCAAATACTGTATTAAAAGGGGTTTATCCATGTCTATACTTATTGGGATATTAGGAGTGGTCGTATTTTTAGGACTTGCTTTTCTAATGTCTAACAAGAAAAAATCGATTAATTATAAGTCAGTGGCGATTATGCTCGGGCTTCAAGTCGTTATTACCTTATTTATGTTCAGAACAGATATAGGTCTTTTTATTGTAGAGACAATTTCAGGCGCTTTTTCCACCGTTATTTCTTATGGGAATGAGGGGGTTAACTTTGTTCTCGGGGACTTAATGATTGTAGAGGGGGGATCTGTTTTTTTCCTTGATGTCTTAATGATCATTATATTTACATCCGCCTTACTGTCTATATTAACATTTACTGGGGTTCTGCCAGTGGCGATTAAGTATGTTGGTGGATTAATGGCTAAGATTACAGGGTTGCCAAAGGTAGAGACCTTTAATGCGGTTAACAGTGTCTTTTTTGGTCAATCTGAGGCTTTGCTTGCGATTAAGAGTCAGCTACCAACGATGACAAAAAACCGTGTATTTATAGTTACAACGTCAGCGATGGCTTCCGTATCTGCTTCTATTATTGGTGCCTACTTTACGATGTTAGAGCCTAGGTATGTTTTGGTGGCTATGTTATTAAATATGATTAATGGTCTGATTGTGGCTTCGATTATTGCACCTGTAGAGAAGCGTGAGATCGATGAACAATTGGAGGTTGATACGAAGGCATTACGCGAACAGTCAGGATCATCTTTATTTGATGCGATCAGTCGCGGTGCGCTAGATGGAGGGAAGGTTGCTCTAATTGTTGCGGCCATGCTAGTTGCCTTCATCGGAATCATTGCCATGCTTAACGGAATGTTTGCCGCTACTATTGGACTAACTCTGCAGGAGCTACTGGGCTATATCTTTGCACCGTTCGCCTGGTTGATGGGTATTCCTACAGTTGATCTATTGCAGACAGGTAACTTGATGGGAACGAAACTCGTCGCTAATGAATTTGTTGCCATGCTGGATTTTGTAAACATGGATTTAACGCCAAAAGCTACCGGCATTATCTCCGTATTCTTGACTTCATTTGCTGGGGTTGGCTCTGTGGGGATTGTTGCAGGAACGGCACAGGCTATCAATGAAAAAACCGGAAAGCAAGTAGCATCCTTTGGTCTAAAGCTTTTGGCTGCTGCGACATTGGTTAGCTTGATGTCAGGTACAATGGTTGGGTTGTTTATTTAAAATTTCAATTCATATAAAAAATGCGGTGCTTTCTGACCGCATTTTTTGTTTGCAATGATCTTCCTTAGTAAGGAAAGCTGAATCAATGTCTTATCGATGAATCGTCGATGAGCTTTTTTGATGTGTAGAAGACGGTATGAAACCAAAAAACCTGTTAAACTAAATATAAGCCAAAATACAGGAAAAAAATCATTCAAAAGAACGTTAGCAAATCATTTTCCATATTGTATACTAGGTATCAAGTTATTTTAAACTACGGGGTGCGAGTATAATGAATTATGAATCTATTTATAATGAACTACTTAATCATATAAAACAAGAAAATGTATGTCTTTCAGAACCACTACGAAATCATGTCTACACAAAGCTTGGCGGGAACGCGGATCTTTTTGTGACACCGGAAAGTATAGATGAACTAAAAGCGGCTCTAGATATCCGAAAAAAAACGGATATTCCTTTGACCATTCTAGGCAGCGGATCCAATGTCATTATAAAAGATGGCGGCATTCGTGGTTTGACCATTGGCATGAGCAAAATGACGAACTTTTTTATCGAGGGTGAGAGATTGGTTGTTCAGTCTGGAGCAGCCATTATTGAAGCTTCAAGAAAAGCGTTGGAGCACAGGCTTTCTGGTCTTGAATTTGCCTGCGGAATCCCGGGTAGTGTCGGTGGCGCATTATACATGAATGCGGGCGCTTATGGAGGGCAGATTTCTGAGGTGCTTGATCGAGCGACCGTTATGACACAGGATGGTGAAATTCTGACGATCGAAACGGAGAACCTGGCCCTAGGTTACAGGGAAAGCATCTTCATGGAAAGCGACTATGTGATTCTGGAGGCAGAGTTTGGCCTTAGCCAAGGTGATCCGGTTGTCATTAAGGCCAAAATGGATGCACTAACAGAAGCACGAGAATCAAAGCAGCCCCTTGAATATCCTTCTTGTGGCAGTGTTTTCAAACGACCGCCAGGCCATTTTGCCGGCAAATTAATTCAAGAGAGCAACCTCCAAGGAACACGAATTGGTGGAGCAGAGGTTTCAAAGAAGCATGCTGGGTTTATCGTCAATATTGATCAAGCAACATCTAAGGATTATCTAGATCTAATTGATTTGGTGAAAGCAACCGTTAAAGACACTTTCCATGTTGAGTTGGATACAGAAGTGATTGTATTGGGTGAAGATCTTGAGGAGCAAGTATAAGTGGAAGAAGCATAGACGAGTGTCTATGCTTTTTTGCTCATTGTGAAAATCTTGAATTAATTTACTGAATTCTTAATTAATGTCATGATAAACGTAACCATTTTTAAAAAGGAGAGTATCTTGAAAAAAATTCACGATGGTATATACATGATTTCGTTAGGTTCTGCCAACGTATATCTTGTTGAGACAGGACCGGAGCTAATACTAATTGACGTGGTTTTCCAAAGAAAGAAAAAGTCTTATTTGATGCGATTAGGAAGCTAGGTCGCCCCCTATCGGATCTTAGACACATCATATTTACGCATAGTCATTTTGACCATGTAGGAAGTGCCGCTGCCATTATAAAGGCGACAGGAGCTAAAACGTATATGCATGAAGCAGATGCGAAGATTGCTGAAGAAGGTGGAGGATTTAGGACTATGAGGGCTGCTCCTGGTCTTTTACAGAGGGTGTTATTTCGCATTTTTTGGCATCCCAATAAGCGTTTTGAGTCCTTTCACATTGATCAAACCCTCAAAGATGGCGATGTCCTTGAATTGGTTGGTGGATTTAAAGTGGTTCACGTACCTGGTCACAGTGCAGGGCATATTGTTCTTCTATGGAAAGAGGATAAAGTGATGTTTGCCGGTGATATAGGTACAAATCTTTTGTCTATCGGGGACCCGATAGGTTTTGAGAATGAAAAAATAGGGAGAGAGAGTCAGAGGAAACTAGGAAAGATGGATTATGAAGCAATTGTATTCGGTCATGGCAGGCCGATTACTTCCAATGCCTCGGAGAAAATACGCCGAGTTTGGCCTTGAGAAAAGAGCCTTTGATATCATAATCAAAGACTCTACAAGGGTTATCTTTATTCTAATTCCAAATAATACGCCCTCACAACAATGCCATCATCCGCCGGAACAAAGTCGAACTCGGGCAATCGTTTGAATCCCAATCCTTCATACAAACGAATCGCATCCGTCATAAACTCTCCGGTGTGCAAGCCAATCGCAGGTAAGCCTTTTGCTTTTACACGATTCACGCATTCCTTCACTAAGGCAGATGCCACACCTTGGCCCTGCGCTTCTTTGGCAACGGCAAGCATACGAATTTCCGGATAGTCTAGCTCATCGATGAATTCATAGGCACTCGTTTTGGCTGGAAAAAGAACAACGCTGCCAACTACTTTTTCATTTAGTGTGGCAACAATTAGCTCCACACCCTCTTGCGTATCGGCATCTGATGAAAGATTTTGCGCTAAGGCGTTCCAATGGTCCGCGGGCAGCCGGTCCTTGTATATGTGATAGGCTTCAAGGCGTTGATCCTTGATATCCGAGTACATGTCTTTTTTGGCATCATGAATCTCTAGCTTTTCCATATTGTGATCAACTACCAATCAGTTTAAAGTTAATGAACTTTTTCTAAAATTTCTACTTTACTAGCATTTCCATAGGCAGGTGCAGATTCATCTAAGACTTCAATCCAAACCTTGACCTTATCACCAATCGTCAAATTTTCAACACCTTCTGCTAATACAAGATAAGCTGCAGCGCCATCAGATTCATGGAGAACCTCTACCTCTGTCAACCCTTTAACTTCCTCACTTGTTAAGCCTTCTACTAATAATATCTGATCATCGTTTATTAATGCGACAATGCCTTCTAGCGTATTCTCTTCATTCTCGGTTGTACCTACTGAACATCCAACAATGAGTGAAGTAAGAATTGCAACAATCATAAAAAATAGTAGCCTTGTTTTAATTGGCAATGGAGTCCTCATAAAGCTCAGCTCCTTTCAGTTCTATGAAAGTACTATTCCATTTTATGATTTGAAGTCCTGTTTTTATGGTGAGAATTAACGAAGACTTCATAAAGCGACAAACTAGCTAACTAGTGAATAAGAAATTTTCCTTCCCGACCACTTAGTTGTTCGCGACTATGCTCTGTAACCCAAATTGCGAGGTCTGGTCCCTTTGGCAAAATGGTTGGTTCGGCTTTGTCAGGTGAAATGGTAATCGACAAGTGGTAATGCCTTTTGATCGCATCAAAGTCAGTTGTGTCGCCAAATCCACCTGTTTGATAGAGATCACGTACATAACCCCACAGGTTTTCAAATTCACGGATCAGGTTTCGATTGGTATTAAAGGCTGTAAAATAAGCCGCATCAAAACGCACAAGAGTGGTGTAGAGTCTGACATCTGAATCAGTGATGAAGTCTCCGTGTAAAAATCTTTGGGTTGAGAGACGCTTTTCAAACTCGTCCAAACGTGTAAACAGCGTCGCATAGGCAGCCTCATAAGATTCCTGAGAGTGCGCGAACCCACATTTGTAGACACCGTTGTTTACATCATTAAAAATAATTTCGTTTAGAGCATCAATCTCTTCACGTAAAGACTCGGGATATAAGTCCGGAGCTTGTTTCTTATGCAGTGGTTTCCAATCGGCTTCAAGATAGTTGGTGAGTTTAAAGTAATCATTATTCACAACTTTTTTGGACTGAACATCGACAATCGCAGGTACCGTTGGTCGACCAGAATAATCTTGATCCGAGTTTTGATAGACTTCGCTGATATATTGGGCTCCAAGCACAGGATCAACTCCATCTGCATCTAAGGAGAATTCCCAATCTACTCGACCAATTTTCGGCCGCATTGGACTTACCGTTCCTAAGCTGATCGCATCCTCTAATCCAAGAATCTTGCGCACAATCACCGAACGATGTGCCCACGGGCAAGCCGCCGACCACAGCAAACGATAGCGACCTGCCTCAACTGGCAGTTCATCTGGCTTGTCTCCAAACGGTGTCGTGAATTGGTTAACTTGACGTTTAAACGATCCATCCTTACTAATTTCAGCGGGTTTTTGTTGAGCCATCCGTGAAAACATCCTCTCTGTATCTTGGTTTATACTCATCATAACAGATTCGAATAGTGGAGATTAACAAGGAAACGTTTTGAGGGTGATAAAAGCTAGCTGTTTCGTTTTTTTGTAGTAAAATATGGGTAGATATTATATAGAAAAAACTCACACTAAGCGGCAACTAATTGGATAAACCAAATGGTTCTAACTGAGGATCATCGAGAGAAAAGAATGATTTATCATCAACTATTCCATATATCCGGAGGTCAACAAATGAAAAAAGCAGAAGCAATGGATCACCAACTACATACCTTAGATCATCCCATCACTAGCGCAGACATCCAGTCAATCGTCTCTTCGGTTTATCAAATCAACTTGGATAAGCTGCCAATCCTTCCAACTGAGGCGAGAGGGACTGTTTTCTCTCCTGGAACCACATCCGAAGAGGCGATTGCAACTCATCTGGCACAGCACAGTGGAGAGCTAGGTGGCGTGCAAATTCGCCAAATCATCAACAACATCTTTGGGGTTAATCTAGATGCAATCTCTGCACTCGATGGGGCGAGAATATCATTATTTTCTAAAGGTCAGTGGGTTGTGCAACAAGAGACGGATCTTTTTGTTGTTTGGACGGGTGAGGGGGACATAGATGTTAAGGTGTATCCGACATCCTATTTTGCGGAACAGTCGGGTGCGTCTGCGTTACCTAAAGAACTTAAAGACTCTCTAACCGCCATTGGGTATTTGTACGATGAGTCCACGGGTGGCTGCTATTACGAAAATCCAAGCGGAGATGCGGTTCCTGATGAATTTAAAGGTAGGACGATGGGTGCAATCTTGCAGGTTATCAAAGAATCTTATTCACAAATGTAAACTATTTATGATCACAAAAAGTAAATTAGAGTAGAAAAGCAAGAAGAGGAGCCTGATAGCTAGAGGGAAGAGAAGTCCAAGAAGAGGAGTCGGTTAGCCAGAGGGAAAAGTAGTTTAGCAAGAACCGAAGCCAGATACCACGGGACCCGTCCAGCTTACCAAGAACCGGAGCTGAACACCAAGAGCCCTGTCCGCCTAAGCAAGAGACGGAGCTGAACACCAAGAGCCCTGTCCGCCTAAGCAAGAGACGGAGCTGAACACCAAGAGCCCTGTCCGCCTAAGCAAGAGACGGAGCTGAACACCAAGAGCCCTGTCCGCCTAAGCAAGAGACGGAGCTGAACACCAAGAGCCCTGTCCGCCTAAGCAAGAGACGGAGCTGAACACCAAGAGCCCTGTCCGCCTAAGCAAGAGACGGAGCTGAACACCAAGAGCCCTGTCCGCCTAAGCAAGAACCGGAGCTCAACACCAAGTCCTGCACCGACTTACCAAGCTCCAGACCATATAAAAACAGGGAGACAGGCATAATCAATGCCGTCTCCCTTATTTTTACTTTCCAAAAGAAGAGAGGAATTTTACGCGGTCTCCCATTGGTGGTGTGTTTTGATCGATGAGTGAAACTTCTAGTACGGCTTGTCCGTTTAGGTTCATTAGGCTGTCGATTGTGGCTTGATTTAGGTCTGCGATATCGTTTACTTGGAAGCTTGGGATATCCATAGCAGCTGCCATTGCACTAATGTTAATTTGTTGTTGTTCGAATGTTGGGTGTGTACGTTTAAATTGTAAGTTATGTCCGTGATAAACCATGCCTAAGCGGGCGTTATTCATGATGACAAATAGGATCGGCAGATTATGCTCTTTAGCTGTTAGGATCTCCATGCCATGCATGAAAAAGCAGCCATCGCCAGTGATACAGACAACGGGGCGTTCTGGTTCGGCTAGTTTTGATCCGATGGCAGACCCGATTCCAGTTCCCATAGCGCCAAAGTGAACGTTAATGCCATAGGTGTCGGAGTCTAGTACTTTCATATGATTAATGACATAGGACATAAATTCGCCGATATCAATGGTATATCTAGTTGAGGCTGGTAGATAGTTTTGTAGAGATAAGAGCACATTTTTGGTGTTATACTCTTCAAGGTCCTGCACTGTTTCAGTAGCTTTAGGCGCAAGTTCTGACTTAGTGAGTCCTCTTGTGCGTAGTTCTTCATTTAAAAATAATAGGCTGAGATTAATATCTCCTAGTACAGGTAGGTCTGTTTTATATTTGCGGTTAAATACGGTTTGATCAAAGTCTAACTGCACAGTGAAGCGATTTTCTGTGAGTTTGACGTTGTAGTTATTTGTTGCGGTTTCTCCTAGGCTTGGAACCAACGATTAGCAATACGTTTCCATTGCCTTCTGCTATCAATTGTGAGGCAGATTCGTGACCGGCAAAGCCATATACGCCAACTAGAAGGGGGTGGTTATCTGGAATGTAGCCTTTTGCTTGTGGAGTGGTAACGATTGGCCAGTTTAAAAGTTCTGCCAAGCTCGATTAGTTGCTCTACAGAGTTTCGTACACCTTGTCCAACTAAGATGTATCCATTTTCACGTGAAACAAGCTCGTCTGCTACTTGTTTGATTGTGTTTAAGTCAGGAACGATTTGGTCTCGAGCGGGTGAAGCAGGTAGTTGTGTTGTTTCAACTTCTCCGTGTTGCACATCGATTGGGATGGCAATATGTACGGGGCCAGGTACGCCGGAAATTGCCATTTCGTAAGCCTTTGCTAGTTCTGGCAGCACATCTTTTGCCTCGTTTACTGTGACACTATACTTAGTCACAGGGCGGAAGATAGGTTCAGCGTCTAATTCCTGTGAGGCATTGTATCCAACGGTATTCACAGGAACAGCGCCAGTAATGAATAAGACTGGTAGGTGCTCTCGCATGGCATTGGCTGCACCTGTTACGAGGTTTGTGCCTCCAGGTCCGCTGCAGCCAATCGCAACACTTAGGTGATCGGTATATTTGGCATACGCTGCAGCCATGTAGGATGCGGCTCCTTCGTGTTTTGTTACGATGGGTGTTATTTCACTCATTTCATAAAGTTCATCAAAGAATGCATTAACTGATCCTGCTGGAATACCAAAAATATGTTGAACGCCATTCCCTTTTAAATACTCTAAGACCATGCGAGCTGCTTTCATGATAACAATCTCCTTTAGGTTATAATTTCAAACACTACTGGAAATATTTTATCATAATGTCGGTCGATTGTACTGGTTTACTGAAAAAATATCCCTGCATCAACTGGCAATCTATAGAGGTTAAAAAATCTGCCTGGTCCTTTGTCTCTACCCCTTCGGCAATGACCTCAAGGTTTAGGTTGTGAGCAAGTGTAATGATGGTTTTTGTAATGGCAGCATTATCTCGTAACATGTCCTGAACAAAGGATTTGTCGATTTTTAGGGTGGAGATTGGTAGGTTTTTTAAATAGCCTAGAGATGAATAGCCAGTGCCAAAGTCATCAATGGCTAAATCGATTCCTAAGCCATTTAGTTGCTTCATCGTTTTTAAGGTGAGCTCGGTATTTTTTACAATCAGATTCTCTGTAATCTCAAGAACTAGATACTCTGGAGAAATATCTGTTTCCTCAAGTATCTGTTGTACAATTGAAAATAAGTGACTTTGTTCAAACTGCTGAACAGATAAATTAACGGACATCTTAAGTGAAGGGTTGCCCACTTGATGCCATTCCTTTAGCTGCTTGCAGGCTTCACGAAGCACCCACTCACCAATCGGTACGATTAAGCCAGTCTCTTCAGCAATCGGAATAAACAAATCTGGTGCAATTAGTCCCTTTGTTGGATGATTCCATCTAATTAATGCTTCAACACCTGTCATGCTATTTGTTTGATAGTTGATTTGAGGCTGATAGAACAGAACCAATTCTTCTTTTTCTAACGCTCTGTACAACTCATTTTCAAGCTGGATGCTTTCAAAAGTTCTTGTATCCATGCCTTCACTAAAGAAATGATAGCTGTTACCTGGTGTATCCTTCGACTTGTACATGGCTGTATCGGCATTTTTAATTAATAGCTCGGTTGTCTCGCCATTATCAGGATATAGACTGATGCCTATGCTTGTTTTTACATACATCTCTTGGTTTGATAATTTGAATGGGAGCGAGAAAGCATCATGTATACATTGAATTTCCTTCACAATTTCTTTTTCACTTTTAATTGAAGGCAAAAAGATCGTAAATTCGTCGCCACCTTGACGTGATACCGTGGCCCCTTTTGGCACGCAGTCGACTAAACGGGCGGCAACTTCCTTTAGTATAAGATCCCCATAACTATGCCCAAGTGAATCATTCACAAGCTTAAAGCGGTCTAAGTCCAAATAAAGAATGGCCAGTTTTTCACCGTTTTCTTTGGCATACTTTAACCCTTGAGTAAGTCTGTCTAATAATAGGTTGCGATTGGGAAGGTCTGTTAAGCTGTCAAAGTAAGCATGGTACTTAATTTTATCTTCCAGCTGTTTTCTTTGTGTTATATCTTTAAATGTGACGACTTCTCCAACAACCTCATTTCCTTCTTTTATAAAGGAAATGACGTATTCAACTGGGAAGCTTGTGTGATCCTTTCGAAAAAAGACCTTATCTTTATAGTAGCTATCATATTCTGTATCAGATGTTTGCAGTGGTTGTTCCTTGCCGCTTATGATGGGCTCTGCTGATTTTCCAATGAGCTCTGCTTCTGTTTTGTACCCGAGCATATGCGCGCCAAGCTTGGATTACAAAAGGTAATGTTCCGATCCAGATCCAACCCGAAAATTCCCTCACCTGCAGAGTTAAGAATAAGTTCTATTTCACGACTAAGCTGAGAAAGTTCTCTAACAACACTTTCAAGCTCCTTGTTCTTTTCAATAACTTCCGAAGTCCGATTCTCAATAATGATTTCTTGCTTTTCCATATAAATAAGGTTAGATAAGGTAGAGGCTGTAGCGTCTACAATGGACTGTGTTAACTGGGTTTCGGATTCTGAGTAATAAAAAGTCTTATCATCAAGATTCACGATCGATATTTGACCCAAAATTTCACCCATTGAAATCAAGGGGAACATTGCGAGACCCTTAATTCCAAAGTTGCGACAGACATCATGATTAGGTCGGGTGTCCTTAAATACATCCGGAATAAGAATGGCTTTTTTTGTTTCAAAAACCTCTTGCATCACTGCGTCGTTACTTTGGTCAATTTTGATTTTGTCGTGAGTTTTAATCCAGTTCTCTTCTGTCCAATCACTATCCTTACTTAACTTGGCTGGTTTCACACTCTTTTCTGCTATCGGATCCAATAAATGAACGCCAATATTCGAGTTATCTAAAACCTTTGCGACGTGAAAAAAACAGATATCTAAGCTCTCTTGTAAAGAAGAGCACATGGATAACTCACGCGTCACATCAAGCAACAGTTGTTTATCTTTAATGAGATGTTCTTTATGAGCTAGGTTGTTTGCATTTTGGATTGCAACAGCAGCCATACTTACATACGCTTCAACCGTTTGTATTTCATTCGCTGTAAGGTTCATTGGAATGCCGTAGTCAAATAGAAATACAAGACCAAATAACTCTTCTTCAAAAGAGATTGGAAGGGCTAATAATGATTTAATTTGGAACCCCTTAACTGCCCTCGGGTCAGGTCGATTATCGTTTGAAGTGTCGGGAATATATATAGTCTTTTTTGTTTCAATCACTTCTTTAGCCAGTAAATCAAACTCGGTATCAACAACATGCATATCTAAAGTCCAACCATTAAGGACCTCGGGTTTTCCAACATATCCTCTGAAGGTTCCGTCTTTTTGTGGCAAATAAATGCCCACAGAATCACAGCGGACAATTTCTTCTGATATTGCCTGTGTAACCTGCTCCAACACTTCACGTAACTCCTGCTTCATATTGATCATTTTTGTGATATTCGCAAGTCTTGAATACCTTGTTTGTTCTTCGGGCATCTAAAAGCCTCCATTCTTCGCAGGTTCTAATAATGATAAATATAGTTCTTATTTCATATTACCGTAAACCTATTAAAAATAGTGGAAAGTTGTAGAAATTAGTCGAAAATATTAGTCGTTCCCTTTTCTTTTCCCTTACAATGAGAAATATACACTTGAAAAATATAATAAATACCAGATTTTAACTAGAATAAGGATGAAAGATGGGTTGTGGAGAGATGTATTTAGTCCTTGATATCGGAGGAACATTTGTTAAGTACGTAACAATGAATTTGGAGGGCGAATTCCTGTCTAAAGGCAGAAAGCCAATTGCTAAAGAGGACTTAAATAGCTTTTGCGAAATGCTCTTTTCTGTAATCGAAGAACATGATCTGAATCAGCTTGGAAGGCATTGCAATGAGTTGTCCGGGCACGGTTGATCCAAAGACAGGCATTATTTATCATGGAGGATCTTTTCCGTTTCTCCATTAAGTCAATTTAGTAGAGATTATCCAAAATAAATATCAGCTTTCTGTCACGATTGAAAATGATGCAAAGTGCGCTGCACTTGCAGAGCTTTGGTTAGGCAGTATTAAAGATAAGAAGGACGCTATTGTATTAATATTAGGCAGTGCCATCGGTGGGGGCATAATTATTGATGGAAAGCTTCATCGAGGGGCGAACTTATCGGCAGGAGAAGTTAGCTATATCAACCATCGTTTTAATCCTGAAACAAAGGAAGTTGGTTATTTTGGACTCGATTGCTCGGCTGTTGAGATGGTTAAAAAAATCTCCAAGCTCAAGAACCTAAAGGATGAAACGGATGGAGAAGCTGTTTTTGAGTATATTAACAGCGGCGATGAGCAGGCAATGGAGGTATTTGATACCTATTGTAACTTGATTGCCATTCAAATCCTTAATCTTCACTACGTCATTGATCCAGAGCTGATCGCCATCGGTGGTGGGATTAGTGCGCAACCCATTTTAATTGAGCGCATTAACCAGGCAATCGACGAGATCAAGAAAGTGAATGACTTTCATGTCGCAACGCCACATATTGTTGCGTGCCATTTTTTGAATGATGCTAACTTGTATGGCGCGCTTTATCACTTTGAACAATCTAGAAAAGAAGAATAGACTTTGAGCAATTAGAAAAAAGGACCAGTGTCTACGTACTATGCGTACGACGCTGGTCCTTTTTTGGGGAGAGAGATAATGTAGACAATTATGATGAAGCTAAAATTTATTAATGAAGTAATTTTTCGTTGCCAAAGTAGATTAAAACTTTTTTCTTTTTTTTTTCAAAAATAGTGATCCACTTTCGCCTAGTTCTCGTTACCCTAGTATCTTAACCACATTGAAAAGGGGAGAACACACATGTATAAAAAATTTACAGCTGTTGCACTTGGCGCAGCACTAGTCATACCATCTTTCGCACAAGCCGCAGACGGAGGAGAAAGCCAATTCTCAGGAGCATCAGATCTTCGTGCTGATCTCGACCATCTACTTTCGGAGCACTTTGTTCTAGCCGTTTCATCCATGCAAAAAGCATATGATGAATCACCAGATTGGGAAGAAGTCGAATGGGCGTTAGATGAAAACGTACAGGATATGGGAACAGCCCTTGAGCCGTTATATGGTGAAGAAGGTGCAGACGAATTCGTTCGAATCTTTGAATCACATAATGGATACACCGATGATTACGTAAAAGCTGTCAAAGACGGTGATGATACAGCTAAACAAGAAGCAGAAGATAACATCGCAGGTTTTGCTGATGAATTTTCAACATTCCTTGATGGGGCAACAGAAGGGAATCTTCCAAAAGAAGCCGCAGAGGAAGCACTAGTAGCCCATGAAGATGACGTGCAGGCAACGTTTGATCATTACGCAGCAGGAGACTACATGGAAGCGTACACTAGCTACCGTGAAGGTTTCGATAGAATGTTTGATATTAGTAAAGTATTATCTGGAGCGATTGTGGCTCAATTCCCTGATATGTTCTCAGGTTCTGTAGATTCAGCAGATGCTGAGCTAAGAGCTACATTAAACAAACTAGCTGGTGAGCACTTTGCACTTGCATCATTAGAGCTTGAAAAAGGCTACACACAAGCCGATGACTTTGACTTTGTAACATGGGCTGAAGATGAGCACACAGCTGATTTTAAAGCAGCCATTGAAAGCATTTATGGAGCAGAAGGAGCCGACCAGTTTGAAACGGTTTGGCAGCAAGACCACATTAACGCACAAAGTGATCTAGCTATTGCAACGCTTGAAGGTGACCAAGAAGCACGTGATGCAGCGATTGAGCATCTTAAAACGTTCTCTCAAGACTTTGGTGCATTCCTAGCTACAGCAACAGAAGGTAACCTGCCTGAAGAAGCAGCACAAGAAGCTGTTTGGGCACATGAAGAACAAGTGATCAAAACGTTTGACCAGTTTGTAGAAGAAGACTATGAAGCAAGTGTGAAAACGTACCGTGAAGGGTATGCATTCATGTTTGGTATTGGTGAAACACTAGGTGGAGCAATCAAGACACAAATGCCTGACCAATTTGGTAGCGAGGCAATGCCTGAAGAAATGCCTCAAACTGGATTTGGTGGCGCAAGTAATGATTCATCCATGATGGTTTGGTTAAGCGGACTTGCAGCAGCAGCACTTGGTGGACTGTATGTATTCCGTCGTAAGACAAGTGGAGATAACGCGTAAAAAGTAACGAAATAAAGATGAAAGAGGACCTCGGATTTCCGGGGTCCTCTTTTTCGATTAATGTTGATTGGTTTTACCAAAACCATGATCGCATGAAATATCTGAATCAAGAATATCTTGAAGATATTGTTTCGATTCTTCTAATTTTTGTTGAGCATCTTCTACTTCCATTATTATTTCTTTAAGTAAGCGAGACTGTTGTAATCAAGCCAAGTGCCGACCATTTAGTGGTGTAATGAAGATGACCTCGTTAGTTGAAGGTCATCTTTTTTGTACAAATAAGGACAATCTATTCCCCTAATGCAGTCATAGTAATTAAATTTGAAAGCGTTTACTATAAATGATAGTTATATTTACAAGGAATAAAGTGCTTATCTAAAAGGGAGGGTTTTACATGATACGTAAGGCAAGTGTGATGAAGGTATATAAAGATCAATATGCAGAGTACAAAAAGAGACACGATGAATTGTGGCCAGAGATGGAAGACATGCTAAAAGCTCATGGAGTGAGTGAATATTCTATTTTTCTATTAGAAGAAACAGGTCAACTGTTTGCCTACATGCATGTAGCTGATGAAGCGCTTTATCAAAAAGTTTCACAAACAGAGATCTGCCAGAAGTGGTGGGTGTACATGGAACCACTTATGGAGACAAATGTAGACAATAGTCCAATTTCAAAAGAACTTAAGGAAGTCTTTTATCTAGCATAAGTTAGGAGAGGTTGGATGGCGACAAAAAATAGCAGCATGAAAGCAACAATTACGGTTGCGATGTCTAATTATTTGGAAGCTTGGCGCCATTGTAGCAGGAGCTGGAGGATTATCTTTATGGGTGGAGTACTTAAACCTGACAGATCTTTGGGTTGGTTTGCTTGGGGCTTTAAGTGCAAACGGTTTCGGTGCTGCAATTGGTGCCTTGCTTGGAGGCTATTTTGTAGACCGTTATGGGAGAAAGTTCATCTATAAGTATGACTTACTGATCTACATGGCAGGTATGCTTCTTATCATCTTTTCCTTTTCGTTTCCAGTGCTACTAGCTGGTTATATTATCGTCGGAATTGCAGTGGGTGCGTTAATACCGGCAGCTTGGACCTATATCGCAGAAGAAGCACCACCTAAGGAACGAGCAGCACGGGTAGGTTGGAGTCAGTTGGCTTGGTCAATTGGTCCGGCAATAACTCTATTTCTATCTGTTGCCCTTGCACCACTCGGATTGCTAGGAAGCCGGTTGATTTTTGCACAATTATTTGTTGTAGCCATTATTACGTGGATTCTACAACAACAAATTAATGAGTCATCGATCTGGGAGAAAGAACAGAAAAAAGAGAAGGCGGGTCTTGCGGAAGGTAAACTGATTAAAAAAGGTTCGATGAAGGATCTGTTTACAGTTAAGGCAAATATAAAAGCGCTTATCTTTTTAGTTGGAATCTACTTTTTCTGGAATCTTGTAGCTGGCACAATGGGTTATTTTATGCCGTATATCTATGAAACAGTAGGCGGAATAACAGCTAGCCAAGCTAATCTACTACAAGGTGTTCTCTGGACCTTTACAGTGATCTCAACGTACCTTGTTTTTATAAAGCTTGGTGATAAAGTGAATCGCAAACTGTTGTTTAGTATTGGTGCCGTAATGGGTATTGTTGCGTGGCTTGTTCTCACACTTGGAGGAATGGGTGTCGTTGAACTATGGATATTCGTAACATTATGGGGTATAGCAGCCGGATTTGGTGCCCAGGCCTTTTACGCCCTGTTTGCCAGTGAGTTATTCCATACAAAATATAGAGCGCAGGCTCAAGGGTTTATGTTTTGTTTAGTTCGAGTTGGCGTTGGTTTGATATCTTTAGTTGTGCCAGCGATGATTACGGGCATAGGTTTTCAAGCATCAGGGTTCATCATGATTGCTTTTCTAGTTATTAGTCTGATTATTGGTGTAATAATGGCACCTGAGACTAGGGGAAGATCTCTTGAAACTATACAAGAAGAACGTTACGGGGAGAGCGCATAAAAATCACCCCAAAAGCTAGAGTGAGAATCTAGTTTTTGGGGTCTTTTTTTATTTTACCTCAATGCTCCGATACCTAAGCGCCAACACCACAGCTGGCAACGTACATACTATCATGCCAAGAAACGCATAGCCCGGTTTAATCTCATATAAAAATCCACCAAATAAAGTGAATACAGCTGTGCTCCAACTGAGTGCAAGCGCGGAGTATAGGCCTTGTACTTTGGGAACTTGTGCTGGTGGAACGTTTCGAATCAAGTATTTCATAAAAGCATAATGCGCCATTGCAAACGAGCAGGCGTGCAGAACCTGTGCAATGGAGAACATAATAACGTTTGGAAAGGCAAAGACCAGAATCCAGCGTAGCGTTGATCCGAAAGCTGCAATGGTAAGGAGTGAGCCAATCGAAAACCGTTTAAATGAGCGGTCAGCGTTTGAGAAGAAAACGATCTCAGCAAGAACCGCTATGTTAATAATTACACCAATTAAATAGCCCGGAGCGTTGATTTCCTGAAGGTACAAGTAGCCGTAATTGTAATAGGAAGCA
Source organism: Alkalicoccobacillus plakortidis (assembly GCF_023703085.1). Classification (NCBI taxonomy): domain Bacteria; kingdom Bacillati; phylum Bacillota; class Bacilli; order Caryophanales; family Bacillaceae; genus Shouchella; species Shouchella oshimensis. The sequence continues at coordinate 2,503,254 of NZ_JAMQJY010000001.1, read as the reverse complement.
TGAGCTGCTTGTAGCAGAATGACAATCAGAAGTACCAACCAAAAATGTTTCATATGGAACATTTTCAGCCAACCGCTTGTCTCCACTGGATTTGCGGCCGGTTTTTGTGATAAAACTGCAGGAGCTTCACGAAAGCCAAGGTACACCAAAACAGCCACGCCAAGTAATAACGCATAATAAATCACGTCATCTCCCAATAGTGCAATGAAGAGAGACAAGATGATGCCCACAGACACAAATCCAATTGAACCCCACTGTCTGCTTTTTCCGTAATGTTTTAACTGATTGTTCTGAACCAAGGTGCCCGCAGCTGTGTCGAGTATAGGCATTAATGGTGGATAGAAAAAGTGAAAGAAGATGGTAACAAGTAATAAACTACTAAATGATTGCGCAGGAATATAGCAGAGCACAGCAACTAGTGTACCAATGCCAGCTCCTTGTAAAATGATTTTATTACTGAACTTCCCTGATAAATAAGGAAACGCAAAAAGTGTTGAAAGACCTCTAGCAACCAAGCCCATGCTCATGATGAAACTAGCATCTGTCACTGACAATTCCTTTGTATGAACTAACCAGCCTGTCCAATAAGGAAGAAAAATTCCCCAAGTCAAAAAGAAGCTAAAAAACCTCGTGCTCATCCACTGATGTGTGTTCATGTTGTTTCCTCCATCCATATCATAAGCATGATATCATGGGAACAAGAAAGAATAATAGGAGATATCTCACATTTTAGAGGTGGCGAATGGACGTTTATTCAGGTGAAAAAAAGCAGCAGTATTTGAAGGAGCATTCGATTTCAAATCACTTTTCATTTCCAATCGATACATATATCGAAGTGCACGACTATCAGCGAAATGAATGGATTATTCGAGAAGGCAAGAAGCCAGACTATCTCTTTTATATGGTAGAGGGGAAGGCCAAGATCTATACCACGCACCAAAACGGCAAAGTGTCATTAATCAATTTTATCAAACCACATGATTATATCGGCGAAATGGAGCTGATCCACGAGAGCTATTACTCAAAAGGCATTCAAGTAGCTGCCAGATCCATTTGCTTTGCTATCCCATTTCAAGAATGCCGCACCAAATTACTCGAGGATGTTACCTTTCTCCGTGAGCTCACAACCTTTTTAAGTAAAAAGGCGACATTTATGGCGACAAAATCATCGCAGAGTCAGGCATTCCCACTCGAAAATCGATTGGCGCATTTTATTCTCGAACTTTCCGATCAAGGTATATATCAGGAAAAACATGTGACAGTATGCGATTATTTAGGCGTTTCGTATCGGCACCTTTTGCATGTAATCCATCAGTTTTGTGAGAAAGGTTTTTTAGAGAAGGAGGGAAGGTCCTTTTTAATTAAGGATGAGCAGGCTTTGCTGGGGTTGGCTGAGGGGTTGAGGCATTAAATAAAGCATAAAAGACTTCAGACCGTTGGATGTATGGCGGGTTTGAAGTTTTTTTGTGTGCAGCAATTGTTAATTGGAACAAAACAGCAAACACCAAGAAGAGCGGCATGTTAACAAGAGAGAGGCATCGCTTATCAAGAAGGACACTGTATACACCAAGAGGAACGTAGGGAGAGCCAAGAAGAGCGGCGTGATAGCAAGAGGAAAGTAGGGAGAACCAAGAAGCCCAGCGTGATAGCAAGAGGAAAGCAGGGAGAGCCAAGAAGAGTGGCGTGATAGCAAGGGGAAAGTAGGGAGAACCAAGAAGAGCGGGATGATAGCAAGAGAAAAGCAGGAAAAGCCAAGAAGCACGGGTCAAGTCCTAATTTATGTGTAAAATACCTCGTCACTATTTTCAAGTCTTGATCTTAATGAATAATTTGTTTTCATTATCGGTTTAGGATAGAGGAGCCGTCGGCTCCTCTATTTCATATTACGTTTCAGGCAAATACTTTCTCTTACACAACTTCATTTCGTCGTAATCCTTCAGAACCGCTCCAATCAAACGGAACGCGGATTGTTGATTAGGGAAAATACGTATGACCCCTTCTCGACGGCGGACTTCTGAATTCAACCGCTCTAGGTTGTTTGTGCTTCGCAATAACGGATGATACGATTTCTGCTCGCTCATATATTGAATGGCATCTTCAAGTCCTTCTTCAAGTTTATTTAACGCGTTCTCATACTTCTTCTGTCCTTCGTAATTGGATGCGATCTCTTGATAAAGGGCTCGTGCTTCTTTTTGAGTTTGGCGAGTAAAGATATCTTTAATCAATGAGCGAAACGTTTCTGTTTCTTTTTTTGGAAGGGCGCTAAAGATATTTCGTTTAAAATGAACGGTGCACCGCTGCCAACTTGAGCCTGTAAATGCTTCGTGGATCGCTGCTTTTAAGCCTTTGTGGGCATCTGATATCACGAGTTTTGGAGATAAAAGCCCACGCGATTGAAGACTTTCGAAGAAAGATTCCCATCCAACTTTCGTTTCATCATGTGTAATATGAAAACCAATGATTTCTCTTTTGTGATCTTCATTCACGCCCACAGCGATGTAGACTGCTTTGGACACGACTTTTTGGTACTCGCGTACCTTAATATAAAGCGCATCAGTATAGATATAAGGATATTCTTTTCCAACTAAAGATCGACTCGACCACTCTTTGACGAAAGGATCTAACCTTTCTGTTAGACTTGATACAAAGGATTTAGACACATTTTCTCCGCACAGTTTCACGACCGCTTGAGTCACTTTGCGTGTTGAAACCCCTTGGACAACCATTTCAACCATCGTTGCTATCAGTGCTTGATCTGTTCGTTGATAGCGCTCAAAAAGAGACGGAGAGAACTTTCCATTACGCGAACGAGGCACCTTAAGAGTGATCTTCCCAATTGAAAGCATATAATCTCTCTCATAGTACCCATTACGATAATCAACCCGATCTCCAGTGCGTTCATAAGAGCTGGATTTCAGATACTCATCGCGCTCCTGTTCCATCATTTGATTGAGAATCAGAATAATCGAAGATTTAATCGTCGCATTTAAATTTGAGCCTATTAATTCCTCTTTAATTACATCCATATCTACGTTAAAATTAAATTGGGTCATGTCCCATTCCTCCTGTTGATGATTTTCTTGGCGAAAATAGTGTATCACGAGGATGGGCCATTGGCCTTTTTTTTATTTTTACTTTTACACAATTATATGGACTCTACTGAAGCACGGCGTGATAGCAAGAGGAAAGCAGGAAGAGCCAAGAAGAGCGGGGTGATAGCAAGAGGAAAGCGAGAAGAACCAAGAAGCCCGCCTAAATAGCAAGAGAGCCCCTCCCTCCTCCAAGAACCCGCCTTATTTAGCAAGGCGGTTCACTTCAGAAAGTCGAGATTTCTATAAAAATAGCGTAGACGCATGATTTCGTATGGTTATTTCTCCGATTGCTTTTCAGCTGAAAATACCAAGACCCCTGCTTCTTCAAATTCTTTTAGTGTTTCGGCTTGAACGTGGGCATCCGTTATGATGCCATTAATGGCGTCAACAGGACAGATGCGCAGCATGGCGGTGACGTTAAATTTACTATGATCGGCCACGGCGTAGACTTGTCTTGCGTTTTTGTACATTGCTCGTTTGATTTCACATTCTCCTACGCCATAATCCATTAATCCTTCGGTGAGGGAGATGCCACTGATGCTCATGAAGAACAAATCGATATGGAATCCGTTAATAAATTGAATGGCTGAATCGCCAACGATACACAATTCAGAGTTGCGAAGCACACCCCCTGGAAGGATGACGGTGAAATTTGTGCTTTTTAATTCCTCAGCGATTGTCAGGGAATTTGTAATAATCGTCAGGTGTTTAAATTGTGTAGCGAGCATACGAGCGATTTCGGTGTTGGTGGTACTGACATCAAGTGCAATACATTGACCCTCTGTAACAAATTGTAAAACGTGTTGCGCAATAGATTGTTTTTCTTCTTGATATTGTTCTTCTCTTAGAACAAAGTTTGTTTGTTTAATATTTGTAGGGAGTGGAATTGCACCCCCGCGTACTCTTTTTAGTGTTCCTTCTTTTTCTAGATGCTCTAAATCTCTTCTGATGGTTTCTGTGGAGACGTTAAACGTCTTAGTTAAACCCGCAACCTTTACAATGTCATGCTGTTCTAGTTCATCCAATATTAATTGGTATCTTTCATGGGCAAGCATGTATGTATCACCATATTCCTTAAAAGTATCCTCGGAAGCCACAAGGGTAATCGGCTCTTGTTTAGTTTATAACGGAAAAGTTACATATGTCCACAAAAATCCAAATTATTGGACAGGTATTTACGTTATTTACTCAAATTAAACACAATATACAACAAAAATACACAAATATATGTTAAGGTAAATTATATTCACACAACAAAACAAATAAAAACACATGAAACAGGAGGTATTATGTGGGGAAAATTGCGATTAGAAATCTAAAGAAATCATATGACGACAAAAAAGTCGTGGTTCAACAATTTTCAATGGATATTCATGAGCATGAATTTGTTGTGTTTGTTGGTCCTTCAGGCTGCGGGAAATCAACTACATTACGCATGATTGCAGGGCTTGAGGACATAACAGATGGAGTCCTTGAAATCAATGGTACCAACATGAATCAATCTAAACCAAGTGATCGTGGGGTAGCAATGGTTTTTCAGAATTATGCGCTGTTTCCTTATATGACGGTTTTTGATAATTTGGCGTATGGGTTAAAGATGCGTAAGGTTCCTAAGAAAAAAGAACAGAAGATGTCGAAACAGTTGCGGACCTGCTTGGTTTATCCGATTTGCTGGAGCGTAAACCTAAAGCGCTATCAGGCGGGCAGCGACAACGAGTAGCACTTGGTCGAGCTGTTTTGAGAAAGTCGGATATTTTATTAATGGATGAACCCTTATCAAACTTAGATGCAAAACTTCGAGTGCAAATGAGGGCTGAGATTATTAGATTACATAAGCAACTTAAAACAACAACCATTTATGTTACTCATGATCAGACAGAAGCCATGACTATGGCAAATCGAATTGTTGTGTTGAAGGATGGACTGATTCAACAAATTGGGAAGCCAATGGATGTGTACAATCAGCCAGCTAATTTATTTGTGGCTCGTTTTCTTGGGGCTCCATCTATGAATGTGATGTATGGGAAGGTTGTAGAAAATGGAGTGTTAGTGAATGACTCACATTTGTTAGAAGTGAGTATGCCTGAAAAGAAGCACAAAGACATCATTATTGGAATACGGGCGGAGCATATAAAGATTGTAAAAACGGGAGGAATAGAGACCGCAGTAGAACACACGGAGCAAACCGGTATCCATTTGTTTGCCACTGTGAGTATAGGCGAAGACAAAATCATCGTTAGAGTTTCAGGTGATGCGCATTTGAAGGTCGGGGACCAGATACGCATTTCCTTTCAGCAGGAGCAGTGTCACTATTTTGATCCTGTTACAGAGGAGGCGATTCTGAATTGAAACAATCTATTAATTTTACAAAATTATTAATATTTGTTGGAATCCCGATGCTGCCCTTGGTTGTGTTTTGGTTTGTGCCCATGGCTGTGTCACTATGGCTGAGTTTTACAGATTGGGATTATATCAGTCCAAGTTACAGTGTAGTAGGCTTGGATAATTATACGTCTCTATTAACTAGTTCCGATTTTTATCAGGCTCTTAATAATACCTTTCTTTTCACGGTGATGACGATCATTCCAACGTTAATTTTGGGTCTGTTAATGGCACTTTTGCTTCATCGTAAGCTGAAAGGAAGCACGTTATTTCGCGCATTTTTGTTTTCGCCTTGGATTACACCGATGGTCGCGATGTCTATTGTATGGACGTGGATTTTTGAACCTGATTTAGGCTTATTAAATGAAATACTTGGCTTGTTAAATCTGCCGCAACCAGCATGGCTGCAAAGCTCAACTTTTGCGATCTGGGCAATTATTATTGTTACGGTTTGGAAAAATGCGGGCTTGGGCGATGATTTTTTATAGTGAAGCACTTCAACGTATTCCAAGAGATCTATATGAAGTAAGTCAATTAGAAGATACATCAGCATGGCAACGATTCGTTACGATCACCCTGCCAATGGTTTCGCCAACAACCTTGTTTCTTAGCATCATTACAACGGTTGATGCACTCCAGGCCTATGACCAGATCCAAGTTATGACGCAGGGGGGACCATCAGGTAGTACTCGTACATTATTGTATTACTATTATCAGCTTGCTTTTGAACAATTTAATATGGGACAAGCAACAGCGGTCGCCACATTACTTGTTGCAATTACAGGTATCATATCAGCTTTACAATTTAGATTAACAAAAAAGTACGTTCACTATTAAGGAGGTCCCGAAAATGGAGGGAACAACTTGGTCGCGTCTGCCAAAGCGGGCCTTATTGTACGGGACGCTTAGCATTATTAGTTTAATTATGATTTTTCCATTTATTTGGATGATATTAAGCGCATTAAAAACCGGTGATGAAATCTTTGCTGTACCTCTTACGTGGTTTCCGGAAAGTCCACAATGGCAGAATTTTGTTGAAGCCTTAGAGATGGCGCCATTTGGCCTATATATCTGGAACAGTATTTTTACTGCGGTTGTAATCGTGTTGTTTCAAGTAGTTTTATCATGCATGTTGGCTTATGCACTTACACAGCTGAAATTCTGGGGTCAGCATTTATTGTTTATGGCAATTCTGGCCTCTTATATGCTCCCGGCAGCAGCTACATATGTACCTAGTTATGTGATCTTAGCTCGATTAGGTCTATTGGATACATTGTCAGGCATCATCGTTTCTAATATTGCCAGTGTATTCTGTATTTTTATGATTCGTCAGGCCTTTTTACAGGTGCCAAGGGAGATGATTGAAGCGGCGCGAGCAGATGGTGCTGGAGATTGGCAAATTCTGTGGAAAATCATGTTCCCGATGGCCAAATCCTCGATTTTTACTGTTGCGCTAATTAGCTTCGTTCAGATGTATAACAATTATCTATGGCCATCATTAATTGTTTCAAGTCAGGAAAAGTATTTAATTACAGTTGGACTGAGACAATTCTTTACGGCACAAGGAACCTTTGCGAGTCAGTGGCCACTTATTATGGCAGCAAATGTGTTTGCTGTGGCGCCACTCATTATCTTATTTATCGTTTTACAAAAATGGTTTGTGAAAGGTATTAGTGATAACGGGGTTAAAGGATAAAAAAATAGATGTAGGAGGTAATGTGAAATGAAAAAACAAATGGGTATGTTATTAGGTGGAATAGCACTTTGTACAGGACTTGCAGCGTGTTCGACGGAAGGAAGCGGATCAACAGATGGAACAATCGAAATTGAATTTTGGTATGGCTTAGGTAGTGAAGCAGGTAACAAAATGGAGGAGCTAATTACTTCTTTTAATGAGTCGCAGGATGAGGTTGTTCTAAAAGGTGTGGCTCAAGCAAATTATTCAGAGACTTACCAAAATTTACAAGCAGGTCTTGCTGCGAGTACCGCTCCTGCCGTTGTCCTATTAGAAAATTCAACAATGATGGATCTAGCAGGACGAGAAGTATTGGCGCCACTAGATGAATATATGGCTGCTGATGAAATCTATGACGAGGGTGATTTCCTATCTGTATTTATGGAAAATGTCAGACTTGATGATACGTATTATGGCTTGCCCGGTTATGGTACTACACAGGTGATGTATTATCGTCAAGATTTGTTTGAGGAAGCTGTGTCGATGCAGAAGAGGCATTTTCATCTTGGGAAAGCTTAGATGAAGCAGGCAAAAAAATTGTTGAACAAACAGATGCTTCCTTTGGTTGGGCGCCAATGTGGGGAGAGCCGAATCTTATTGATATCGCTCAAAGTAATGGTGGTCAGATACTTAATGACGAAGGAACAGAGGTGTTGATTGATAGTCCAGAGTGGATTGAAGCTTGGGAGTTTATTCGTACAGCCATTCATGAAGAAAGGTCAATGAAAATTAATTCTGGTGGCCAAGGATGGGAATATTGGTATCGCACAATTGATGACGTAATGAATGGCACAGTTGTAGGGTACACAGGATCTTCGGGTGATAAAGGAAACTTGGATTTTGAGATCATTGATTCGGCAATCCAACCAGGTATGAACGGAAATCCAGCACAACCAACAATTGATGGATTGGTTATGGCGATTCCGGATGCCTTGTCTGATGAAGAGAAAGAAGCAGGCTGGCAGTGGATGTCGTACTTTACTTCACCTGAGGTAACGGCAGACTGGGCTCAGACAATCGGGTATATTCCTGTCCGCGAATCAGCAATGGAAGTTCCTGAATACGCGGAGTTTGCAGATGCAAATCCATACTTAACCATTCCTTTTGAGCAGGCTCAAATTGGGGCAGCTGCATTCATAGATCCAACTGGAAATAAAATTATTGATGCGTTAGAAATTGCAGCTGATAAGGTAGAGTTAGAGAATATTTCAACAGAAGAAGCCTTAACAGAAGCAAAGAACCAAGCTCAAGCTGCATTGGATGATGTGAACGAGTAAGGAGGGAAAAAGATGATTGATTTTACATGCTCGGTTGTGATGGAGGAAGAGAATCAAGCCTCCATCGCCTTTCCTTTTGAATGGAAGGAAGGAAACCATAAAAAATTAATGATTCAAGTGGAATTAGAAGAAAAGGTCTGGCTGCAATATCAGCTTGTGGATGCTAATCAAGAGGTTCGTGCGCAATATGTTGGAGGCAAGACTATCCAGCCTGTTGTGGTTGGAGAAACAACTAAATCAACAAGTCCCAATACGGTGCCAGGACCTATGCCATCTGGAGAATGGACCTTACATGTACAAGTAATGGGACGAGAGGTTACGCAGAAACAGGTAGCTACTATCCTTCTGCGGAATACAGATGAGAATGCCAAAGCTGACTTTGGGGAAACATGGATCGATGAAACCGGAGAGTTTGTATTAAATCAATATCAGTGGGAACAAGTAAAAGAAGAAACCGCAAGATGGTATAAAGGTGATTTTCATACGCATACGATTGCGTCCGACGGTCAGATGACTCGTGAAGACAATGTAAACCAAGCAGAAAAACAAGGGCTCGACTTTTTCGTAGCTACAGATCATAACCTAGTTCCTACTTCATGGACACCTTCACCTGATCTGCTAGTGATTCCTGGGATCGAAATAACAGCCAAAAAAGGTCACTTTAACATTCTTGGCGTTCAGCAATACCCATATGTTGACCAGGATGTGGCTTCTATGGAAACGGAAGAGGGTATAGTCGACATTTTAAAGAAAACAAAGGAAACCGGTGGACTCAACTCCATGAATCATCCGTTTCTGACGGAATGGAAATGGTTATTTACGAAAACGCCTTTAGCACTAATAGATACTTTCGAAGTTTGGAATGATCCAACCTATTCTGATAACGTGCAGGCGACTGAAGAAGCGCTTCGAACGTGGGATCTATTAACGAATGATGGTTGGACTATAACAGGCATTGGGGGTTCGGACTCTCACCTTCGTCCTGACGAGACCTATCCAGGTAGCACATTGCCATCACTTATCGGAGATCCAGGAACCTATGTCTGGAGTGACGAAAATAGCGCAAACGCATTGCTTAGAAATGTAAAACAGGGACATGTGTTTGTGGCACGAGAAAATGTACGAATAGATTTTCAGGTAGATGGTCATCTTCCGGGAAGCTCCCTCTCAGATCCGTCTGGAGATGCGCAGGTTACTTTGCAAACTAACGAACCACTTATCATTCAATGGGTAGAAAATGGGGAAGTGGTCCATGAAACAATTGGCAAAAATGATTCTTACTCATTTCAGTGGAAGACAAATTCATATTCATGGTTACGGGTGACCGTTCGTAAACAGGACGGAACATTAATTGGGTTTACGAACCCAGTTTATTATGGGAGACGCAATCCTTCGCTGCACACATGGGGCGATGTATTAGAGAGGCTTGATTAGAAATGACTGTTAAAGGAATTATATTTGACAAGGATGGAACCTTAATTCGATTTGAATCGGTGTGGATTGATGCCACGTATCAGGTCATAGACTCACTCGCTGATACGTTTGGTCATGCTGATGATGATCATTTGAAGGAAAAACTGGCTAAAAGCATTGGTTTAAATGGAAACGATGTAAGCGAGCATGGCTTTTTAGCAAGTGGAACAACAAAGGACTTCGCCGCAGCCTTTGCCGATATTCTTCATGTTCCAGAATCATCTGTACTTAAAGAAGTGAACCAAGCTTATGATGAAGAGATCGAACACAAATTGGAGCGCATTGAAGCAATTGGCGATTTGCCTAAACTATTTGAGTCACTAAAACAAGCAGGATATCGACTTGGTGTGATTACGGCAGACAATTATTACAGCACAAATGCTACCCTTAAGAAGCTAGGGATCTATGAATATATTGACTTCATTGGAACGGCCGATCTATATAACAAAAAACCAGAGAGACAGGCAATGGACGCATTTTGCCAAAAGATGAATCTATCCCCAAACGAAGTGATTCACGTTGGAGATACAGATGTTGACCTAGCCTTCTCCAAGCACTGTTTACATGGAATCGGCGTACTCTCAGGTGTCGGCACATTCCCAACACTCTCAACCTATACGGATTATATAATAAAAGATGTCCACGAATTATGGACAGAAACAAACACCTTGATCTGTGAAAATTAGTCTAAAAAAAGAGGAAGTGAGCACGGAGAAACGTGTTCACTTCCTTTTTTTTACGGATTATTTGACCAAATGCCAGCAGTCTTCAGCACCACACGAGGGTGAAGTTTAAGCTGAGCAACCATTAGCTCGGCCAAATCCTCTGCCTGCATCACTTTTTCAGGGTTACCATCTGTTAGATTTAACTCAACAGCCATATCTGTTGCAACAGTACTTGGTGTAAGAGTTGTAACTCGGATGTTTTTCTTACGCACTTCCATCATTAACGACTCACTTAGGCCAATAACCGCTGCTTTTGATGCTGTGTACGCACTGGTAATAGGCGCACCTTTTTGACCAGCTGTTGAAGAGATATTAATGATATCTCCTGTGTTGCGCTCGATCATTTCCGGTAATACCGCACGGGTTGTGTAGTACACTCCTTTTACATTCACATCAATAATATTTGTCCATTCTTCTGGCGTTAAGTCCATAAAACCACCGAACTTCGAGATCCCAAGCATTGTTAACTAGAATATCAATTGGACCAAGCTCTGCGCGGATGCTCTCGACTGCCGCTGTGATTGAATCTAAATCCTCTATGTTTGCCGCAGCAATCGCTACCTTTACGTCATACTGTTTTAATTCTTCTGCTGCTTTTTGCAGGTTCTCAAGCGTGCGACCAACAAGACCAACGTGAATGCCTTCTTTAGCAAACTCCTCAGCAGTAGCTCGGCCGATTCCACGCCCAAGCTCCCGTAATTAATGCCACTTTTCCTGTAATTGATTGCATACTTCCACTCCTTTAGATTAGGTTGTTTTAGTGTAACGGATTTAATTGGGGGATGCTATAAATTGTGCCTGAGGAGAGAGGAGGAGTTATGTGATTGTGGTGATGGAGGGGAAAGTGGAGCGATAGAAGGATGGATTGAAACGATGGAGCACGAATTGAAACGATAGAAGGCCAAATTGAAACGATGGAGCATTGACTGAAACGATAGAAGGCCAAATTGAAACGATGGAGCACGAATTGAAACGATAGAAGGCCAAATTGAAACGATGGAGCACGAATTGAAACGATGGAGCACGAATTGAAACGATAGAAGGCCAAATTGGAGCGATAGAGCATGAACTGAAACGATAGAAGGACGGATTGGAGCGATGGAGCACGAATTGAAACGATAGAAGGCCAAATTGGAGCGATGGAGCACGAATTGAAACGATAGAAGGCCAAATTGGAGCGATGGAGCACGAATTGAAACGATAAAACACCAAATCAAAACGATGCAACCATGAACGTTCACTCAATCCTTGCTAATCAACATCTCATCGATGTTTTTGAACAAGCTAAATACAAGCAAGTCTATGGACGATATCTAATTTAGTTACATATAGTAAGAAAACCGACCTAATTATTTGAATTGTTATTATATACAGACATTTAATTTTCCAACTTTTACTTATGTAAAAAAGCGGGTGATATTTTAAAATTGTTTTATTAGTGCTACAATAGGAACAGGAAACATATTCAAAATTTTTCTTCGAATCTTAACGTATAAGGACTGAAAATATATGACGAACTCACAACATAGTACGGACGTTATATTGATTGGTGCTGGGGTTATGAGCTCAACCTTGGGCGTACTGTTGAAAGAATTGGCACCGGACTGGAACATGACGGTTTTTGAAAAGTTATCAAATGCAGGTGAAGAAAGCTCTAATGAATGGAATAATGCGGGAACAGGGCATGCGGCATTGTGTGAACTGAATTACACATCCGAAAAGCCTGATGGTTCAATGGATATTAGTAAAGCAATAAAAATTAACGAACAGTTTCAAGTTTCAATGCAGTTTTGGTCGTATCTTGTTAGCCAAAAGCTAATTGAGTCGCCACAGGAATTTATAAAAGCACTTCCTCATATGAGCATGGTACAAGGGCAAGCAAACGTCGATTTTCTAAAAAAACGTTTTAAAGCGCTTTCAGACAACCCTCTGTTTAAAGGCATGGAATTCTCTGAGGATCCAGAGAAATTGATGGAATGGATTCCACTTATGATGAAGGATCGGCCAGTAGAGGATCGGATTGCAGCTACAAAAATCGACACTGGCACAGATGTGAATTTTGGTGCATTAACTCATAAGATGTTCGACCATTTAGAGGGTCTTGGGGTTGATATGCATTATAATCACAGTGTGACAGATTTAAAACGCACAAGTGCAGGCTTATGGGAAGTAAAAGTACGTAATCTTGAAAGCGGTACAACCGAGACGCATACGGCTAAGTTTGTCTTTATTGGAGGCGGGGGAGGAAGTTTGCACCTACTTCAGAAGTCCGGTATTCCTGAGGGCAAACATATTGGTGGATTCCCTGTAAGTGGCATCTTTATGGCCTGTAATAATCCGGATGTGGTCGAGCAGCATCATGCAAAAGTGTACGGGAAGGCAAAGAATGGTGCTCCACCAATGTCAGTGCCTCACCTGGATACACGATTTATTGAAAATCAAAAAATGCTTTTATTTGGGCCGTTCGCCGGTTTTTCTCCAAAGTTCTTGAAGCATGGCTCGGTAATGGATCTATTTACTTCGGTAAAAGCGGATAACCTTGTGACGATGCTTGCTGCGGGAGCAAAAAATATGTCACTGACAAAATACTTAATTCAGCAAGTGATGTTATCTAAAGAACAACGCATGAATGATTTACGTGATTTTATTCCAAATGCCAAATCAGAGGATTGGGACTTAGTCATTGCCGGTCAACGTGTGCAGGTTATTAAGGACACGGAAGCTGGCGGCAAAGGTACACTTCAGTTTGGTACAGAGGTTATTAGTGCAGAGGATGGCTCCATCGCCGCACTGCTCGGTGCGTCGCCTGGTGCCTCAACAGCTGTTCACGTGATGCTTGATGTCATAAATCGATGTTTCCCAGAGCGCATGCAGGAGTGGGATGCAAAGATCAAAGAAATGGTACCTTCATACGGACAATTTCTAATGAATAACCAAGAACTGCTCGATCACGTTCATGCTACAACAGCAGAGGTGTTGGAGTTACAAGATCCGAATCAAACAAGTGGAAAACATTTGTTGAAGCAGGCGTAATAGGTAATGAAAAAAGCTGACTAAGATAAACTTGGTCAGCTTTTTTCTATGTGCTTAGCAAATATCAGATATATTTTATCAATTTTAGGATTCCGGCTTCCGGGTCTCTGCTATACGATAGAGCTAGCTAGTAAAGAGGAGGGGTTATTATGAAAGCGCTTAAATTAGTTGTATTAACAGCCGGAGCTGCTGCGTTGATGGTTGGTTGTGGGGATTCAAGTTCAGGTTCTGGTGAAGGAGAGCTTGTAATCTATACGACTCGGAGTGAGAACTTGAACGAGGCGGTCATTCCAAGCTTTGAGAAAGAAACGGGCATCAAGGTGCAGACGATTTCGGCGGGAACGGGTGAGGTTGTGACACGAGTGGAGTCGGAGCGTAATAATCCGCAGGGGGATATTCTCTGGGCAGCGGACGTGACGATGCTGCATGATAAGACGGATTTGTTTGAGGAGTACGTTTCTCCTGAGGATGAGTTTATGATGGAAGGCTTTAAGAATACAACAGGCTTTTTCTCTCCAAGCGTTTTCGGATCCAACGGTGTTTATTGTAAATACAGATCTTGCGGGTGATATTCAAATTGATAGCTTTCAGGATCTTTTAAATCCAGAGTTAAAGGGACGTATTGCGTTTGGTGATCCCGTTAATTCAAGCTCTGCTTTCCAATCACTTGTAGCGATGCTGTATGCAGCGGGAGATGGAGATCCAATGGCTGATGAGGCATGGGATTTTGTTGAAGAATTCCTTGCTAATCTTGATGGTAAGGTTCAGGGTAGCTCGGGTCAGGTGCATCGTGGTGTAGCTGATGGCGAGTATGTGGTTGGTCTAACGTGGGAAGATCCGGTTATTCATTACATGCAAAGTGGAGCAGCAGTTGATGTGGTGTTCCCAACTGAAGGTGTTATCTATCCTGGTCAGTCTGTACAAATTATCAAAGGAACAGATAATTTAGAGGGCGCTCAGAAGTTTATCGATTATGTACTATCTGAAGAAGTGCAAAGTCGCACTGGTATGGAGCTAACGGTTCGCCCATTGCGTGATGGTGTAGAGGTAGCGGATTATATGACTCCTCAGGATGAGATCTCTTTATTTGAGGATTATGATGAGGATTATATTATCGAAAACACGGATGACATTACAGCTCGTTATGTAGATGTACTCGAACAATCAATGAATTAATCAGCTGGATATGCAGAGTACGAGAGGATCTCTGCATGTCTATTTTTTATAGAGACGAAGGGAGAGATTATCCATGAGTGTAGCTATTCATATCGATAAAGTAGTTAAGAAGTATGAGGATCATACCGTTATAAACGGACTGTCATTAACGATTAAACCAGGTGAATTATTCACTCTACTTGGGCCATCAGGTTGTGGGAAAACAACACTACTGAGGATGATTATTGGGTTTAACTCTATCGAGGGAGGTGCCATTAAGGTTGATGATCAAGTAATTAATACGATCCCCGTTAATAAAAGAAAGATGGGTATGGTTTTTCAAAACTATGCAATCTTTCCTCATATGACTGTAGAAGAAAATATTGCATTTGGTCTGAAGGCACAGAATGTTGATAAGAAAAATATGCAGAGTCGTATCAATGAGATGATGAAGGTTGTTCGAATTGAGGATCATCATGCGAAGAAGCCTGATAAGCTTTCAGGTGGGCAGCAGCAGCGGGTAGCTCTGGCGCGGGCATTAGTCATTAATCCAAAGGTGTTGTTAATGGATGAGCCGTTATCAAACTTGGATGCGAAGCTTCGTGTCGAAATGCGTAATGCTATTAAGGAGATTCAGCAGGAAGTAGGCATTACTACTGTATATGTCACGCATGATCAAGAAGAAGCGTTAGCTATTTCTGATCGGATTGCGGTCATGAATAAAGGAATTATTCAACAGATTGGTAAACCAGAAAACATCTATCTTCGACCAAATAATTTATTTGTGGCTCAGTTTATAGGAACGTCCAATGTTGTAAAAGGAATAGTTGAAAAGCATCAGGATGGAAACTACGTAGTCTTTAATGATGGCTACCGTGAAAAACTGAATAATCTTGTTGATACGGTAAAAGTAGGTCAGCAAGTGCTAGCCTCTGTTAGACCACAGGAATTTGTTGTCACAACAGATACAAGTGCAATCGCTGGAGTAGTAGACAAAACAATGTTTTTAGGCATTAATACGCATTATTTCATCACATTAACATCAGGAGAGAAGGTAGAAGTGGTCCAGAATATAGAGGATCATGCCATTATTCCTGAAGGGACAGCTGTTCATTTGAAGGTAAAGCCGAAGTTGATTAATGTGTTTGATGCAGCGAGTGAGATGACACTGATTAAGGCAGGTGAGTAATATGCTGCGCAAAAGCCTTAATGGTTGGAACCTTATTACCTTATTTATCATGCTATTCTTTGCTTTATTTATCTTATTTCCAGTCATTCTTGTACTGAATAAAAGTGTGTATGATTCAGGGTCAGGTACATTTACACTTGAGCACTTTGCTCATTTCTTTGAACGTAAATTCTATTGGGTTACCTTATGGAACAGTATAAAAGTTACCATTGTGAGTACGCTTCTAGCTGTTTTAATAGGGTTACCGCTTGCGTATATCTTACGACGAGTGAAGATCTTTGGAAGCAAAACCATTCAAATTCTCGTCATCGTTTCCTATATTTCGCCTCCATTTATTGGAGCGTATGCGTGGATCCAATTGCTAGGCCGAGGTGGTATCGTCACTAAATTTCTAAATAACACCTTTGATATGAACTATGATGGAATTTATGGATTTGCAGGCATCGTGCTTGTGCTGACATTGCAGTCATTTCCGTTAATCTTTATTTATATCTCAGGAGCGCTTAAGAATTTAGATAATTCATTGATTGAAGCTGCGGAAAGTCTTGGGTATTCTGGGATTCAGCGTGTCATGAAAATCGTGGTACCGTTAATTACACCAACGATATTGGCTAGTTCACTACTGGTATTTATGCGTGTGATTGCAGATTTTGGGACACCGATGCTTATTGGTGAAGGGTATCGAACGATCCCTGTTTTAATATATACTCAATTTATGAGTGAGGTTGGTGGAGATGCAGGATTTGCCGCTGCCATTGCCGCTATCTTCATTATCGTGACGATTGCTCTGTTTCTTGTGCAGCGAATTATCTCACGCCAGTATGCATACTCGATGTCAGCTCTTAAACCAATGGAAGTGAAAAGAAGCTATGGCATCAAAAATGTGTTGAGTCATGGGGCTGTTTATATCATTGCCCTTTTATCCATATTACCGCAACTAGTAGTAGTCTACACTTCTTTCTTGGAGACAACGGGTGGCCAGGTATACACAGGTAGATTCTCGCTTCAAAACTATGAAACCATTTTATTTAATAGGGATCTTTCCATGATCCTCAATACCTATAAACTAGGGTTATTTGCAATCGCTATCATTGTAGTGCTTGGTATCTTTATTGCCTATCTGACTGTTCGTAAGCGTAACGTTATTACGTCCATGTTAGATACCATTTCGATGCTGCCATTTGTTATTCCAGGCTCTGTTCTTGGGATCGCACTTGTATTTGCCTTTAATGATGCACCTTTTTTCTTAACTGGTACAGCGTTGATTATGGTACTGGCCTTTGTTATTCGCCGGATGCCGTATACGATCCGCTCAAGTACGGCCATAGTTAGTCAGATCAGTCCAAGTATGGAGGAAGCGGCTATTAGCCTGGGTGCATCAGAAAAACGAACGTTCTTTAAAGTTATTGTGCCTATGATGATGCCGGGTGTGTTAGCTGGGGCCATTATGAGTTGGATTACCATTCTTGGTGAGCTTAGTGCATCGATTATCTTGTATTCAAGCAACACGCAAACATTGGCTGTATCAATCTATTCAGAGGTTATTCGTGGAAACTTTGGAAATGCCTCGGCCTACTCAGCGATCTTAACTGTTACATCGATTTTATCGCTGTTATTGTTCTTTAAGCTATCCGGTAAAAAAGAAATGAATTTGTAAAAGTGATTGGGCTGCCTTTCTATCAAGGTAGCCCTATTTTTAAACAGGCATAGTGGAGTTGGCATATATGGAACGCAGAAAAATCAAAGATGATATCAAACGCTCTTTTATAAAATACGCAGTTGTCATTATAGCTATTATTCTCTTTGTGTATTTGATTTCTTTATATCTGATTTTTAATGTATCTATCGTAAAGCCAAATCAAAAAATAAATGAGCAGGTTGCTGCTGAGATTGAAGCAGGATTTGAAGAATATAGGGCTGGCTTGTCTTCATTAATTAAAGACGAAACCATCACGTCATTTTTATCTGGAGCTAGTGGGGGGAATGAAACAAACCGTATCCTCTATGATTTTAGGAATGAACAGCAGATGAACGCTGACTTTGTTCTGCTAAATGAAGAGGAAGAGATCGTAGCTACTAGTTATTATGATGGAATCGAGCAGGAGCTGAGTCAAAGTATTTTTATGAATGAGTTGGTTAACAAAGCAAATAAAAACGGCATGATTGAAGAGCGATTAAACAAGCGAATTATGGATGTGAACCATGACGCGTCCTATGTATTTACAGCAGCGATACCGGGTAGTGATGGTACGATTGGGTATCTAATGTTTTTTCTTGAGAATCAACTTCCATCAACCAATAATCAGCTATTATTTGTGACGGATCCATTTGATAACGTCATCTTTTATAGTCATTCCTTTGCTTTAACGACTCTTGGTAAGTTAGAGCTTGAAAAAGGGCACTTTATACAATCTGATACTGATTATTTTTATAAAACACGTACAACCATCTCTGAAAATGACATTCAAGTTATTACACTAACGTCGATTAATTCATATCGTTTGCTATTATTCTATGGGCTTCTAACAATGGTTGTAAGCAGCTTGGTGATGATCCTTGTAGTATGGATTGTCACACCAAAAATATTAAAAAAGTCACTGCAGCCTTTTGATGCGCTCGTTACGATGATTTCTACTAAAAATCATAATCAACACTTTCAAAAGGAACATATTTTTGATGAAGTACAGACTATATATGAAGAATACACGAGTAAAATAAATGAAATTCAATTTCTGGTTGATCAGAATCAAGAAATTATGGAGAAAAGACGATTAAGTGAGATGAAGCATCTTGAAGCAAAGTTTAATCCGCATTTTCTTTTTAATGTGCTCGAAATGATTAAGTATGAAACATTGGCTGATCCTGAAAATGCTTCGGATATGATTGTCAAAACAGCAAAGCTAATGCGTTATAATGCAAATTTTGGAGATACAACAGTACCGTTGAAGAAGGATTTGAGTTATCTTGAAGATTACTTTTCCCTTCAGAAGATGAGGTATGGAAAAAGACTGAACTACTCCATTCAAATAGAGCCCTACGTATACGAGGCGCATATACCAAAACTGATGATTCAACCTTTAATCGAGAATGCGATAAAGCATAATATAAATGAAACACATTATTTGCTAGTCGAACTGACAATAGAGGTACTTGATGAAACACTTATGCTGATTCAAGTTAAAGATAACGGGCTTGGGTATGTCGCCTGAGACTCAAGCATTGGTGCAGTTGATTCTAGCAGGAGACCTGAAGGAAACCGAACATACCGGAATGAAGAATACTCACCAGCTAATTCAGCTTTTGTATGGCACTGAATATGGGCTTGATATAGAGACAACATTAGGAGAAGGAACCGTCATTTCTTTGCGAATTCCATATAAGGGGTGAGGCAATAATGATAAAGGTCGTATTAGTAGAAGATGAGCCTATGATTCTTAAAGGACTGCTTTATCGCATGGATTGGCTTAGCAGTGGCTGCGTAGTTGTCGGAACGGCAGAAAATGGAGAAGAGGGTTGCCAAATCATTGCTGAGACACAGCCTGATATTGTGATTACAGATATTCGAATGCCATTTAAAGATGGTTTGCAGATGTTGAAGGAAACGAAGCCCATTCAACAATATGAAGCCATTATTCTATCAGGTTATGGTGAATTCACCTATGCTCAACAAGCCATTGGTCTCGGTGTTCGGGATTATCTGTTGAAGCCAATCGATTTGAAGGAGCTTAGTGAATCGTTAAAACAATTAACGAAAGATGTTCAGGAAAAAAAGCAGCACGAACAGTCAAAAGTTATGAACGACTTGCTTCAATTTACACTGGATTCTGAGGCGGAATCAACCTATGCCGCAGATGCCGTTCGCTACATTAAAGGGTACTATGACCAGAAAATCACTCTAGCCATGCTTAGTGAGGAAATTGGTCTCTCCACTGTCAGCATTAATACTAAGCTTAAAGAAACAACTGGATACAGTTTCAACGAATTTCTTACCAGGTACAGAATTACAAAAGCACTTGATAAGCTTCAAAATGAAAAAATGCTTGTATACGAGGTTGCTGAGACTACTGGGTTTAGTGATTACAAGTACTTCAGTCATGTCTTTAAGAAATACATTGGAATGTCGCCAAAGCAGTTTTTAAGAGAGTCGATGTGAAAAGGATTAGAGGCAAGAGTGCCTCTAATCCTTTTTTATTCCTAGACATTATTCAACTTAAAACAAGGATGTTTTTAGTTCTACGTCTATGTTCCCTTTAGTTGCTTTTGAGTATGGGCAAAATGAATGAGCTTGCTCGACTAACTCTTCCGCTTCTTCAAGTGAAACACCGTTAACTACAACGGAAAGAACAACTGCAAGTTTGAAACCGCCTTCTGAATCTTTCCCTATAGATACTTCAGATGTAACCTTAGATTCAATTCTTTTTTTAAACTGTCTGGCAACGGCATTCAATGCGCTATCGAAGCAAGCAGAATAGCCTGCAGCAAATAGTTGCTCTGGGTTTGTTGATCCTTCTTTTTCTTGTCCGCCTAATGACTTAGGCATGGACAATGTGAGATCAAGCGTACCGTCACTACTTGTTACCTTCCCTTGACGTCCACCATCTGCTGTTGCTTTTGCTGTATATAAAGCTTCCACAATAAAAACCCCCTGAAATTAAGTTGCGCAAAACTGAATAGCTTACAATCATAATAACGCTCACAATTTGATTAGTCAACAATTAGATTGTGCAAAATTTAATTTTGTCATTAATGGGCCGGATTGTGTATGATAGATAGTAATAGATAGGGAAAGGGGACCAACGTGGATAACGAGATACTAAAGCTAGAAAATCAAATCTGCTTTAAGATGTACACGGCAGAACGTGAAATAATGAAGATGTACCGTACTTTATTAGAGGAACTAAATGTAACCTATTCACAATATCTTGTGTTACTAGTCTTATGGGAAAAAAATGCGAACACAGTTAAAGAATTAGGAGAAAAGCTATTGCTCGATTCAGGAACCTTAACGCCGATGTTAAAACGAATGGAAAGTCATGGACTCTTAAAAAGAAAGCGGTCGGTTGAGGATGAGCGCAGTGTTATTATTACACTAACAGCTGAGGGAGAAGCATTAAAACAAAAAGCGACACGTATACCATCACAATTAGTAGAGAATCTATCTCTAGAATTCGAGGACTACAAAAAGCTAGATGAGCTACTTACGACATTCCTCAAGCATGTTAAAAAATAAGAAAAAGGAGTTAGAGATAAATCATCTCTAACTCCTTAAAAGTATACAGTTCCCCTGCAATTTAGTATGCTATTCATAAGATAGATGCGATTAATAGGAGGGTGCGAAAATTGAAAACATTTAACATAAAAGGAACCGATCTACATGTATCCAATATTATCATGGGCAATATGCGAATTAACAATCTTACACTAAAAGAAACGGAAACATTGATTCATACAGCACAGGAATCGGGTATTAACTTTTTTGATCATGCAGATATCTATGGTGGAGGCAGTTGTGAAGAACAGTTTTCGAAAGCGCTTTCTATGGATAAAAATGTGAGAGAAAAAATGATTCTTCAGAGTAAATGTGGGATTAGAAGAGGGGCGACTGGTTATTATGACTTTTCTAAGGACCATATCCTGTCATCCGTTGACAATATCTTAAAAAGACTGCAAACGGATTATTTGGACATTTTGTTGCTACATCGTCCAGATCCGTTAATGGAACCAGAAGAAGTAGCAGAAGCGTTTGATCAACTACATGAGTCTGGAAAGGTACGTCATTTTGGTGTATCTAATCATAATCCAATGCAAATTGAGCTGTTACAAAAGAGCTTAAATCAAAAACTAGTGGTGAACCAGGTTCAATTCAGCTTAGCGCATACACCATTAATTGATTCCGGTGTGTCCTTAAATATGAACACAGAAAATGCAGTCAATAGAGATAGCAGCACACTGGAGTATTGCCGATTAAACGATATCTCGCTACAAGCATGGTCGCCATTCCAAACGGGATTCTTTGATGGGGTCTTTGTAGGTGATCATCAGCGTTTTCCTACATTAAACAAAGTGCTTGAGCGCTTAGCCACTAAATATGATGTCACTCCAACCACCATTGCAGTCGCGTGGATCACACGCCACCCAGCAAACATTCAAGTGGTACTTGGCACAACAAATGCGGGTCGTCTGCAAGAGTCCGCAGCAGGATCAGACATTCCATTAACAAGAGAAGAATGGTATGAGTTGTACGCGGCGGCAGACAATATGATCCCATAAACGAATAAAGGATAAAAAAACAAACCGTTATCTGGTTTGTTTTTTTTTGTTTTAAAAGCTGGTGGTAGAGCTATTGTTACTAACAAGGTGTATTTTTTCCTAGCAGTAGGAAAATCTACTGATATAGCGCTTTCAATAGAGGTGTCTTATTGTTGAGTCATAGAAAGGTTGTGGTTGATTTGCATGAAAAACGTAAACAATTAATTGACTTTCTATTAAAGCAAAACCAAGGTTACGTATCGGCTGCAACGTTAGCAGACATGTTAAACGTTACAGATCGAACCATTCGTAATTATATAAAAGATATTAATGAGAACTTCAGTGATATCGTCATCGTCTCATCTCCTCAAGGATATGCAATGATGTCTGACGATAGCCAAGGAAATCAAGAGGAGGTTGATCTAACAAATAAGGAACCTGAAGAGGCTATTCTTGAGTTTGAAATCATCCAATTCTTAATGAATAGAGATGAATACACTACTTATGAAGAGCTAGCAGAAGCCTTTTATTATTCGCCACAAACGATTCGAAGTCGTATGCAGAAGCTCACGATAAACATTTATTCTCTAGGAATTGATGTATCAATTGATACTAGGGTGTTTAAGGGGATTAAACTAGCTTGGAACAGAAATGCAAAAAAGAATCCTACTTGAGAGCTTTTTCACTTCTATTCATGTGAAAAAAGAAAACTATAAGGATTTTGTTATTCAGCATTTTCAGTCATGGGTGGATTCACAGACAATTGAAAGCGTTTTTAGATTAGTGGATGAAATGAACATAAAGTATCAGTTAAATATCGAATTCACTATTTATAAAAAGTTAACCGTGCAGCTACTCATAATGATTCATCAAATGAATCAAAAACGTCTGGTTGTTATTGATGATAAAGAACTGATGAAGTTAACAGAGTTTAAGGAATATGATGTGGCCCAAGCGTTTCAAACTCAGATGAATGAGTACACCACATTTTCAGAAGACGAAATTGTCTTCCTGGTCAATTATTTGATGTCGTTACAGCTTGATTTAGAGGATGTAGATATATCCAATCGAAATTCAAAGATTGTCGAAAAAATCGAGTCGATTCTATTCAAAGTAGAGCAGATATATCATGTGCCAACCTATTCAGAGCAGCGTTATAGACATAATATACTCAATCACATCTATCGGATTATCTATCCAGCTTCACATAATTTGCTTATCTATAATCCGTTTGTGAAAGAAACAAAAGCAGAGTATTTCTTCTCGTTTAGTGTCGCTTCAAATTTAGCCTTACAAATCGAAAAGGAATTTGACGTGGAAATTCAGGATAGTGAGATTGCTTATCTGGCCTATCACATTCAGGTAATCATCCAGTCGCAGGACAAAAAGAAGCGTAAGACAATCATTCTTTACACAAGAGGATATGAGCGAACGGAGCTTCTTGCTTCAAAGATCGCTACTTATTTCGATGAGCTAGAAATAGTCAAACTAGAAAAGTATTCAGCAGATCAGGTGTTTAAAGATCATTATTTATATATTGGGATCGATCTAACACATGTTTCTCAAGATCAAACCAATTTTATTAATGTACAGGGTAGTTTTAAAAGCGCAGATATCAAGAGAATAAGATTCTTTCTAGAAGCTCAAAATATGATAGTTGAACAAGCGAATATTTTCTGGATGAACGAACAAAGCCCTTCTGAAGCGATTCATCACTTATTAACAGTGAGTCAACAAGAATCATTTTATGAGCCCATTATGAGAAGAGAGACGATGTCCTATACATCTATAGGAAATCTAGTCGCCATTCCTCATCCTTATTTCGAAATGAAAGAGTATAAGGAACGCGTCATGATTGGTATTAATCAACAAGCCATTCAGTGGGGCACAGAAAAGGTACAGCTGATTATCATCTATATTCCTTCGTCAGATGTTGAACGGAATGAATATGTATTTACAGAGTTTTTTCAGAAGACGAAGAACATTGAACATGTGAGGTCACTGGTTCATACAACAACTGAAGAAGAGTTTTTAAACGTTTGGAATCAGATTTAAAACAAAAGAGGAGAGATAATTATGTTAATGAATATGAAGGATCTATTAGCGGTAGCGTACAAGCATCAGTTTGCAGTAGGGTCATTTAACGTGGCGAACAGTGAATTTGTAAGGGTTATTATTGAATCTGCTGAAGAGAAAAATGCACCAAGCTATCATTCAAATCCACCCAAATGAAGTAGAACTTCTAGGTGATGATTTTATTGCTTATGTTCGTGAGAGCTGCCGAAATGCAAAGGTTCCAATGGTTATCCATCTTGACCATGGTGGTTCTGTAGAAGATGTTATGAGAGCGATTAGAAACGGATTTACGTCTGTCATGATTGATGCATCTCACGCATCATTTGAAGATAACATTGCCATCTCTAAAGAGGTAGTGAAACTTGCACATAGCGTCAATGTTTCTGTTGAAGCTGAACTAGGAACAATTGGATCAAATGAAGGAAGCTCTGAAGGTGGAGCGGATGTCATCTTATATACAGATGTAGATGATGCAAAAACATTTGTAGAACAAACTGGAATTGATACATTGGCTATAGCAATTGGAACGTCCCATGGTCAATACAAACACGATAGACAGCCAGAATTAAAGTTAGATCTGCTTGCTGAGATCAACAAAAATGTAGATATCCCTCTTGTTCTTCATGGTGGTAGTGATAACAAAGATGAGGAAATCTCTCAGACCTACCTACATGGAGTATCAAAAATTAATCTTTCAACTGATATGAAGAATGCTTTCTTCAAAGAAATGCGTCGCTTCCTAATCGAAAACGATACAGCTTATGAGCCTGATATGATCATGCCGAGTGCACGTAAGGCTGCACAAGAAGTTGTGAAGAAAAAGATGGATCTATTTAATTCAACGAATCAAGCGCATCACTATTTCAGTTAAGCATTTCAGAATGATCTGGGAGGGGTTTTTGTGGAATTAGTAGACATTCTTACTAGTGATAATATAATTTTAAATCTCAAAGGTACTGATCAAGATACTGTCATTGATGAATTAGTGAACAAGTTGACTGAGAATCAACTGACAAATGATCCTATTGCCTTTAAAAAAGCGATATATAAAAGAGAGAATGAAATTTCTACAGCTGTGGGGTATGGAGTAGCAATTCCACACGCAAAATCAAAATCCGTTTCTAAGCCGACAATCATAATGGGGCGAACACTTCAAGGAATAGATTATGGAGGACAGCACACGAACTTAATCTTTATGATTGCTGCACCTGAAAATGCATCAAATGAACATCTCTCTCTTTTATCTAAGCTCTCGACGTTTCTAATGAGTGAAGCATTCCGAGCAAAGTTACTAGTAGCTACATCAATGGATGAGGTCATAAACGCTATAAAGAATCAAGACGTATCTGATGAGCCTGACCAAACGGACAAGCAGGATTCAGGAAAATATATAGTGGGTATCACCGCTTGCATGACGGGTATTGCGCATACGTATATGGCTGCAGAGTCATTAAAAGAAGCAGCAGCCAAACGTGGAATGAAAATTAAAATTCAAACCAATGGTGCCAATGGACCGGAAAATCGTTTAACAGCATCAGATATTCAGAATGCGGATGCAATTGTTGTGGCACATGATGTTAAAGTGGATACGGATGTATTCAAAGGGAAACGTTTTGTTGATGTCCCAGTAAAAAAGGCGATTAGTCATGCTGATCAATTAATTGACCAAGCACTCGCCTATGATATTCGTGACCCTCAGTCTGAGCATGTTTCAGAATCGCATGCTGAACCTGAGAAGAAGTCAGGCTTGAATTTCTATAAGCATATTATGAGTGGTGTATCTTATATGATCCCATTTGTAGTGGTGGGTGGTATCTTCATTGCCATTTCATTTATGTTTGGAATCTATGCAGCTGATCCTCAAAGTGATCAGTATAATATCTTTGCAGAATTCTTTAGTCAAGTAGGTGGAGAAGCAGCGTTCGCTCTAATGGTTCCTATTTTGGCTGGGTTCATTGGATACAGTATTGCGGATAAGCAAGGTCTTGCTCCTGCTATGATCGGTGGTATGGTCGCAAGTATTGGTGGATCTGGATTCCTTGGCGGGATGTTTGCCGGGTTTGTGGCTGGATTCTCAGCTTTGTATATTGGACGAGCTTTTGCTAGAGTACCAAAGGCCTTCCAAGGCTTAATATCTGTTTTATTAGTTCCATTATTAAGTACTCTTATTGTTGGTGCATTTATGTTCTTTATCTTAAATACACCAATGTCCTTACTCAATGTATTCTTAGAAAACTGGTTAACAGGTCTTACAGGTATTAATGCAGCAATCTTAGGTGCATTGTTAGCTGGTATGATGGCATCAGATATGGGCGGTCCAATTAACAAGACCGCATCAGCCTTTGGTTTAGCGATGTTTGCAGCGAATATCTTTGAGCCTTCTGCCGCTCTTATGGTTGGTGGTATGGTCCCACCAATCGGGATTGCACTAGCGACAACGTTATTCAAAAATCGCTTCACTCTTCAAGAAGCGGAAGCTGGAAAAGCAAGCTATGTATTGGGAGCAAGCTTTATTACAGAGGGTGCAATTCCATTTGCAGCAGCAGATCCATTACGAATCATTCCTGCGAATATCGTAGGTGCTGCAATTGGTGGTGCTGCGTGTATGGCTCTAAATATATCTCTACAAGCACCACATGGCGGGATCTTTGTCATACCGATAGCAAGTAATCATCCTTTCTTATACATTGGATGTATCCTACTTGGATCGATCGTAACCTGCTTAATGATTGGGCTTTTGAAGAAGCCTCTATCTGAGAAAGATCGAAATAAA
This sequence comes from Alkalicoccobacillus plakortidis, assembly GCF_023703085.1. Lineage (NCBI taxonomy): Bacteria > Bacillati > Bacillota > Bacilli > Caryophanales > Bacillaceae > Shouchella > Shouchella oshimensis. The sequence continues at coordinate 2,476,095 of NZ_JAMQJY010000001.1, read as the reverse complement.
GGTAAAGCAATGGATTCAGTTATATAATTATAATGACCAAAACAGCTGAGGAGCGAGTCCTCAGCTGTTTTTTGTTTTGAGATTTAATATCATAGAGCATTAAAAGCCAAAACATTCTGTTAGACTTAATTAGAGAATTAGAAGAGGATTTAGAATGGGAAAAATACTAGAGTAAGGAGTCCATTTTATGAGGTTCTATATTGCGTCTAGTTTAAAAAATATCGACTTTGTTCGAGAGCTTGCGAGCTTGCTGAAAAAAGAAGGGTTTGAATTTACGTATGACTGGACTGAAGTAGAAGGGGTAAAGTCCATTGAATTGATATCAGCCATTGGAGAGAATGAGAAAGAAGCAGTTAAAAAATCTGATTTTGTGGTCCTTCTGCTTCCTGGTGGAAAGAGCAGTCATGTGGAACTAGGTATAGGTCTTGGACTCGACAAGCGAGTATATGTCTATTCTTCTACTGAGGAAAGCTATAATATGGATCAAACGAGTACCTTTTATTATGTTAAAGGTGTAGATCGATATGTGGGAAGTATAGAAGGTTTTGCAGAATATCTATTGAAAAAGGAAACGGAATTCATGTAGGGAGAAATCTACAAAAAGAAGGAATGGATATCCGTGATGTCCATTCCTTCACTAACATTAATCCAAGCCAAACAATTGTAAAAATCGTTGCCAAATGCTTGGTTCGTCTTCTGTTTCGGTGGTTTCTTCTGTCTCTTCAGGGGGCTTAATACTTTCTGTCTGAATCACAAATTGAACATTTTTAATGACATCATTATTGTCTTCTGAGACAAATGATACGGCTTCAAAATCTGATTTATCATATTGTGAGATCATCTCATCAATTTCTTGCTGCATCTGTTCAGGAATTTCTGAAGTAGCCGTCTCTAATTCACTCATACCATCACGAATCTCTGATAAGCCTCCTGATAATTCTCCTGATCCATCTGCAGAACGACTAATACCTGAATGTAGATCCTCGTACCCTTCTGACAGTTGGCTTACTCCGTTTGTGTAGTCCTTAAGCCCATTGTGAAAGCTACCGTATTGAGTAGCAAGCTCTTTAATTCCATTGCTTAATTCGTTGAGCCCTTCACCAGGATCAATCTCTTGAATGGCCTCTTGTACAGATGAGGAGAAGGTGTCGAGCCCTTCCTCTAATTGTGTTGTAGAGGAGCTAATCTCTTCTAAGGCAGGCTGCACAGCTTCAAAGCCTTCTTGTACAGCAGTGAAGGTTCCTTTGGCTTTTTGTGCAGCTGCATAAGTTTCTACAAGCTGTTGGATCGCTTCTGATTCTGGATTATCCATATAAAGCTGTTCAATCTCTTCTTCGCTTATATCATGGTCTGGAATCTCATTTATTGCTTCTTTTAGGGCTCCATAAGCCTGTTGATAGTGGGTATTAAGTTCGTCTATCCCGTCACCAAGCTCGGACATGCCATTTGAAAATTGGTCAAGTGCCTCAAAAAGGTCTTCATCTAGACCGATGTCCATATCAATGTCGCTGTTATTTAGTCCTTCACTTATCTCAAGTAAACCAGATTGGATGTCACTAGAGGCTGCAACTAGTTCTGTTCCACCGTTAGCTGCATCGCTCACACCATTTTTGTAGCTAGCTGATCCATCCTCAAGCTGACCTAAGCCAGAAGATAATTCGTCTATTCCATTTTTCACTTCTCCAAGCCCGGCGTTTAAGTCAGAGATAGCTCCAGTTAAGGAATCAAATTCTCCAGTTAACTCTTCGGTATCAGGTGTATCAATAGCAAAGGAGGAAGGTAGAGCAGAGATTTCAATGCCTTCCATCTCAAAATTTGTAACATCAGCTGTGATTTTATATGAAGCCTCTTCCTCAGGCATGACAGTAAAGGCTAACTGCTTATTTTGTCCTGCATTGGCAATCGTTGCTTCAGGCGCTTCAATTCCGGAGAAGATACTACTATCCAACGGGATCGATATCTGAAGCAAGTAATTTTCAAAGAAAGCAGGGTCAATCTCTTCGTTTTGAGTCACATCTATCTCAAGCTCGAAAGCTCCGTCTTCGCCTATAAGCTCCTCAGCATTAAGACTTTCACCATTGAGTGAGTAAGAAATGGTGAAATCCCACGGAAGTTGGGTTTGGTTCGAAAGGTTTCCTTGATAATAAAAGGTTCCTTCAGGGGCCTCTACTTCTACCTCGTTTGAGTCTGTTTGGTTGATGTCTGCTAATGTCGTTAAGTTTAATACTTTATCATAGGAGCCATAATCAATGATTTTTCCTTCATTATTTACTTCGAGCGCATTTACAATGTATAGTTCATTCACTTGACCGCTGTTGTTTAAGTTGGCATAGACCACTTCATCTTTTGATGAAATCGAGCCTGTTGTTGTCTCTTCTTCAGCAGAGGCAATTGAAGCAAACAAAGCTGGTTGAAGAACAAGAACAGTGGCAAACGTCATGTATTGTAGTCTTTTCATTTAGTCTTCCTCCTCATAAAAATCAGCTTTATAGGTTGTCTTTTTAACGAACCGATCAGAGACCAAGCAATAAAGCTGGCAGGAAAAATATGACCAGTAAAAATGCAAGAGCAGCACCACGTCCTAGCAGTAGTCCAATGGAGGATACTGTTGGATTGGTAGAAGTGAACCAAAGGATGAAGCCAACACTTGATAGGATGGCTGCAGATATCGTAATGGAGAACAGTTTTTCATCCAAAGCTGTTTTCATAGCTTGGTATGCTGGCATCTTCTCCCGGTGGTGTTTGTAGGTTTCCATTAGTAAAATCCCATAATCAATAGTAGCAGCTAATTGTACTGTACTCACGATTAAGTATCCTACGAAAACAAGCGAATCATTTGTGAAATAAGGAACAGATAAATTAATCCACACGGCTGCTTGAATGGTAAGCAATAATATGATGGGTATCGATATAGACCGGAATGTCAAAAGAAGAATAAACGCTATGGTGACAATGGTCATAATGTTTACAAACTGATTATCCTTGCTTACCGTCTCTTTGATATCATAAAGCGTCACGCTCTCACCTAAGCTATGAGCTTCATCACCATAATAAGAAGAGGCTAGCTCCCTTGTTTGTTCTACTAGCTGAAACGGAATGTCCCCTTCAACCCCTGCATTCGTAAACACCATAAGTCGACTATAAGAAGCAGAGCGAAACTCACTTGTAATGGATTCATCAAGGAAATCAATAGGAATCGCTGAATCTACTGCTGTAGCGTAAGACATCACTGAATCTACATGTGGAAGCATTTCCAGTTCATGAGCTAACGCCTCTTCTTTCGCTACATCATTGTTAGGAACCAACAACACAATCGGTGTTGATTGACCAAATGCCTCCTCAATTGCTCGTACATCCTGACCAGTACGGGTATCTTCAGGTAAATCTCCTAACCCATATGTGAAAGACGTACTGCTCTGAGCTAAGAAACTCGGAACAAGCAAAGCGAAAACAAGCAGAAGAGCAGGGATGCGCCACTTTAGAATTTTTGAGCCAACCCCTTTAAAGCTTGGAACTAAGCTTTTATGTCTTGTTTTTTCAATCCATTTGTAACCGTATAGGGTTAAAGCAGGTAAAAAGACGACTACAGACAAAAAGCTGAAAACAATACCTTTTACAAGGTTTAAACCAAGATCTGCGCCTATGCCAAACTCCATTAGCATTAAGGACATAAATCCAAAAAAAGTAGTAAGAGCACTAACAAAGATAACCGGGAAAGAAGCTTTCATTGCTATTGACATTGCTTTTTCCGGAGAATGCCCAAGCTTTAGCTCATCTGAAAATCGATGGAGTAAGAAAACGGCATAATCCAGTGAGACGGCTAACTGCAGAATTGGAGCCACAGATTGTGTAACAAATGAAATCTCTCCTAGAAAAACGTTTGTGCCTAAATTAATTAAGATTGATACACCTATAGCGGTTAAGAAAAAGATAGGTTCGGCCCATGAATTAGTGGATAGTATTAAAATAATCACGATAATCGGAATTAATAAAGCAGCTGCATAAATTGTTTCTGAGCTAGTCATATTCTGAGAAGTCGCTGTGTTTACAGCTTCACCTGCAACCGCATTCTCTTCTCCAATTAGCTCATAAATGGCATTAGTCGCATCAACCTCTGCTCCAGTTTCGATCGTTAAAGAAATAAGAGCCTGGCCATCCTTATAATAGGATTCAATCATACTAGAGTCAGCAACTTCTAAAGGAATTCTAGTATCCATTAGATCATCAAGCCACATGACATCTGATACGCCATCAATCGTGCCTAATTGTTCTTTGTATTCAATTGCTTCTTGAACAGAGACATCCCTTATCAGAACACTGGTATTTGGAATGGAAGCTGTAAATTCTGATTCCATTTCCTCAAGTCCAATACTTGAAGGAGCCTCCTCGGGTAAATAATCGACCATATTATAGTTAATCGATACAAAAAATTGTGCGATGACGGCAATGATCGTCATGACAGCAAAGAAAAGTACAACGGAACGCTTATACTGAATTATTTTTTGAATGAGCAATTTGTTCCCCACCTATATTGACATCTAGAGTATTTCCTATAATAGTATATAGACACAGTGTTGGGTAAACAACAAACAGTTGATTTGATTATGTTTTCTACTATACATAATCAAGTAATGTGTTGGATAAATGGAAAAAAGGGTGTGAAGATTAAGTGAACGAAAAAATAGACAGACGAAAAAAATACACACGTATGGTATTGAAGGATTCACTCATTCATTTACTAAAAGAAAAAGCAATCTCTTCTGTAACGGTTAAGGAGCTCTGTCTTTTGGCTGATATCAATCGATCAACCTTTTATGGACACTATACTGATCAATACGATCTTCTGGATAAAATAAGTGAAGAGGTCGTTGAAGATATGTACCAAACGTTAAGTCAGTATAATTTCAATAAAGAAGAAGAAGCCTTACAAATGACTGAAAAGATACTAGAATATGTTGCCGATAAAAGTGATCTCTGTCAGGTGCTTTTAAGTGAGAATGTAGATTCAACCTTTAAGAAGCAGGTTATGGAGTTGACCCAGGATATTATAATGAAAGAGTGGATTGAGGACTTTCATATGCAAGGCAAGGTATCAGCATACCTACCACTACTTGTTGTGAGTGGAAGCATAGATGCGATCGAGAGCTGGCTTGTGAATGGACAAAAAGAATCACCTAAGGAAATGGCCATTCTCATTCATCACTTCACCAACTATGGATTAATGGGTTTTGTGCATAGAGAAAGAGAAAAGGAACAATAAAAAAGGTAGGTTTTGTTTAATGGAAGAATTATTAACGAGAATAAAAGAATTAAGTGCAAAAGAAAAGAAAACATTAGAGCAAATGGTCCTTAAATTATCAGAAGAAGTTGGTGAAACTTCACAAGCTCTGCTTTCTTATAAAGGAGCTCCAGGAAGCGAATATAAAAAGTTAGGGAAAGCTGATGTAGAAGAAGAGTGTGTGGATGTCATGATTGTAGCTCTTTCACTTTTTTATAAATTAAATCAAGATGAAGGTGCATTAGAACATTACTTGAAGATGAAGGTAGTTAAGTGGAGTTCTGTCATGACATAAATTGTTCTCGACTGAGTTGAACTCAGTCGTTTTTTTTTGATACCCTCTAACCTTCCTAGGACTTTTATGCTACATTTAAATAAAATGCTTTGGTAAATGAGGGTTGAAAGAGTGAGTTCACAATTAACCGCTTATATTACGCTATTTAGTACTTCGGGAGTTATTAATCTATATTTGTGTATGTATGTCTTTTTAAGGCGGCATCAATACACAAATATTGCTTACTATTTTATTTTCTATACAGCAGCTATATCCATTTATTGTTTTGGTTCTGCATTAGGTCTGACTTCAACAACCCTTGAACAGCTAAAGTTTTGGAATGTCATTCTTTATATTGGGATGCCTATATCTGCACCACTTGGTTTATTATTTGCAATGAAGTATTTAGGTATGAAGTTAAAGGCAGCGTGGGTTCTGCCTCTTTTGTCGATCTCGGTGATTAGTTTTGTAATGGTCGCAACGAATGATTTCCACCATCTTCATTATCGTGTCTTTGAAATTGACCCTGATTTGGGTGCACCTTTTGTCATTCAAGAAATTGGGTCATGGTATATGATTCATGGCATTTTTACCTTTGCAAGCATGTTTGTCGCATTTTTTCTGATGCTCTCACGTTGGAGGGAAACGGCAAAGGTGTATCGTGCACAGCTGTTATTTTTATTGATTGGTCAATTTGTGCCAATGGTAACGGCTTTTATTTACCTACTAGGTCTGACACCTCCAGGCATTGACCCTGTGCCAATGGTGTTATGGTTCACTTCGCTATTGTATGTATGGTCGATTAATTCAACCAGAATGTTTTCGATTATGCCGATTGCAAAGGATGCGATATTTAACAGTATTAACGATGGTGTTATTGTGTTAGATGAGTCGCATCGATTAATTGAGTTTAATCAAGCGTATAAGAGCATGTTTCCCTCCATACATAAGTCGATGTATGGAATGGACTTCAAACAAGTATGGATAGGACTTACTGGAGAGGTCTTTCCACTTAAGTTGGATTCAGCTGGGATAACCAATGAAGTGCAATTAAAAGCTGAAGAAGTCCCCTACATTTATCAGGTGCGTATTTCACCACTGCAGCATGCGAATAATCGTAAGGGGTTGCTTTTAATTTTCACTGAGGTGACAGAGTTAAAAAGACTTCAGCTAGAGCTTGAGAATCGTGCTTATTATGATGAATTAACACAAATCTATAATCGTAGAGCTTTTTTCGAAAAATGTGAGCATGAATTTAATGTAGCGCAGCAGACCGCAAGTCCGTATTCTATTATCTTAATGGATGTTGATTATTTTAAAAAAGTGAATGATACCTTTGGGCATGATGTGGGCGACCAATTGCTGAAGCATGTGGTACATGTATGCCAACAACAATTAAAAGAAGAGATCCTGTTTGCGCGATATGGTGGAGAAGAATTTGTCATTGGACTAAATAACTGCACCGGAGCAGAAGCAGAGGCAGTCGCTAATCAGCTACGACTTCAATTGGAATCTAAGCCACTATTAATGAATGATGCGGCCATCTCGGTAACCATTAGTTGTGGAGTAGCTGAAACAGGTGAGGGTGCGAAGGAAACCTTGCATCAGCTCTTAAAAAAGGCCGATCAAGCATTATATGCAGCTAAGAGACAAGGCCGAAATCAAGTACAAATGTACGCAGAGAATGCCAGTTGAGCGATTCTCTGTTTTTTGCGCGCGAAAGAGGGAAATTTGAGCATTTTAGAGATTTTTGAGCAATCCAGTTACTTTTCTAAGCATAGTTGATTGATTTTTGAGCATTTATGATTTTTTTGAGCCATGCCTCAGTATTTTCGAGCGCCTATATAGAATTTTTGAGCATTTAGGTGCCTCCCTAAGTCCATTTATTTGTTTTCTTTTATTAAAGAACCGTTATAATCAGAATCAAATGAGAGAAGGAAATATCTATAGAGGGGAGTGAGAGAATATGTACGAGATCATCATTGTAGGCTCAGGGGTGAGTAGCTTATTTCTCGCATTAACGCTAGCCGAATCGAATCTCAATCAAAAGATTCTTATTCTTGAAAAGGGAAAACCTTTGGCTGATAGAAACTGTTCATCTGATCAAACAGGAGTCTGCCATTGTGAGACTTGTGATAGATATGTTGGGTTTGCTGGCTTAGGAAAGTCTGAAGGTAAATTTAATTATGCAAGTGGTTTTGGAGGAGAGTTGGCCAGGAAAGTTGGGAATCAGAGGCATGAGGAACTACTAAGAGAAGTTGATGAGGTAATATGTCACTTTGGTGGAGATAAAGTCTCTAAATATTCAACGGTAAATGAGAAACTAGATCAAAAAGCCATAGCCTCCAGTTTACAGATGTTAACAACTGAAGTTAGACATTTAGGAAGCAAGCTATCAACCGAAGTTTTCCAAGAATTCTATCGTGTGTTGAGTATAAGTTCTAAGATAGATATGGCATTTGAAGTGAATATAGATAAAATAGAAAAAAAGAAGAATGGATTTTCATTATCTACAGATAAAGGTGTCTACTCTTCTCAAAAACTAGTAGTGGCTACCGGACGGTCTGGCACAGAGTGGCTAGATGAAAAGTGCTCTGAATTAGGAGTGAATCGAGGGAAAACAAGACTAGATTTGGGCATGAGAGTAGAAATGAAAGAGACGCAATTGAGGTCCATTTTACAAGGTACTTTTGAAACAAAATTAGCTATGACCTATAGAGATCGTACTTCAACTACATATTGTATGAACCCAAGAGGCCAAATTATCCGCAAACATCAAGAGGGATTAGTGATGCCAGATGGTCAGAATTTCCGAGAAAAAGAAACAGGTACTTCTAATTTGAACTTCACTTTTTTTACTCCGACTTATTTTACTACTTTGAGAGAGGCGAATGACTATGCACAGCAGGTGATTGGTCAAATTAATAAAGGTGGGGATCGGATTGTCATACAACGTTTAGAAGACTTTAGAAATAAGCAGGCAACAAATAATTCACAATTAATGAAGAATCACATACGACCTACCCTAAAAGCTGACTGTGGAAATCTTCATGACGAAATTCCTGAACTCTATACGAAGACGCTTGGAAGAGTTTCTTTGTAGATTGCAAGATTTTGTAGGTCAAGAGATAGATGGAGATACACTTCTATATGGGATCGATGGTAAATTTTATTCCCCAATCATTGAAACGGATGATCAGTTCCAAACAAATTGTAAAGGGCTTTATGTAATAGGAGATTGCTCAGGTATCACAAGTTCACTCTCTCAGGCTGCTGCCAGTGGTATATATTTAGGAAAACATTTAGCTGAAAAACAGTTTGCAATAAATTAATGATCAGATTCATATATCTCCCTCCACTATGTAGGATTATTCTCAAGTTTAGTCGAATAGGTACTAGTGAGAAATCTGTAGGAGGCGAGTGAAGGTGACAAACTTACTTAGCAAAGAAAAACGGGAACAATTAGAGTGGATGAATGAACCTGATACATGGACTTTTTTAGAGGCAGAAGGGATTCATATTCAAGCGCAGGCTTGGGGCGGATTTCTTTAATGATCCAGCAGGCAATCACATTAAAAAGTCCGCTCCCTTTTTATATACAACGGTGTCTGAATCCTTTGAACTAATTGCTCAAGTTGATGTGGAGATGATTACTCAATACGATTCAGGCTGCTTGATGCTGATGGAGGATGAGCTGAATTGGGCTAAGCTTTGTTTTGAATATGATGGAGAAGTACCAACGATTGTTTCGGTTGTCACAAGAGATGGTTGGTCAGATGATTGTAATTCAGTAGAAGTGGTCGTTTCAAAACCCTATTTAAAAATTAGTAAAGTCAAAAACTGCGTATCCTTTTTCTATTCAGAAGACGGGGAAACATGGAAGTTAATCCGTTATTTTGGGATGAAGACATCGGAAAAATGTAAGGCAGGTATTGTTGCGCAATCGCCAATTGGAAGCGGAAACACTGTGCATTTTACTGATGTTGTTCTTGCTAATCCGGACGTAAAAACTAGATTTTAAGAAGGTATGGAGGGAATGGTGTGAGGTTAGTAGAGATCCAAAACATTACATCAAGCTATAATATGAAAGTCAGGAATGTCGAAGCCTTATCCGAACGAGCAACTCTTGTTAGTACAGAGGAAAATGAGAAGTTTGTGCTTAAAAGAAAGCAGAGTTTGAAGACATCTGAAAGTGAATACAAACTCTTAAAGCACCTTAATCGCAACAATTTTCGCGCTCAAGTCCCAATCGCAAATCAATCTGATGAGTCTGTAGTCACCTACCAAAACAACTATTATGTTCTATATCCTTATATAAGTGGAGAAACCTTTAGTTCAACAGAAAGTATCAATAATCCTATTGTTCCTAAACTTCTAGGTAGCACGATTGCTTCGTTACACGATGCAATGAGCTCAGTGAGTTATGCTACCGATTTCCCTACCAAAGACTTATATCAAATAGTATACGGATTTGCCTTAAAGGAGATTGAGAAGGTAGACGATTCAGAGATACTATTATCAATCTATCAACAACTTGAGCGAGAAATTAAAATCATTTCGGACACCTTACCAAAGCAACTCATACACCGAGACGCACATATTCACAATCTATTATTTAAAGCTAATCAATTCAGGGGTATGATCGATTTCGATTTAGTAGAATGTAACGTAAGGATACTAGATCTGTGTTATTGTGCTACTAGTGTATTGAGTGAAGTTTTTTATCAGAATCATTTACGTGAAAAGTGGGTAAGGTTTGTTGGTGAGTTAGTAGCTGAATATCATCAACATAATCCTCTTACTCCTAGAGAAAAATCATCGATCTGGTGTGTGATGCTTTGCATTCAGTCTATTTTTATGGCATTTTTTTCAAGGGATCAAGAGCTGTATACCATGAACAAAGAGATGTTTCTTTGGATTTATGAGAATAGAAGTCAATTGAACACTGATATCTAACCTTCACAATAAAAAGAGGTCAAGCTTGTTAAGGCTTGACCTCTATTTGATTATCTCCTCAAATCGGCTAAATAAGGGTTTTATACTTTGCTGCAGGGGTGAGAGACGACTTTACTCTGCATTTATTGCATAAAGAATCGGATGATTTATACTGAGTTAAACGAAAAATTTCCTTAAACTAATCTTAGTTTTTCTAAAAAAAGACCCTTTTAGTGAACTGTACCCTAAGATCTAGACAGTTTTTAAAAAAACCTTATGCAATTAGTAGATGACCCCGGTATTGTTCAGGGGTCATTTGCTTGATCGACAAACGCAAGCTAATCAAAAGCTAACTTACAAGATCTTAAATCAATGAATTTAGAGTTTGAAGAGAATAATAATTTATCTCCATGATGTTATGTGTGACTCATGACTATTAAGTATCATAATTGCACTTATGTATTTATTATTTAGCTCAAATGTGCTGTAACAACCCTTACCAATCCCAGGTTGCTGACGGGGCAGTAGCTTGACTCGTGCTATTAACACCAGACACACTAAAAGTACCAAAACCTATGGATATATTTTCAAACCAACTAGGTGTATTGGTATGAATATAATGTCCGTAGACAGTAGCTTTATCAGCTGCGCCAGAATCAACTACTGGCATAGAAAAACTCCCTCTGTGATTTTATCCTGTAGGCTCATTTTGCAAATCAAATGCAATACCTATTCCGGTGTTTGTATTTTCTTGAAATTCATACGTTCCACTTCCACTTACATCTGTTTGATACCAAAAAGAAGTTCCTGCAGACCTATTCTGACTATTATGATCGTGACTAATTCATACAGCATCTCTAAATGTCGAAGAAGGACTATGACCTTGAAATGTAAACGAATTTTGGACCATTCTTTCTCCACCACCAACATTAGATACGGTAAGTTCAAGGATAATCCAACCAGAATCTTCTGTTTCATTGAGTAACCCAAACTCATTTTCTGCTGATCTACTTTCATATACTTCTTCTGTAACAACTTCATATTCAACAGAACCATCATTATCTTCAATATATTCATAGATTACTTTATCAAACGCTTCAACTTCTGCACCTTTATAAGTTTCATATAGCTCTTGAGTCAATCCCTCTACCAATTGTCCTTCGTGGAAACCATACTCTTGAAATTCAGTTATTTCTTCTGGAGTTAACTGAATTAAGTTCTCACTCTCTTCTGCATTAGCTGTGCCATAACCTCCTAATCCAAAAACTAGAATCGTAGATAAAAATACAATTTTTCCTTTCATTTGAAAACCTCGCTTCTTTTATAATTTTTAGTTCATATTTACCACTTTCCTTTTGATGTAATTAATAAACCTAATATCTAGATTTAGGTAATTTTTTTTGTTATTTTTTCTAACAAACCACTTTGAGTCATATAATTCAAAATTTGCATTGAAAGAACCATCCCTAGTAACACACATACTGGTAGTTCAATTGGAAAATTACTTATATCGTGTAGAAATAAAGGCACTAAGTATCCTCCTACAATTCCAAAGAACAAGAAAAATAACATTAAGAACAAGTTTTTCATAAAACCACTCCTTGACTATATTTTTTAACTTATTTAATGCTTACCCTAATCGTGTAGTTATTAATATCTATTCAAGTGAATTAATTGAGAAAAGATAAGTTTGAGTGAATTGCAAAAGTTACATTTTAGTTCTTTTGTTACATTGGAAAAGGCTAAATTCTAGCCTTTTTTCTTTTTATCTATGGTAAAAAATTACATAAATAAGTTAAATTCAAAACGCTATAAGGAGTATCCTCTGTGGATTCAAAAGCAGACGAAATTAAGAACGTGCAGCCATTACGATCACTCGAATTAATCCAGGACATGAAATGGTCGTTTAAACGTCACTGTTCAGAGCGTGATTATATTCTTTTCCTTTTAGGCATTAATACGGGTTTGAGAGTAGGGGACTTGCTGCGGTTAAAAGTGGCCGACGTTCAAGGAAAATAAAAGGTCGTTATCCGTGAAGGAAAAACGAGAAAGCCACGTACGATCTATTTATCAAATGTATATGATGAGTTGGCTATTTATGTTGAGTCTCTTCCGGAATCCTCCTGGTTGTTCCCTAGTCGAAAAGGGGAGAACCCGATTTCAAGGGTCCAAGCATATCGGCAACCTATTAAAGCCGGGGATATGTCCGACATTCCGGAAGGCATTAGCACTCACACGATGAGAAAGACGTTTGGCTATTGGCATTATAAGCAATTTAAAGATGTGGCCGAGCTGCAAATGATCTTTAACCATTCTCACCCAAAAGTAACACTGACCTATATTGGTATCCTGGAAGAAGAGGTTGAAAACAATTTAAAATCATTCATGCTGTAATAGATGAAAGAGGGGAGTCAAAAATGGATTTAAAGGAACTCAACAGTAGATATGAAGAGATATATCGTCCGGAGGAGATAAAAACGAATCAGCTATCCTTGCTTATGACGTTTTATGGAGGGCCAATTCTCTATACCAATTGTACATAACGAAAAATGGGAGAGTAAAAATGGAAAAGTGATTGCGTTATACGGAAAAATAGCAATGAATCGAGTGTTTGAAGTGTAAGGGAAATGTGGAAAAAGGTTGATAAAAACAAAATATGTTGCTATATATATAGGGATAAAAAAAGTAGCTACTTTAGGAGGGAAAAGGAATTTTTACTTATGAATTAGACAACGAAGCGTTTGAAAGATGGGTGGATAACCTCGTAAAGCACCATCCATATTATAAGAAACGCAAACGCATTGGTTTAATATTCTCTATTCTACTTGTGGTTGGTTATGCAATCTTCACTATCTATTTGGGTATACTGTACCCTGGTGAATATCTATATTTATTCTTTGCAAATCTTGCAGTAGTTTCAATAGCGGTCCTTGGGTATCAGCGTTATGATGACGTTTTTGCAAAAAAAGAAAAAAAAGTCTCTTATAAAAAAAATGTACATAAGAATTTTGTAGGGAAACGTACATTTACATACAATGAAGAGTTTATTGAGATTAATGAAAAACAATATAAGTGGACTGAGTTTTCTATTGTGGATACAGACGACTTGTACGTTTATATGTACATAAATGAATGTAAAAAAACAGTTATGTTCCCAAAATTCCCGAAGGATTTCCCTTTAGAAGAAAGAGATAAATTGAATCAACTTATACAGGAAAAGTTCAATGTTAATATCAGACTATAGGCAAAAACTTAGATAATACACGTTCTATTTATTCTATCAAACCTACCTATCATTACCATATAAATAATACACATAAAAGTTTTACAATGGTAGTAAGGAGTTGGATACTTAATGTTTAAGTCACCCATGCTGTTACAATCCTTACCGGAACCACCGGATAACGATATAGAGTGCATCACAGAATTAAAGCACGATGGCCATAGAATGATCATGAGCCGCTTTGAAGGAAAAACAAGACTTTTCACCAGGCATCGAAACGAGGTTACAACGATGTACCCGGAACTCCTGGAAAATGAGATTGAAGAGGGAACGATGCTCGATGGCGAACTTATTGCCCTGGACGATGAAGGGAAGCCGGACTTTGAAGCGTTGCAGCTGCGCTCCCGATCAAAGAAATTGGTTGATCAAGTCCCCCTTCAATTTGTGGCGTTTGATAGTCTTTACCACCAGCACAAACGTTTACCTCGAAACCGCTGCATGAACGCAAAGAAAAAGTGTGTTTCTATTTAATCTATCCCGAGAGGTTAGAAGGTCAGCAAAAGGATATGATCTCTTTTGTGGTGAAGGGATTACGGGAACAAGTAAACTACTATAGAGAACAGGACGGGTTAGATCAAAAATTAAGTCATTATATTTAATCAGAGCAACTTCAAGTGTGACATCATAAATTTATACGTGTTTTGCCCTTAATAAAAATTAAAATTAAGGGTTTTTTAATATAGGTCACAAAGGATAAAACCCCGTCCGATAAGCCGCAACTGCCATTTGCTCGTATCCTCGGTTGTTTGGATGAACACCATCTCTTGATAGATATCCATTGTTTCGCCGATCAAAAATAGAGCTAACATCAACAACACGCACATGACGATTCTGTTCAAATGTATATAAGCTACGGTTAAATGTAGTTAAAAGTTGATTGAGCTCAGGGCTTTCTAGTAATGGGTTGTACAGGTTGAAAATTCGGATGATATAGGGTTTTGTGCTCGTTTTTTTCGTCTCCTCAATTAGATGTATCAGTGTATACAAGCACTGGTACACAGTTGACGCGGTATGTGGTAAATGCGCCATTGATCCCGTTCGTTGCATGTATTTTAGGGCATCTATAAAGTTATTGCCTCCTGCTGTTATGGTAATGATATTAGCGTGATAGATTTGTTTTCTATGTTTGGATGCTAAGCGAACGATTTGTTCACAGGTTAATCCGCTTTTTGCTAATTGATGGATGTAAATCGGTTGTTCTAGTCTCTCGGTAGCCATGCTTCGATAAGGTAGAACAAATCCGCCGTTTGTTGAGCCAACACCCGTTGTGAGTGAATCACCTATTGCTAGATATGAATACATATTCCATGCCTCCTTTGTATAGTATATTGAGTCAGGAAATGAGGAGGAACGGCAGACATCTCTTAGGAATAAAAGAACATATAGTTGAATATCGGAATAAACCGATATATAATGTGTCCATGGAAATTATCGAGGTATTAAAAGCACTTTCCAATGAAAAGAGACTGCAGATTCTGCAATGGCTTAAAGAACCGGAGAAGTATTTTCCAAAACAACAAGCTCATCTTCCAAAGGAGGTTCACTATAAAGGAGGGGTTTGCGTAGGAGATATTCAAGAGAAGGTTCAAGCGTCCCAGTCGACAGTTTCTCAACATTTGGCAATGATGCAACGAGCAGGTTTGCTTGAGTCTGTGCGCTATAATCAGTGGACATACTATAGAAGGAATGAAAACACGATTAAGAAGTTAGTTCAATATTTGGATGTAGAGCTGTAAAGAAGTTCGAGAAATCCATGAGGGATTTCTTTTTTTGTTTATATATATCGGTATATTCCGATTAATAGATATAGGGGTGGAGATTTATATGGTATTAACGAAGCAACAAAAGATATTGGCTTTTACTCTAACATTACTTACATTTGTAATGGGAACAAGTGAGTTTGTTATTGTAGGATTATTGTCAGAGGTAGCGCAGGATCTAAATGTAAGTATAGCTGCAGCGGGCACATTAGTTTCTGGATTTGCAATTGCTTATGCGGTGGGTACGCCATTACTTACAGGATGGGTAAGTAGATTTCCAAAATACCCACTTATGTTAATTTTAATTGGTTTCTTTATCTTAGGAAATGTAGTTAGTGCCTTAACTTCTTCATTTAATGTGCTACTAACGGCACGAATTCTTACAGCTGCTGCTAGTGGAGTTCTCACTGCCCTAGCCATGACCATTGCGAGTGATACAATGCCTGCAGCAAAAAGGTCATCTGTCATCGCACTGATCTTTGCTGGATTTACCATTGCTAATGTATTAGGTGTGCCTCTTGGAACGTTTATTGGGCAGCTAGGTTCTTGGCATCTTACGTTTTGGGCCACAGCGGCACTTGGTTTAGTGGCATTTATCATCTCTCTATTTGTTCTGCCAAAGTTAAAATCGAGTGGTGGAAGCTCTATTAAGCAACAGCTTGTTTTATTTAAGGATCCAAAGATCTTAATAGCTTTTTTTATTCCGACGTTTAGTATTGCTGGAACATATGCGATTTACACGTATATTGCCCCGATCTTGGAGGGAGAACTAGGAATCGCCTCTCATTCAGTAGGGCTTGTCTTACTTGTATACGGTGTTTTTTCGATTGGAAGTAACTTCTTGGCTTGGTAAAATTGCAAGCAGTAAAGGCATTGGTCATTTACGTTATGCCTTTATTGTACAAGCACTTATTATCGCTTCTTTATTTGTTACGATGGGATTCACGGTCGCAGGTTTAATTAGTATTATGCTGATGGCTATTACACTTTATATGATGAACGCAACCATTCAAGTGTATCTGATGGATAAGGCAGAAGCGTATTCTACTGGAGCAAGAGACCTTGCATCCTCTTTAACTCCTGTTTCAGTTAACGTAGGTATAACGCTTGGATCTGCATTAGGTGGACTGGTCGTTGCTAATGGAAGCTTGCCATATCTTGCACTTGTTGGTGGTGCTTGTGCATTAATTGCTTCCGTACTTTCTTTTATTAGCTACAATATGGATAAAAACTAAGAAATAAATGACACGCACGGGAGCCTATCTATCATATTCATTTATGGTATATAGGCTTTAGTGCTACTATGAGTTTATAGAAATAAATGTTATTGGATAATCTAATCTATAGACATATGTAGAAATTGGAGTGGATATAATGAGATGTCAATCAAACAATGAACTAGAGGCGTTAGTTGAGGAAGCAAAGCAGCAGACGAAATATGGGAAGGTTGCAGATTACATACCGGCTCTTGCCGACGCTGATGAAGATAAGCTCTCAGTGGCACTCTATTATCCGGATGGGCGCTGTTATTCAGCAGGCGATACAGCTGAAAATTTCACGTTACAGAGCATCTCGAAGGTGTTAACACTAGCTCTTGCTTTAATGGACCGTGGCGAAGAATATGTATTTGATCATGTCGGTCAAGAGCCAACAGGAGATCCATTTAATTCAATTGCCAAGCTTGAAACAAATAAGCCCTCGAAACCATTAAATCCAATGATTAATGCAGGTGCTTTGGCGATTACACATATGATTGTTGGAGAGAGCGTGGAGGATAGGTTACAACGGTTGCTTTCTTTTATTAGGAAGCTCTCAGGTAATCCATCTATTACATATAATCAAATCATTGCTCAATCTGAACTTGAGACGGGACACCTTAACCGGTCACTTTGTTATTTTATGAAGCAACATGGTGTTATTGATGAACCAGTTGAGGAATTAATGGATTTGTATACGAAGCAATGTGCAATAGAAATGAACTGTTTGGATTTGGCTCGGGTTGGCTGTGTCTTAGCGATGGATGGAGCAGATCCTGTAACAGGTGAACAGATCATTCCATGGGATATTGCTCGCATATGTAAAACGTTTATGGTGACTTGTGGAATGTATAATGCATCAGGAGAGTTTGCGATTAAGGTTGGAATTCCTGCTAAAAGTGGTGTTGCGGGTGGAGTAATGGGCTCCCTTCCGAGGAAATGTGGGATTGCCATATGTGGACCTGCATTAGACGACAAAGGGAACAGCATTGCGGGAATCAAACTGCTGGAAATGATGTCGAAAAAGTATTCATTGAGTATGTTTTAAGAGAAAAAGGTAAAAGGGCTAATGATTCAGGATCGAATCATTAGCCCTTTTATTTACTCTGATTGATTACATTCTTTTATAAACTGCTCGAGTGCTTCATTTGCTTCTTTTGAAGGTTGGAAATTCACTAGTGCACGAAGAGGCATATATTTAAGCATTTCGCTCATCATGTCAGAACCACCTTCTTCACTTTTCGCTTCTGTTTCTTCATTTGGAGTAAAAGGACTATCGCCAAAATGACTCTCCAGCCATTGATTCAGCTTGTCTGCATGTTCAGACTGCATTAAATCACCAATCGTTGATTTACGAGTCACTTCAAAACTTGTTGGCTCAGAAGACGTAATTGAGATGGTTTCCGTAAGTGCAATTTCAGCAGAAGATGGTCCAACTCTTAATTCAAATTCTCCGCTTTCTACTGACCAGTCTTCTTTATCCATATTGTAGTAGGCAAAGGCACGACGATCTAATCCAAGGTGAACCTCTTTTGTTTCACCAGGTTCAAGCTCGACCTTATCAAATGCTTTAAGTTCTTTCTCCGGTCGAACAACAGATGATTGCTTGTCGTGCACGTATAATTGAACGATTTCTTTTCCTTTTACGGACCCCGTATTTTTAACTTGAACCGTAACCGTAACCGTAACCGTAACCGTAACTTTTTCTGAATCATTCAGTTCATGGCTAGAAACAGTCATGTTTTCATAAGAGTACGTTGTATAGCTTAACCCATGACCAAAAGGAAACAGTGGTTTGACCTTTTTGGTGTCATAGTAGCGATAGCCAACGAAAATCCCCTCTCGATACTCGACGCGATCATCTTCTCCCGGGAAATAAAGATAGGATGGGTTATCCTCAACTTTTACTGGGAACGTCTCAGCTAATTTACCGGAAGGAGATTCAACGCCATATAAGACATCTGCAACAGCGCCACCGCCTGCTTGTCCACCTAGGTACCCTTCAATAATAGATGGCATATCATCGACCCAAGGCATTTCAACAGGCGAGCCGTTGCTTAGAATCACAATGGTGTTTGGCTGTGCGTCTAAAACAGAGTGGATTAAGGCTTCATGGTTGGTTGGTAGAGACATATGATCTCGATCAAATCCCTCAGACTCATAGCGATCCGGCAAGCCAACAAACAAAATAGCTACCTCTGCATCTCGTGCGCAATCTGTTGCCTCACGAATCAACTGATCATCCTCTTTATCTTTTTCAAGGTCATATCCTTGTGCATAAGATAGCGAATCTGCATAAAGCGCGAGCTCATCATAAGCATTATCTAGTTGATACGGATTAATGTGAGAACTTCCTCCGCCTTGATATCGAGGCTTTTTAGCAAGCTCACCTATCACGGCAACGCTCTGACTCTTTTGAAGAGGAAGCAGGTCACCCTCGTTTTTTAAAAGAACAACAGCCTCTCTAGCAACTTTTCGTGCAAGCTGTGCTGTGCATCCATATCAACATCTACTAGATCCTTTTGAGAGGAAGACTTAACAACCAAATTCAAAATGCGAGTGACAGCATAATCAAGAGCTTGTTCGTCAAGCTCACCCTGTTCTATCGCATTAAGGATTTTCTGAGTTCCTACCCCGTTTGATGTTGGCATCTCTAAATCCATACCAGCTCCTACACCAGCGGCACGTTCATTCACCGCTCCCCAGTCAGAGACAACAAGACCATCAAATCCCCACTCATCACGAAGGATTGTTGTTAACAAACGCTTATGCTCTGAGGCATACTCTCCGTTAACCAGATTATAAGAGCACATAACTGTCCATGGCTGCGCTTCTTTTACTGCGCCTTCAAAACTAGCTAGATAGATCTCGCGCAGTGTTCGTTCATCAACTACAGCATCAACACTCATGCGGCGGTGCTCCTGATTGTTTACAGCAAAGTGCTTAAGAGAAGCACCTACGCCCTCACTCTGTACACCTTTAATATGAGCTGCTGCGAGCTGCGCAGAAACGTACGGATCCTCCGAAAAGTATTCGAAGTTGCGACCGCATAGCGGCGAACGTTTGATATTTGCACCTGGGCCGAGAAGAACAGCCACCTCTTCTTTTCGGGCCTCCTTACCTAAAGCCACCCCCACATCGTAGATCAGGTCACGATTCCACGTTGAGGCAAGGCTTACTGCTGAGGGAAAGCAGGTAGCAGGAACACTTTCATTTAAACCTAGGTGATCGGATTCACCAGCCTGCTTACGCAGTCCATGTGGGCCGTCCGTCATCATAATGGAAGGGATGCCTAATCGCTCAACGGCTTGTGTTGTCCAGAAATCCTTACCACTACATAACTCCGCTTTTTCTTCTATCGTCAGGTCATTTAACCATTGCTTCACTTGATTATTCAACTTTATATCCTCCTTATGTATCTAACGTAGGTATTTCCGTTTTTGAGGGATTGGAAACCTAAGGCTTTTTATGTAAGTTAAATAAAATGCAAGTCTTAATTGAATCTGATTATAAGAGTATGATTAATAAAGTCATATGTACCTTAAATAAATTGGGTTTTCGTAGCTTCTAAAAGTAAGTACTATTATGTAAGGGCTTACATTAAAGGGGGATAATTATGAAAAGAAGTCAGGTTTTAAAGCTTTCATTTTTTAGTAGTATTCTTATTTTAACGGCTGCATGTAGTAATAATGAATCTGCTCAAAAAGAAAGTAAGTTAGACCCGGTTGCATCAGCTGAGGAGCTACCAGAGTCTTTTGAGGAGCCAGTTTCAATTAGTTTAATTAAACATATATCTGGAGACATCTTATTTAAAGAGGGAGAGACAATTCAAGATAATGTGCATACAAAATGGGTGAAAGATACATTCAATATTGATCTAGATTACCTTTGGACAACAAGTGGACCAGACGACACTTTTGATACTAAGCTGCAACTGAGTATGTCGGCGAATGAAGAGTTACCATCAATTATTAGTTTAAGAAGTAATATAACTCAGGATTTAATTGATTCAGGTCGTGTAGTTGAAGTAGGTGAAATCTTTGATAAATACGCGTCATCAGCATGGAAGGAAGCAATGGAAGCAGATCCTCATGCATGGGATCCATATACACGGGAAGAAGGTAGATTTGCTATCCCTATATTAGATTATGAAATGAATGGAGATACTGTCTTATTCATTCGCCAGGATTGGTTAGACAAATTGGGGTTAGAGGGACCCGAGACTATGGAAGATATTGAATCGATTATGGATGAATTTGTAAATGAAGATCCGAGTGGAACCGGGGAAAAAACATATGGGTTAGCTGCAGGATTTGCAAACTCTTATAACACATGGATGTCCACCACAGATTGGGTATTTGGAGCATATGGTGCAATGCCTGATCAGTGGAATCTTACAGAAGATGGTACTCTAGAAAATGGTTCCATTCAACCTGAGGTTAAGGAAGGATTACAAACACTTAAGGAGTGGATGGAAAAAGGATATATACATCCTGAATCCGGCCTATGGGATGAAGTAAAAGCATCTGAATTATTTACATCTGGAAGAGCTGGAATCATTGCTGGACCACATTGGATGCCTGATTGGCCACTTGCGGAATTGCTTAATAATGTGGATGGTGCAGAGTATAAAGCATACGAAATACCTGTTGGTCCAAATGGTGAAGCGGGTCGTTCTACTGGAATCACGTCTCAAAATGGTGCTGTCATGATAAATGAAAGTGCGACGGAAGAAGAAATCCAAGCCTTTTTTGTCTACCAGAATTACCTATTTGAGAACTTTGCGAATCCTGTAGAAGGAAATGAATTCGAATACGGTTTTGCTGAAGGCTATGATTATTATTTAGATGAAGAAGATGTAAAGTATAAGGATGATGAAATTCCGGGTGGAAGAATAGATCCTGTTAAATACACAATTACTTTTGATGGAGCAAGAATTCCCTCTCTATACATCAATACGCTAGCTGAATTTGCACGTGGCCAGGAGCCCGAAACTCCATTTGAGAAAAAAGTGTATTTACAATATCCAGAAGCGGCTTGGGAAGGAGCTAGAATTGTTGTAGATGGAGCAGATAAACAGGTAGCGAGTATGTTTACTGGTGCACCAACACCTACGATGCTCTCAAGGCAAGATACTCTCGACACTATGCTCTCAGAGTCATTTAGTAAAATGATCTACGGAGAACAATCCATTGATGAATTCGAAAATATTGTTGATAAATGGAAAAGCTCTGGTGGAGATGATATTACTACGGAAGTAAATGAGTGGTATAAAACAATTCAAGAAAGCGAATAAGATTTATCTCCTCCTCTTGCAACGATTCAGATAAACTTTTAACAAGAGGAGGAATTAATGATGAGTAGATTAACACTGTTTCAAAAGGCAGTCATTATTCTGCTTTTATTACTGTTACCGACAGTACTTATTTATAGCTATTCAAATTATGTAACTGAACAAGTTATTATTGAAGACATTCACTCTCGTAACGTAAACCGATTAGAGGTATCAGTCAATCAGTTTGAATCTGACCTTGATCAAATTTCACAGTTTATTGTCGCTCTTAGTATCGATTCCGATATTAGTAGTTTAAGAAACATTGAATTGTACAGTCCTTTTGAAGCAGTTGCTTTGAAAGAAAATGTCTCTGAAAAACTCCGTACCTATCAGCAGTTAAGTAAGCTTTTAGTTGATGTGACAATTTATATGCCAAGTAATGATAACGCTATCACGACTATGCCTAATTTCCCTGATACTCCCGAGAATTTATCAAGTTCATGGAGTTATATAGAGAGTAGTACTGGCAGGGAGCAAGATTACTTTATTCGTCACGTACGATATCCATTAAATAACGTTGTCATTGGGAATGAAGTGATTATTGAAGCCCGAGTATATGCACAAAGTTTAAGAGATCATTTAGATGAATTAGTAACAACAAACGATAATGAAGCTTTTTTGTTTCATGACAATTTCGGAACGATTGCTCCAGAGAGAACCAATTCTACTTTAACAGAATCAATAGATCATCAGCTTCAAGGAAGCAGTGGCACGCTAAACGTTCATCATAATGGAATTCAGTATCTAGTTAGTTATGTACAATCAGAAGCTCTTGATTGGGTTTTAATTGACTTTTTTCCTCTGGATGAGTTGTTGAAACCTGTTTATACAAGTAGGTATTTACTGTATACATCTGTTGTACTCATGATTTTTTTTGGAGTCATTTCAGGTTGGCTTTTGTATAAGGAAATTCACATCCCAATTCGTGATTTAAGTCATGCTGTACACAAGATTAAACAAGCTGATTATTCCGTAAGAATTACAGCTGAGCATAATAATGAATTCCATAAACTAACACATGGCTTTAATGAAATGGCTCAACAAATTCAAACGTTAATTGAACAGGTATATGTGGAGAAGATTCGTTCACAAGATGCCTTTTTAAAATTAATGCAAGCTCAAATAAACCCTCATTTTCTTTACAACTGTCTATTCTATATTAAAAACATGGCTAAAGTTCAGCAAACAGAAGCTGTAGAGAAAATGGCTCTTCATTTAGGACACTATTTTAGATACCGAACGAGGGTTGAAGATGAAAAGACAAGATTACAGGAAGAAATAGATTTAGTTGAACATTTCTTATCCATTCATGCACTAAGAAAGAAATGTTTAACCTATTCAATTTCGGTACCAAAAGATATGTATGATCTTGAAATTCCAAGACTACTTATTCAGCCTATTGTTGAAAACGCAATTGTTCATGGAATTGAATCAGTCACAGGAAAAAGTTATATACGCATTTCAGGAAAGGTTAATCAGAATTCATATCTAATTACAATTGAAGATAACGGATTAGGTCTTTCTGACCTTGAAATGAACGAACTAGCTTTTAATTTGGAGGATGGTGAGGTTTTAAAAGATAGTTATGGGCTTCGCAACGTCCATCAACGCTTACAAAAAAAATATGATGACGAATCGGGCATTTATCTTAGTAAATCTGAACTTGGCGGATTAAAAGTTGAACTTAAATGGCAAGTGCTAGAGGCAAACAAATGAGGGGGCACTTACGTGTATACACTTCTATTGGTGGATGATGAAGAGGCAACCTTACTTGGCTTAAGTGCGATAGATTGGGGAGATTTAGGTATTACGACTATACTATCGGCCTCTTCAGTGAATGAAGCTTTAGAACTGCTAGAGTCTAATATTGTTCACGTAGTTGTTACCGACATTAGAATGCCAGGTCAATCAGGTATTGATCTATTAATTGAAATGAATAAAAGACAATACTCCACTAAAGGAATTCTTTTATCTGGATATGCGGAATTCGAATACGCTAAGCAGGCGATCCGTGTTCATGCTGTTGATTACTTACTTAAACCTTGCTCGGACGAGGAACTCTTGATTTCTGTAGAAGGTGTATTAAAAAAGTGGAAGGAAGAAGAAAGTCAGGATACGGAAAGACAGAATATGCTTTTGGAACTATCTAAAAAGCCTGTTTTTATTGGGGGGATACTATTAAGAAATTGGAAGGTTAATAAGACTGAAGTAGAACATATTCAAAGACAAATAGATGAATACCAACTCCCTATAAAAATTGACTCACAATGTTATTGGGTAGGAATCTACAACGAGCTCCTAAAAGAAGGAGCTTTAATAGAGCACGAAGTTCAATCCGAACTTTCATCAATTGGGTTTCCAATTATGCTAATGGAAGACCCTTGTACTGTTACCATTCTTCTAATTGTTCAAAATGAGGAACTATTTAATGGTAAAAAAGAGCTTCTTAATCACCAGATTATTAAATTGAAACAACGTTTATCTATGAAATTAAAAACCACAACTGTAGTAGAAATTACAGATTGTTTTACTTTTTGGCCAAACGTCATGGAGCAGATTAATCAAGTGAAACATTCTATTGAGAAAGCAAAGCAAGTTGGAAATAAGTCTTCATCAGAAACCTTAGTAGAACGTGCTAAGCAATATGTCAGGCTAAACCTTCATTCGTACCCAACTCTTCAAGGAGCTGCAGACAAACTTCAAGTTCATTCTGCTTACCTATCAAAGATTTTTAAAGAAATCTCAGGAGAGAATTTTTCTGATTATACACACCAGTTGAAAATGGAGCATGCAGTTTATCTCCTTGTGCATACGAACCAACGAGTTATAAAAGTTGCCGAATCTCTTGGGTACAGCGATTCGTCCTATTTTATTAAAGTATTTAAAAAGTATTTCAATAAGACTCCACAGGAATTCAGAAACAGGTAATGGAAGGAGTGTTTTAATGAGCGCATTAACAAATCCTCAAAATGAATTGAAATACCAAAAGAAGAAGAAAAGGAAAAAGAGTGCTTGGAATTTAAAACGGAATTGGCCGTTACATGTGCTGGTAATGCCGGCGATTATTCTTGCCTTTATTTTTAACTACTTACCTCTTGCAGGAATTGTAATGGCTTTTCAAGAGTACAAGCCATGGCACGGCTTTACAGGGTCAGAATGGGTAGGTTTTGACCAATTTAGGAAGATCTTTGAGTTTAGTGAGGGTAGGCAGGTTATTTGGAATACACTAGTGATCTCTAGCTTTAAAATTGTCTTTCAATTAATTATTCCGATTGCGTTTGCATTGTTACTAAATGAAGTAAGGGTCACGGCATTTAAACGATCCATACAGACACTAGTTTATCTCCCTCATTTTCTCTCGTGGGTTATTTTAGGAGGTATTTTACTCGATTTATTAAGTGTAGATGGAGGACTAGTTAATCAGTTTCTTAATTATTTTGGAATAAACTCTATCTTTTTTCTAGGTGATGGTGACTGGTTCCGTGTCACTGTGATTGCAAGTGATGTTTGGAAGGACTTTGGGTTTTCTGCGATTATTTTTTTGGCAGCACTTTCAGGTATTAACCCTGCTTTATATGAAGCTGCCGTAGTGGATGGGGCCAATCGTTTTCAACAAGTATTATTCATTACGTTACCTGCACTGCTACCAATTACTATTGTAGTTGCTACTCTCGCTCTAGGGAACATATTAAACGCAGGATTTGATCAAATTTTCAATCTATATAACCCGTTGGTTTATGATAAAGGCGATATTATTGATACGTATGTTTATCGACAAGGGCTATTGGGAGGAAATTTCAGTTATGCGACTGCTGTAGGGCTTTTTAAATCAGTTATAGCCTTTATTTTGATCGTTCTAGGGTATCGTCTAGCCTATAAATACGCAAATTATCGTATCTTTTAAGGAGGAATGAGTATGAATCACATGAGTAAATCTTATCGAATATTTACTATATTGAATACAGGATTTTTAATCTTACTTGGAATTATTTGTATCATTCCTCTGATTCATATTTTAGCTGTATCATTTAGTGCACCAGCTTCAACCAATGCAAATTTAGTACGATTCTTACCCATAGATTTTACAATTTCAGCTTGGGAACAAACGTTAGGGAACGATAACTTCTTGCGTGCACTTTGGAATGGAGTCTCAAGAACGGTACTTGGTACAGTAGTCAGCTTAGTAACCATTACTTTAGCTGCTTATGCCTTATCTAAAGAAGATCATGAGTTTAAAGGGAGAACGTTTTATATCTATTTTTTAGTATTCATCATGCTTTTCAATGGAGGATTAATTCCTACTTATATTCTTGTACAGAACCTAGGGTTAATTAATACGATTTGGGCTTTGGTGCTACCAGGTGCAGTAAACGTGTTTAATCTTATCCTAATGTTGAATTTCTTCCGAACGGGGGTACCAAAATCTCTGGAGGAAGCCGCTTTAATAGATGGAGCTGGTCATTTTAGAATTCTTTTTAGTATTTATTTGCCGATCTCACTGCCAGCTCTTGCAACGATCGGATTGTTTACGATGGTAGGTCAATGGAATTCGTGGTTTGATGGATTGATTTATTTAACGGATTCATCTAAGTTTCCACTATCGACTTTTTTACAAACCATTATTGTACAGAATGACTATTCACAAATGAACGTGAATCCAGATGAGATGAAGGCGATGTCTGAAAGAACCGTGCGTGCTGCTCAAATCTTTATTGGTGCATTGCCAATTATAATGGTTTACCCTTTCTTACAGAAGTATTTTGTAAAAGGGATCGTACTAGGCTCGGTTAAGGAATAAAGAAATTAAAATGAAGGCTTGCTGACGAATGAAGCTGTCAGCAGGCTTTTTTTCTTTTATACACTCTTTTTACAGTATCCTTTTAGATACAATGTCACTCATAAGTGCGTACTTACAAATGGTGAGCTTTCTTTCTATAATAAGGATAGAGGTGATTAGATGGAGAAGTATCGGATTAATCCTAACAAGTTTGAGTTTGGTTTATATACATTGGGGGATCACTTAGCGAATCCTTGGACGGGTGAGCGAATCCCTGTACAGCAACGACTGCAGGAAATTATTAAATTGGCTCAGCTCGCTGAGCAGGCGGGTCTTGATTTCTTCAGCGTTGGCGAAAGTCATCAGGAATTTTTTGCGACACAAGCACATGCGGTTGTGTTATCAGCGATTGCGCAGGCAACGGAAAAGATTAAGATTGCAAGTAGCTCAACAATTATTAGTACGTCAGACCCTGTGCGAGTCTACGAGAATTTTTCTACAATTGATTTGTTGTCAGGTGGGCGTGCAGAGATCGTTGCAGGGCGCGCTTCACGTGTCGGCTTATACGAGCTGCTGGGCTATGACCTACACAATTATGAAGAACTATTTGAAGAGAAGTTTGATTTGCTACGTAAGATTAATGAAGAAGAGGTAGTCAACTGGAGTGGAGAATTCCGTAAGCCGCTTCGGAATGCAGAGGTTCTTCCACGTCCAACGAATGGCCGCCTGCCCATCTGGCGTGCAGTTGGGGGAACACCAACTAGTGCTATTAAAGCGGGCTATGCAGGGGTTCCGATGTTCCTGGCTCATTTGGGTGGACCGGTTGAAGCATTTAAACGTACGGTGGATGCGTACCGTATGGCTGCAACAGAAGGTGGACATGATCCGGCAGCTTTACCAGTTGCGACAGCAGGTTTCTTCTATGCAGCAGAGACGACTCAACAGGCGATTGATGAGTATTATCCTCACATCAATGAAGGCATGAAGCGTACCAATGGTCAAGGGTTCCCACGCTTTCTGTTTGAGCAGGGTACTGATCCACATAACGTGATGAATGTGGGAAGTCCTGAGCAAATTATTGAGAAGATCCTTTATCAACGCGAAGTATTTGGTCATCAGCGATATGTAGCACAAATGGACTTTGGTGGGGTTCCGTTAGAAAAGCTTGAGAAAAATATTGAGATCATCGCAACGAAGATCTTACCTGCTGTTCGTAAATATACGGCAGAGTAAAAAAAACGCAGGACCCTAAGCGGGCAACCTGCGTTTTTCTCATGAACTTATATCTCTTCACCATTTGTCTCAATGACTTTCTTATACCAGTGGAAGGAATCTTTCTTTGAGCGGTTCATCGATCCATTTCCCTCGTTGTCACGGTCAACATGGATCATACCATAGCGTTTTTTCATTTCACCTGTTGTGAAGGAGACAATGTCAATAATCCCCCAAGGTGTGTACCCCATAAGATCCACGCCATCATAGGTAACGGCTTTTGTAAGTTCTTTAATATGATTTTTTAGATAATCAATTCGCTGTGTATCGTGAATCGATCCATCTTCATCCAGCTTGGTCCACTGCACCAAAGCCATTTTCAACGATAAATAATGGAATCTGGTAGCGATCATAAAAGCGGTTTAGAGTGTATCGTAATCCAACTGGATCAATCGTCCAACCCCAGTCACTTGCAGAGATATAGGGGTTGTCCACGCTGTTTGGAAGTCCGCCGTTTAAGATGCTATTTGTGTCAGCTTTTGCATCACTTTTAACTGTAGTTGACATGTAATAACTGAACCCTAAATAATCAACGGTCCCGTTACGTAGAATATCCTCATCACCCTCTTCAAATGGGATGCTGTACCCTTCACGTTCAAACTCTTTTAGTATGTAGTTTGGGTAAGCTCCACGAACATGTACATCTGGGAAGAAGTATCGCTGTCTCATAGATTCTTCCGCTAACATGATGTCATCTGGATTAGAAGAGTACGGGTAGATCGGAACGTGTGACACCATGGCTCCAATTTGGAAGGCAGGGTTAATCTCTTTTCCTTTTACAACAGCCAATGCACTTGATAGTAATTCATGGTGCCCAAGCCTGATACATAACTTCTTTAGCATTCTCGCCTTCTTTAACAGCTACACCAGAATTTGTCCAAAGGAACAACGGATTATCAACATCCATTTTGTTGTTAATCTCGTTAAAGGTCATCCAGTAGGTTACTTTATCCTTATAGCGGGCAAAGCAGACTTCTGCAAACTTCACGAAGAAATCAACCACTTTACGATTGCGGAAACCACCATATTCTCTAGCTAAATGAAGAGGCATCTCAAAGTGAGACAACGTCACAACCGGTTCAATGCCATGAGCTAATAACTCATCAAAAAGATCATCGTAGAATTTCATACCTGCTTCATTTGGTTCGGATTCGTCACCTTTAGGAAAAATTCTGCTCCAGCCTATCGAGGTACGTAGACACTTTAACCCCATCTCAGCAAAGAGAGCTACGTCCTCTTTATACCGATGATAAAAATCAATGGCCTCATGGTTCGGGTAAAAAGCGTCCTCTTCAATCGTTTCAGTAATTCGTCTCGGGACTCCGTGTGCACCTGCTGTCATCACATCAACTACACTTGGTCCTTTTCCACCTTGATTCCATCCACCCTCAAATTGGTGTGCAGCTAAAGCGCCGCCCCAAAGAAAATCCTTAGGTAATTGTTTCATCTATAGACCCCCTAATTATGATTGATTATACACTTACATTATAATTGTACCGTTATAATTTATCAATAACCTAATAATGTTTGATCTATGGCTATATGGTATGATTTAGGGACAAGAACAAAAAAGCAAAAAGAGGACTGTCTATGCTAAAGTATGAGGAAATTGCAAAGGAATTAGAAAAGAATATTAGTCAAAATGAGCTTGAGCAAGGAAGTAAGCTTCCGGTACTTGAAACGTTAATGGGGCAATATCAAGCGAGCAAAAGTACTGTTATTAAAGCAATTAGCTTATTGGAGAAAAAGGGATTAGTCTATCAAGTAAGGGGAAGTGGCATTTTTGTAAGGAAACAAAAGCGTAAAGGCTATATTCGTTTCACGAACCAAGGATTTAGTGGGGAGCTTCGAGATGATAAGATTACTGCGAAAGTAATCGAACTGGACATTAGAAAGCCAACGCAGGAAGCAGCAGAGAGTCTTAATATTGATCTTGATGAGGATGTCTATTACGTCAAACGTGTTCGTTATATCAACGGGCAAACGCTCTGCTTAGAGGAATCCTATTACAACAAGTCAATTGTGACCTATTTGAATAACGAAATTGCAACCAATTCAATTTTTGACTACATCAGCGAAGCCCTTGGGCACAAAATTGGGTTCTCTGATATGTATCTTCATGTGAATTCGCTAACCAAAGTAGAAGCAGAGTATTTGGGGTTACAAGAGGGTGAACCTAAATTATTTGTAGAGACGATATTTCATTTGAATAATGCTCAACCATTTGATTTTTCTAGGGTTACGTATAATTATCAACAATCGCAGTTCTTTTTTCAGTCGACAGGGTATTCGATGTAGGGGGAGCTCGGCAAACAGAACGGGTACGGTTCATTTTAAAAAGGGAGAAGACAAATGAAACAAACATATTGGACTTCAGATCTATTTGATGAGTATGAACTTTCGCCATTAACCGATTCAATTGTACAAGAAGTAGAAAAGCAGTTAAATGTCCGTTTTCCTAAAGCGTATCTTCAACTTCTAAAAGTACAAAACGGAGGCTATTTACATTTTGACAAATTTCCATTTGCGTATGAATCTGAGGACGAAAGCTTAACAATTGAACACTTATTCGGATTGAGCGTAGATCAAGAAGAAGGCGTATTACAATCGTCATATTTAATAAATGAGTGGGAATTACCTAAGAAGATTGTTTTACTAAGTGGTAATGGTTCAGTTTGGATAGCCTTAGATTATAGGCAGAATAAGATTGATCCGTGTGTTGTCTTAATCGATGTCGATTTAGAATTTGAAGCAACCATTGCAGAGTCCTTTAATGAATTCCTGACGAAGCTATACCGTGAAACTGACTCTGATCAGGATTATACATCTGAAGAGGAACAGATCGAATATACATACGAAGAAGGTAATAAGGTGTTTTCTAGAAATAACATAGGTAAAATCAGTTCTGCCCTGTCTTATTTTATTAACACAGACAGTGATACAAACTGGCTTCTTACTCAGTTAAAAAAGGTTGCTGTAAAAGAAGATGAGTATATTGTGCAGGATGCCGCTGTAACACTTTATCATATTGTCGATCTGCGCTTAGATGAAGAAGGGCTAAACCAAGTGTCTATCCAAGAGGTAATTGATTTACTGAAACGGTATCCTCATCGACCAGTCCAAAACTTCGCAAAGAAAATACAAAGGCTTTTTGATGCGAAACAAGTGTGAATAGATTGGAGTGAACGATTTGAAGATCTTACGTTTGGATCATTTTGTTTTAACAGTAAAGAGTATTGAGGTATCATGTGCGTTTTATCAAGATGTGCTAGGTATGGAGATTGAAACCTTTGGAGAAGGAAGAAAGGCTGCAAAATTTGGACAGCAGAAGATTAATTTTCATCAAGCTGGTCAAGAGATTGATCCAAAAGCCAAAAGTCCATTATCTGGTTCAAGTGATATGTGTTTCATTACAAATGAAAGTGAATCTAGTTTGATTGAAATGTTGAAACAAAATGGTGTAGCGATTATTTGGGTCCTGTTAAAAGAACAGGTGCATTAGGTCCTATTCTTTCTGTTTATATTAGAGATCCTGATGGGAATTTGATTGAGATATCTAGTTATGAAATGAACAAGTGAAAATGTAGCTAAAAACCCTTCCTCATTTTAAGAGGAAGGGTTTTTGGTCAGCGGACAAACACCACAGTATTCATTTTTATCCATTAAATAATACATACAGCAGGTACGGCGTGTACAGGTCTCAGTATCTAGATGTAAGAAGGGAGCTAGTGGATTCTCTTTTAATTGAAAGAGGTCTCCGCTTGCTTCTTTTAGGAAATTAAAATCCGCTATAACGTGATCGGATTGGGTTTGGCTAAGCTCTTCTTTAAGTAACTGACGATAAAAAGAATTGATTCGCACGGCTGCATTTTCCCAAAGGATTTTGGATGAGAGCTTAGACGTTCGCTGCAGCATGACGATCATGGGTGTTAAGTGCCGAGCAAACATGGGGTGCAGGACGCTGTGCAGCCAGGCTTTGCGGTTATCTGCTTCCCATTCGTTCCAGTCACATGCGTTTTGTTTAATATGTAGCTTACGGTCTTTACCAAACAGGCAGCTTTCAATTGGTAAGGATACAAATGCATTGTTTAAGCTTATTTGATAAAGCGCCGCTGCAATGGTAATTCGTGCATATTGTTTCATAAATAATGATGCAGTAACTCGTAAGTTAGGGGCATTAATTTCATGCATATATTGAGTAAGAAAAGAACGACATTGATCGTCGTTTAATAGATTAATGGCGGGTGTTCCTTGTTCTTTTATTGCTTCTTCCCAAGTGAAAATGCCAAAAGGCTTTAATTCTTCCATCTGTAACTCGTTAACGGCCATGGTTCACCTTCCTACACGAAAAATTTCTGAATAGAGCTTATCCGTTTATTATTCGTGAGTAGGTAAATGTTGAACATGGACATTTGCGTGATGTTGTTGAACATTTAAGACTATTATTAGATTCTCTCAGTTAATAACTGCTGCATTTTATTCAGAAATAAATGTTGTGAGAAGGAGTTATAGCTGGTGTATAAGTGATTTGTGTCAAGAATTGAATAGATCTTGTCCTGTTGGACAGCTTTGAGTGCGTTCCACTCTGGACTTTGCTGTACGTGTACTATTTGGTTACGTATAGCTTGTTTACTTGGTAGTCTATTTTTGTTTCGATAGATGGTTAACAAGATATGGTCTGGATTCATCATACATAAGTCGGAAAGGGAGATTTCTTTCACATGATAGATCTGCTCCACTCCTGCAGGTTTTGAGATGTGTAAATCGTTGTATAGAACACTGCCAAGATTTCGTTGTCCATATACACAAATTGCACCTTCTCCTATCCCCAGTATAAGAATATTGCCACTACCAACTTTATGTTTTATCTGTTTCTTAACCATCTCTACTTTTGTGTGATACGTTTCCAAAAAAGTCATAGCTTCATTTTCTCTATTAAGTAAACGAGCCATAATATCTAAATTCTTTTTCCAAGCTATCTTGAAAGGATAGAGTGACTGTAGGAGCAATATGATGGTACAGCTCGTCTTTATTGGTTTGTTTTTGATCTGCAGGTGCACATCTAACAATTAGTTCAGGCTTAACAGTAAGCAATCTTTCTAAATCAGGATACTCATTGCCAATTGAAAGGGTATGCTCGATTTCGCTAGTAAGAGGAAAAGATTGATTCCGTATAGCGGCGTAAGGCTCAATACCAAGTGCAAGCGAGTGACCAGTAACAACATGGTTAAGTGAGGCCAAACGTCTCGATTGTTTTAATTTATTTATATAAAACGTAGGGGAGTACCCCTCTTTTGTTTTGAATTTTCGACTAAAATAAAACTCATCAGTGAACCCTACTTGTTTAGCAATAGAGCGAATTGGTTCATTTGTTTGAATCAGCCGTTGCTTGGCTTGCCACAGACGGACATCATTTAAGTACGTGATCGGACTTTTTTGAAAGTATTGCTTAAATTTACGTGAATAATAATCAACATTCAGTCCAGTCATTTGAGCAAGTTGGTCACGTGTAATCTCTAAGTGGTAATGGGTGTTTATGTATTCACGGCTTTTATGAATGAGTTGTTCAATAGATAAGGACTGTCCAGTTTGTAATTCGTTAAATACTGTGTAGATCCATTTTTGAAATAAGATATTCGCCATCATCTTATCGTGGTCTTGTAGATTGAAGATCTCTTCTGCTTTTGTCTGTAGTAACGAGTGTTGTGTTGTATAGAGCTTTTGAGGGCAAGAAAGAGGACTTTGTTTGTACTCTCCGGCCACTTGATCTATTAAAGAATAAAATTGAAAATGATATCCTTGTAGGCGTTCTGTGAAGTGGATCTCCTGCTTTTTATGATTGTTGGCATGTGAAAAAAAGACAGAATCCTCATTAATAGAATAGTTAGTTCCGTTTAGTTCAATCTGTCCAATGGATTCTTTAAATAGAATGAAACTATGGTGAGACGGAGTTTGCATGATACTTTTTTGTGAATCAAAATAGGTAACGCTTTCTAATTTATATACATAAGAGGAAAGTTCGTTTTTTATGTTGTCATTAAAAGTCATAGAAATATCCTTTCCTTTTCCGCTATCATACATGGAAAAACAGAAATGTGCATGGACGATAGGTGGCTGAATCTTTATAGTAGTACAAGTGGATATGATTATCAATATCAATTAGGGTGAAGGAGATCGATTTTATGAATGCTAAAACAAAAAGAGGATGGACGATAAATCTTTTAGCTTGGTCTTGCTATATTGCTTGGAGCATGCGGAAATACAACAGATGAGGAAAATGAAGCTGAAGCTCAATCTTCATCAGAGGGTGAAGTGACGATTGAACACCTCAAAGGGGAAATAACCTTTGATCAAATACCTGAGAACATAGTGGTTCTTGATGTTCAATATTTAGATCATCTATTGGCATTAGGTACACAACCAATTGGAACGGTATACGCTTGGAACGGACCAAGCACTTCCAGATTATCTTGGCGATTTACCAGGTGATCCGACATTACTTGGAACGTATGAAGAGCCTAATATTGAACAAATTCTTTCCCTAGAACCTGATCTTATCATTGCAACTGACGCTCAAGAAGGGATCCATGATCAATTAGAAAGCATTGCAGATACAATTGTGCTAGACCGTATGGAGGACTGGAAGACTGTTCAGCTAAAAATGGGAGAGTTGTTAGGGCAACAAGAGCAAGCACAAAAAATTGTTGATGATTACAATGAAAAAGTGAGTGGACTTAAAGAGGAACTTGCTAAAACGGTGGTGGAGAGACAGTGGCTCTCATTCGTCCACGAGACGATATGATTCGTCTTCATACAGTCGATCATCGCACAGCAGCAATTTTATATGATGATTTGGGGCTGACACCTCCTGAATTAGCAGAAGATCATACCGACACCAGTTCAATGATTTCCATTGAGATCTTGCCTGAGATGGATGCTGATCATTTCTTTTTACTTCAGGATGACACCAACGCAGAATTAACAGCGGAATTTATGGACACTTCTGTATGGAAAGGCTTAAAAGCCGTTACCGAAGACCACGTTTATGAAAAAGATACGGCCTTGTGGGTTGGGTATTACTCTCCAATTGCACTAGATCTCGTTGTTGATCAAATTGCCGAAGAACTTAAATAATAAATTAAGTAAAAAAGAAGGTTAGTGATCAAAAGAAAAGACACTCGAAAGTAACATAAGATCAATTACACCCTCGCTCAAAAACCATGCTTTTACAAATATCTCGAAACCAAAACGACGACCGATCCATAAAACAGGATCGATCGTCGTTTGGTGCGTTCTCCAACTGTTGACCCAGCTCCATTTTATTCATCATACAAAACCCACAAAAAATGCAAAATAGCACATAAATCGAACATTGTGCGAAAAAATATACTGTGTGCTATGCTCAAGGAAAGGGGGCTTGCTATATGCCAAACTTAGGTGAGCGGAAATTTAACTGTGAGAAAGAATTAACTCTTTCTGTAATAGGTGGAAAATGGAAGATGTTGATTCTTTGGCATTTAGGTAAGGAAGGTACAAAACGTTTTGGTGAGTTAAAAGCACTTATGCCAGGCATTACACAACGAATGCTAGTCACTCAGTTGCGTGAGCTTGAAGACCATCAGATTTTACACCGTGAAGTGTATCCTGTTGTCCCGCCAAAAGTTGAATACTCACTCACAACACATGGAGAAAGCTTACTCCCAATTTTGGATGCGATGTATACATGGGGAAAAGAATATATTGAACATGTACTTGAGCAACCAAATGAGACTGTCACAGTAAATAATTAAACGATACATGCTTAAAAACCTGGACATATGCGTACCTATCGCGTAACTGTTCAGGTCTTTTTATGCATGAATCAATAAAAAAAGGAGAAAATAAAAGCTTAAGATGGATCTTACATATAGAGGGGTCATAGAATGATGCGTTTTTTGAGTAGATTAACTTTATATAGTTTTCTTCTGCTTTCATTAACAGGATGCTGGATGAACAACTACTAAAAGACGTTACATTAATTAAAAGCCAAGCATTTGATATAGATGAAGAATCAGGTAAGCTTATCACAACAGTAGCAATTGTAACTGAATTTCCAAATGAGAAGGTACCAACTCAAAATGTCATTCTTTCTGCAGAAGGTCACAATACGCGTGATAGTAGGACGGAATTAGATAAGAAAATAGGTAACGAACTATTTGCATCGAAAAACCAAGTTACTCTTCTTAGTGAAGAATTAGCGAAAGAAGATATCTACTCCGTACTAGATGTAAATTATCGTTCGCCACTAAGTTCATTAACAGCTAACTTAGCTATTATAGAAGGTAGGGCCGGGCCAATGCTACAAATTAAAACGGAAAATGTACCTCTAATTAATGACTACCTTAAAGGCTTATTAACCACTGGGGTTGATACTGGAATTATTCCGTTGGTGAATTTACAGAACACGTTAACGATTCTATATGATGAAGGTCAAGATGCGATTATTCCTACGATGAAGATCGTGGATTCAAATAATGGAGCAGCGCTCACTGGTGTTGGCTTATTTGATGGGCTTAAATTATCGGGCAAACTAGATACAGATGAGTCGACCTTATTGTTAATACTCGACGGAAATAAAAAAGGAGAGCATCGTTTTACTCGTAAAGTGAATGATTCGATAAAAAATGAATTGTATGATGATATTACAGTGGAGGTCAGGAAGATGGACCGTGTGTTAACCATCTTAACAGAACCGGATGGTGTAAAAGCAGATATAGACGTAACTCTATATCTCAACGCTACTGAATCTCCAGATGATGATTTATATAAAAGAGAGGTCGTAAAAAAATTAAACACCGAGCTTTCTAAGCAGTTAACAAGTGAGGCTAATACAATATTTAAAAAAATTCAGGAAGCGAATTGTGATTATCTCGGGATTGGACGAAAAGTTTATGCCTACTATAATGATGAGTGGAAAAAAAAAATGGAAAGATGTGTATCCAACTATAGATCTGAATGCTACAGTAACTGTGGAAATTATTGAACATGGCATCATTAATTAACGAGCTGTCATGTAATTGTTATGAAAACGCTAACATGTTATAGTTAGGATATGTCATTTTCATTAGGACCTTCGCTAAACTATTTATGTATAGTTCGTCTTGTAGAAAGAGAAAATAAGCGTTTACAGGATGATTACATGGAGATTGGAAGGACGGGGTCACAACATGAAAACCATTATTCTAGTTGGTGGTGCGGGAACAATCGGCCAAGTACTTGCAAAGCATTTGGCAACTGAG
This sequence comes from Alkalicoccobacillus plakortidis, assembly GCF_023703085.1. Taxonomy (NCBI): domain Bacteria; kingdom Bacillati; phylum Bacillota; class Bacilli; order Caryophanales; family Bacillaceae; genus Shouchella; species Shouchella oshimensis. The sequence continues at coordinate 2,438,647 of NZ_JAMQJY010000001.1, read as the reverse complement.
TATAACGTTAGGATTTTAGATCAAAAGAACCCTAATTTAAAGCACTCTAACATCGAATATGTTGAGACAGATGCTTTAAATAAGGAGGATCTTTTAAATAAAATACCCCCAAATGCAACTGCGTTGTTAAACCTTTTAAATACAAATACACGTAATAGTTTAGAGGAAGAGCAGTTTGAACACATGACCAATATCTTTTTTCGCTCAAGTTTTTATGTATTACAAGCAGCGGCGGAGAAAAAGATACCTAAGGTTGTTTTTGCCAGCTCTAACCACGTAACGGATTTTTACGAAGAAGAGGGGCATTCCTTGTTGGGAAGAGAGATCACAACTGAGGATATACCCAAATCAAAAGGATTGTATGGGGTCTTAAAGTTTGCTTCAGAGCAATTAGGTTTTCTATTCTCAGAGCATAAGCAACTTTCTGTTATCAATTTGAGGATTGGTACATTCCCGAAAGAAACGCCAAAAGAAGCCATTTTTAAACATTCTCGAGTTCAACATACGTTACTAACTGAGCAGGATCTTGTTCAACTGTTTCGGCTTGCCCTAAAGTCAAATCGTAAATATGGTACGTATTACGCAGTTTCAGATAATGAAGGAAAACCATGGTCAACCCAAATAGCAACGGACGATCTACACTATCGTTCACTATTTAATGCACAGGATGTATTAAATAAGTAGTATTCGAAAGACCTGATTATCAGGTCTTTTTAAATGAAATGAAAGGAGGAAATGAATTGAAGTATAGCTTTAAAGCAAGATTACTTTTATATGGAGCACTTATCAGTATTATTCCAGTCATTATTGTTGGTATTTTTTCTTATCAACAGTCTGTTAAGCAAGTTGAGGAGAAAGTGAGTAATGAAAATGTAGAATTCATTCAACAAATGCGCTCAAATATAGAGCAGACTCTTTCAATTGTAAGCCATTCGATAGACGTATTAATTGATTCTCCAACGATTAACGAAGCGGTTAGGCGTCCTTTATTAGCTGAAGATTTCAAATTATTAAACAATATAAAGGGAGATTTTATTAGGCTTCAGTCACTTGGAACAAAGGTTGAAGAGGTCATAATGGTTAATACCGATCAGAACTGGATTGTTAAAAATGATGGATTAGAAAGACTTGATCAGCATCAAGATCAACTAGAATATCAATCTTTAATGGATATAGAGAATGATATGGGTTGGGTGTTGCTTAATAATGCAGAGTTCAGCAGTAGCATCATTAATAGAGACTGTCCTTATACCATTAGTTTAGTGAAAAAGCTCCCTGAAAAAACAATCGACAAAACCAGTATGGTGCTTGCCAATGTGCCGATGTGTACATTACAGGACATGATTGCTGACGAAAGTGGAGCAGGAGCTAAGTTCGTTCTCGACAAAGAAGGAAAAATTCTCATTGATCAGGATACTGAGAACATTGGGAAGACCTTAACGGAAATCGGATATGAAGAAAATCTTCCTACTAATTTAGACGAAGGTCAATATCATACGAATTTAAATGGAGAAGAACATGTACTTACATACGCTAGATCGTCTAACAACTGGACCTATATTTATAGTGCATCAATAAGTGAATTAACAAAAGAATCCAACTCAATTGGGTGGTTTACGTTTTCAATCGTCTCAGGTATTATTCTATTTTGTTTAGTGGCTGTCTGGATGATTAGTCGTAATCTTTATCGGCCAATTAATAACCTTCTCAAACTCGCAAGACAAGCACAGCCAGTACCTTTCACACAGAATAAAGATGATGTAGTGGAAATTGAACGTCACCTTAATGAACTATTCACATCAAAAAAAGGTCTTGAGAAAGATATTAATAAACACTTAAAGCAATCCTTATTATTTTTTCTTATTCGCTTTTATGAAGGAAAAACATTGGACAAACATGAGATCTTAGAAAAGGTTAAAATTTATAAATTAGATGAGAAGATCGAATCATGGGACATTATGACAATGATTGTTCTGCGATATGACCGTTATAATAGTGCCGATGATGAAGAAACAGCGGCGCAACATGAAGAATGGCATACATTTGCTATTAAAAATATCGTAGAGGAGGTCATCCATGAGCATCATAGACTTCCAACTGTTTGGAATGATCATTCGTTATTAATATTAGTTGGCATGGATGGTCAGAAGGAGAATATCGATCAGCATGTGTATGAGTGGACTGAACTTATCCATTCTTATATTGAAAAGTATCTTAAATTACCTATAAGTATAGGCGTAAGTGCTCCATTTTCTGAACTTATTGACACTCCATCTGCGCTCCAAGAAGGAAAAGAAGCCTTGGCACATCGTTTAAAATTCGAGAATAATAGTATTATATTCTATGAAAATATAAAATCAGGTTCACGTAAAAAGATCATTGAATATCAATATCCGAAGAAAATTGAAGGTGAGCTATTACTTGCTTTGCGTGAGGGAAATGACAAGAGTGCAAATTCCTTATTTGATCAGTGGATTAGTAATATCTTTAATAAAGCAGAGTATCTAGGTGAGTATCAGGTTTCATTTAACCAG